>JAMPEL010000005.1:75779-98692 GCA_023665185.1 Roseburia sp.
TCGCGTTTTTGCAACCGAGGTAAGGTTCGGTTCATTTTGAAGCGATTCTACGGAGATTGATTTTAACATATCAAATTGTCAGGATATTCAATCTTTTGCTAACACTTTCAACATATTCATCCGCCAAGAGCATATTTACCAAAATGCAGGATGCGCCCCAAAAGCATCACTTCGCTTCAATAAAGATTGTTTTCACTCCCTTTATCTTCTGTCCTTTCACCTTACGAAGAACCTCATACAATTTTTTTCTGCTGACAGCAGCAAAAGCATAATGGTCGCGCACATCAATGCGCCCAACTTCTTTTGATTCCAGACCGCCTATTTTACACAAGAATCCAAGAATGTCCATCTTGCTTATCTTGTCTTTCTTTCCTTTGCCTATATAGATGGTAGCCCATAGAGGAAGCTGCATCTCCGGAAGTTTCTTAGGAATGAAAAACTCATCGGGCTCATCCTTCACATACTCCGGTATGCTCTCTTCCTCGTGCAAGATGATATAGGAATTTCCTTCCGCTTCCCAGCGCGCGGTACGTCCGTTGCGGTGCAGGAAGGCCTCCTCATTGAGCGGAAGATGGTAGTGTATGATATTGTCAATATCAGGAATGTCGAGTCCGCGAGCACTCAAATCGGTAGAGACAAGCACATTGGAGGTGCCGTTGGCAAATTTATACAAAGCTTTTTCCCTGTGCTGTTGCTCCATCCCGCCATGAAACATCTCGCAATACATGCCCTCGCTGCACAGATAATTATATACCCGCTCTACCGCCTCTCTGTAGTTCAGAAAAACAATACTCTGACGGGGACCTTGTGTACGCAGAAGGCAGTAAAGAGTGTCGAGTTTGTCTTTCACCGGACTCTTCACCACATGCAAATTGATGCGCCGGGCCACTTCATCGCTGCCCGACAGATAGTCTATGCGCACAGCCTTTTCCCCCTTGTCCCTTCCCATATTGACAAACGAGGGAATTTGTTCCGCATCTGTGGCACTGAGCAGAAAACGCTGTCTGACGAGAGGCATCATCTCCATCGCCTCGCGCATCTCTCCATGAAAGCCAAACTCAAGACATTTGTCAAACTCGTCTATGACAAGGGTGCGTATTCCGTCAACTTCAATATTGCGTTTGTTCAGATGGTCTACAAGACGTCCGGGAGTGGCAATCACAATATGTGGCAATACTCCCGCTATCATGCGGTGTTCTTCCATTGCCGGACGACCGCCGTAGCAACACACGCTGCGCAACGGGCTTTTCATTGATTTCACCACACCGTCAATCTGCTGTGCCAATTCACGCGAAGGCACCATGACAATGGCTTGCACTCTTTTAGAGGCAAAATCAATCGCCTGCATCAAGGGAAGCAGATATGCCAAGGTCTTTCCTGTACCTGTGGGCGAAAGCAAAACTATGTCTTTTCCTTTGCTGAAAGCATCGGATGCCGATTTCTGCATGGAGGTAAGCTCTTCAATTCCCAGTCGGGAAAGAGCTGCCGAAAGTTCAAACTGTTCTGTCATAACTATATTTTTTGCAAAGATAGCACTTTTTGTCGGTAGATGGACTATCTTTGCATCATCCATACAATATGCGACAAGATGATACCTGACAAAAAAGAGCGAAAGAACGAGATTGTGATATTCCTGACCAATATGTTTTTCATGGAGATAATAGGGAAATCCGCAGTCCTTGCCATAATATGGCTATTCAGATTTTTTGGAATGCCGCAGCTTTATAATCTTTACTATTCTGACACCAGAACCCCCAAATGGCTGTTTTGCATAATATTGATGGCTGTTGCCGGAATAAGTGTGGCAAGAATCGGCAGGCAGACAAAGAACAGAAGAGAAAGGAATGCAGAAGATTGTGGCTTTGAGTGAATAAATCACAGCAATAAAAAAAAATATCAACGCGTCACCCTTACGTTCTCGGAACGACTTGGGGTGACGCGTTGATAAAATCGGGAAGACCTTATTTCTCCGCCATTTCTGAATATTTTCTCATTACTTTCTTATAATATCCGTCTGTGGAGGCTTTACGTTTCATGCAATTCAAATCGCCTGAGTTCCACAAGCGTATCGCCTTTTCCATATTACCCTCAGGATTAAAATATTCCTGATAATCAATGAACATCTGTTTGCTTTTTTCTTTATTCAGACGGTCTGAATAAGTGTATTTATTGTAACCTACAATTTGGTTGCACTGGCGGACCAAAATTTTAGAAATCTGCAAATAGCCTACATAACGTCCGCATTTTGAGACAACGTCTGCTCTGCCTTCACTTTCAACTTGCGCAATGGCTGTTATCAATGCGCCCCATTTCTTTTCCGGATCAACCTTTGCCGCAGATACCGCCAAACTTGTAAATAACAATAGAAATACAAAAAAATTCCTCATGAAAATTGTTTTAGTTAATAATCGCCGAATACGCAGTTCGGACATTCTTCTCTCTATGATAATACCAGTTTTGTAAACTTGGAAAACACTGTATTATCTTCATCATCTTTCTAATGATGGTGCAAAGTTAGTCATTTTATCCGGAATACGCAACAAGATTTACACAGTATATCAACCACTTACACTTTTTAAGGATTCGTTTTTAGTGTTCAGAAAAAGCCTCGGAGACCGATTGATAAAGGGAGTTTGAGGCATCGGGAGATTATTTTCAGGGCTTTCTTTTTAACATTCAAGATTATCCGTTTTAACATTTAAGAAAGAAAGGATTATGACATTTCAAGCCATAAAAAAAGACTTGGAAATAATGAAGCGCACCATCTCCAAGTCTATAAGGAATCTATATGTAAGTTCGGGACAATAAATCCTCATTAAAATTTATACTCATCGCATCATTTATAGATTCAATATAGAAGTACCCACTCTCATCGCATCATTCGACAAAATAATCAAAGACAGACAATTTGTTAGCCTTTTGTCATGGTTTTCTAAAAAATAAGATGTATTTTTGTATTCACCAACCCACGCTGATATCTCTTATGAGATGAGGTTATGGGCGGGACATACATATTGAATGCGTTTCTAACGCTTTGGTTTTGACTATGTAGAACTTCGCAAACTCTCACAGTTAATCAAAAACAAAGCAACGAGGAACGCTCCATTGGGTGTATTGTATTCACCGAGTCTGTCTTTCCATTTATACGGTTAGACTAGCGGTTATATATACTACACAGCGTGGGGCTTTCGGCGTTGCTCGTTTCGATTAACTGGGCAATGCGAAGGCCTTACATAGTGGAACGAGTAGCAAGACAGGCTCCACGTTTTTCAATTTTGTGTGGGTTATAATTCACTTTTTATTATCAAGGTTGGAGCTTCCTGATATTATCTGTAGCCACACGACATGTCGGCTCTTCAAAAAAACAGTTCCGTGAACAATAAATACATTGACACTTACATTGAAAACTACGTCAAACCATTTCGTAGTTTTATCACAAGCGAATACACACTTAATATAGGTGGGCTTGCAGACTTTATTACTGTAGATGATTACGAGGTTTCTCTTCTGCTTCACAAATTGCAAATGTACGGTTTTGAAGTAACAATCTCTAAAGGACAAGATACAATAGATGAAATACTAGTGGAATATACAAATAAAGAGAATTCAAAACATGAATTGTTTGAATATAGAATAGAGAATTTGATTTCAATTATAAATTTGTCTAGCAAAACAGGCATTTCCATCGTTGGAATACTGGTTATGCAAATTGTATCAAAACTTATATGCAAACTCAAAACCATATATAAGGTTATAATACTAGATCTTGATGATACTGTTTGGAAAGGAACCCTTGTAGAAGATGGTATTGCTATTATCAAACAAGGACTCCATTCAAATGATGCTTCCCCATTCATCTCATTTATGCGTTTCATACGAACGATGGCTATAGAACTAGGACTGTATGTGGCAATATGCTCACGTAACAACATAAAGGAAGTGCTGTCTGCTATTGACCAACTAAATGACAAAGAATTTCCTCTAAAAGGACAGATAGACTGTATTGTAGCCAATTATATTGATAAGAGCAAAAATATAAAATCCATAGCCCGGCAGTTATCTATATTGCCTAATGCTTGTGTTTTCATTGATGATAACCAATTGGTTCGTGATGAAGTCAAACAGAATCT
Source organism: Roseburia sp. (assembly GCA_023665185.1). GTDB lineage: Bacteria > Bacteroidota > Bacteroidia > Bacteroidales > Bacteroidaceae > RGIG8745. Next base: position 79,910 of record JAMPEL010000005.1, read on the forward strand.
CCCCGAGGTATTTGTACCTGATTGGAAAAATCATGATGAACTGCTAACGTTGCTTATAACATGTTGTATATTTGATAGATTTGAACTTTCGCTGAAATCAAGAAATCGCAAACGACAATACGAAATTTTACAACAAGAACGTGAGAAAAGCTATCTTCCACAATTATTTGTCAAGGTTAGTGGTGACATAAACCATACAGAAGCAAACCGCCTTTACACGAAATCAAATCAATTTAGGTTCGCAGAAAAAAAAGATGCCAATGCGAATTCTAAATCTTGCATTTTTGAGATATACAGAGATAATGGTGAAAAATTAGGAATCTGTTCAGCTATAACTTATATGGAGAGCGATCAAGAAATACATATCTTAAACTGGGCTATCAGCTGTAGATATTTTGAAATTGGACTTGAAGAGTATATTTTAATGTATATCTTTTCTTTATCAGATGGACGTCCAATATCATTTACATTCAATGAAACCGATTTTAATGGGAAAGCAGTTGCATTGATAGAAAAGTATAAAAGCGGATTTGTAAAAAAAGGAAGAACACTCAATTTTACCCCAAATGTGCAATTAATAAACGACATACAACATAATACTAATTTAAATGAATATCGTAATGAATAAGAAAAAAATATATACAGTTGGGTACACCTTATTCCAACAAGACAACACTATAAATATTGATATTTTATTTGATACACTAAAAATATATGACATAGATTTTTTAGTTGATGTGCGCTCTGTACCATTTTCCAAACAGTATCCACAATGTAATGCAGACAACATGAAAATTGCAGGTAAGAAATTAGGCATACCATATATGAATATGTCTGAAATTGGAGCTAAGGTTAGTAGCCTACAAGAAGTTTTTTCTAAAGCATCAGACATATTCTTTGAAAAAGAAGTTTTTCCTATAAGAAAAAGTTATCGTCCAGAAAGGACAGAATTATTTGGAAGTGAAGAAATTGTAGACTTTCGAAAAATTAGGAATGACGAGTATTTTGTAAGCGGATTAAAACGCATTAAAGATGCTTATGACAAGGATTTCACCTTGTGTTTGATGTGTAGTGAAAAGAAGCCAATGGATTGCCACAGATATTTCTTGATAAGCAAAGCACTTGAACAAAGATTTGGAAATTGGCTTGAAGTAAGACATATAATAAAAAATACAGATGGTAGCATTGGGGATATATCAAATCGAGAATTAGATAAGCAGTTAGAGAGGTTAGTCTGTGAAGAGAAAGAAATGTTACTTCCAATGTATAAAGATAACATCCTTGTCAAATATTTTGGAGAAAGTACAAAAGAAAAGCTTTATGATTTTTGTGATAGATATTGGAATCTCTTGCATGGGTGGAAAAGGTTCAACTATAATAATAACGAAAACAATGATTAAATTATTCAACATCGGCTTTACACAGAAGACAGCAAAAGAGTTTTTTGGAATCATTAAAGCAAACAAAATTGACTGTCTTATAGATGTACGTCTCAACCCTAACGGTCAGTTATCACGTTTCGCATTTGAGAAAGATTTGCCGTTTTTCCTTTCAGAGTTAGCAGATGGGTGCAAATACAAACACCGTGTTGATTTGGCACCAACTAAGGAGCTACTGAAAGAAGTCAGAGATAAATCTTGTCCTATGAGCAAGAATTATAAATTATTTGAGGCTGCATATAAAAAACAAATTGAAACAAAGTCGCAAATATCCAATTTTGTAAAAGAATTTGGGATATATGAAAATGTTGTATTGCTATGTTCTGAGCCAACAAATGAAAAATGTCATAGAAGAGTACTTAGCAATCTACTTCTTGAAAGACATGGGGAATATATTAAATTTGGAGGAGATTTATAATGAAAAAGCGTGTATTTCTTCTTGCTGTCAGCTGTAAGAATAGAGGCTTATGCCCAGGAGGGATAGACCTAGATAACCCTAAAGAATGGATTCGTATAGTTCAAAATGACGGTCAATCAGGTGCTGTACAAGGATATGAAATTGATTTTGCCAAGCCACTTGATGTTATAGAGTTTGACGGACATCCTACACCACAAGGCAAACAAAAAGAAAATTGGATAATTGACAATCACTCATGCAGAAAAGTCGGTACAGAACCAATCAAAAGAGTTGTACAAGCATTCAAAGAATATGGCTATCATGGTTTTTGGAACAATGGTTATTCATTTCTTAGAGAGGAAGAATTGGAAAATGTTACACAACCATCAGAGTCTATTTTGATAGTTTCTGATGTCAGGCTTTACAAAAACAATTATGGAAAGGCTAAGATTGATTTTACATGGAGAGGACTGCCTTATCCTATGAAAGGTGTATCATTGACAGATCAGGATTTTTATGCTGAGATCGATGATGAAGATATCTATTATAAACATGCTATTATTGTCATATCTATTCCAAAGGATGCAGATTGGATACATCCTGAAACAGGTGAAAGAAGAGCATATAAATTTGTTAGTAAAGTATTTGGAAAGAACAACTAACAAGTCGCCATACTAAAAAAATAGTAGACAAGAAATAGCTTTAGACAACCATCTTATAATCTTTGTAAAGCTGCAAACAGTCTCAATTGCGGCATATCGGCATCATGGCACTACTCACAAAACATTTTCCGGTATATCCGCCAAATACAAAAGACTAGGAAATAATGAAGCGCACTATTTCCTAGTCTATAAAATTCTATTTCCAGACAGTGGACACAGGATATAAATCAAAGTTTGACCTTAATACCTTTCGATTCGTTGTGCAGTCGGTCAAGGGAAGTAATAACGAAAGTACATCCACTTGCATTGCCCTCTATCGGGAAATAAGTATTACGGGTTATCCCGACAATGGCAGAGGCATCCTCCATATCAATTTGCTCGCCAGAGGCAAACCGATATACCACATATTGTACGGCTTTGTCCAACTCTTTCTTTGCCTTTGGAGCGTTCCAAACAAGATGCGGTCTTCCATCAGACATGCCAATTCTTACACGGCACGGTTTCTTCGGGGCCTTCTTGTCAATAAACTCCATCTTCGGCTGCAAAGCCGGATAGCGGTGGTATTCCTTTTCAAGCATGGTACAATAGTTTCCGGGATTGCTCACCACAGCCGCTGCATACCATTGACAACTACCGCTTATATTCTTCAATTCCCGCTGAATGCGGTATTTGATTCTCATCTGATGAGAAGTGTTGTCTTCCGGGTCTACACCCTTGACAGTACGTTCCACATCCTGCCCGATGAACAAGGGGCGATTAGAACAATAGTCATTCCACCAATGGCACAACACATCGTAATCAGCTGCCCGGGTACCAATATTCCAATATATCTGAGGTATCAGATAATCTACCCATCCTTTATTTTGCCACAAAACAATGTCCGCATACAAATCGTCATAGTTCTGCAATCCGCTTGTCGCGCTGCCAGCCTTTGAGTTTTTATTGTCGGTGCTATTGCGATAGATGCCGAAGGGCGACACTCCAAACTTAACCCACGGCTTGGTCTTACGGATTATATGGTGCAGATCTTCTATAAGCAAATCCACATTATGCCGCCTCCAGTCATGGATTGTATGGAAACTCTTTCCTGTGGCACGATAATAGGACTCATCTGGTATTTCCTCCCCTTTTACCGGATATGGATAGAAATAGTCGTCGATGTGTATTCCGTCCACATCATAATGGGTAAGGATGTCCTCCACAATCATACAGGTGTACATTCTGTTTTCCTCAAGTGCAGGATTGAAAATAAGCATGTCAGAATAAGCGAATACTCTTTCGGGGTGCTTGCATGCCGCATGTCCGGCAGCGAGCACCGTGGTTCCTTTAGTCTTTGCGCGATAAGGGTTTATCCAGGCATGGCATTCCATATTTCTCCGATGGCACTGTTCCACCATCCAGCCCAATGGGTCCCATCCATCAGAAGGAGCCACCCCCTGAGTCCCTGTAAGATAACGGCTCCAAGGTTCGTATGAGGAGTTATACAATGCATCTCCTTCTGCTCTCACCTGAAACAAAATGGCATTGATACCCGCCTTTTGCAACACATCGAGCTGAGAAGAAAGCATTTGTCTTATCTGCACTGGAGTTTTGCCAAGATATTGTCCGTTCACACACTGAATCCATGCACCACGAAATTCCCTCTTAGGATATTGGCGCGCAAAAACGAATACAGATATAATAAACAACAGGCATATTGCAAGAATCTTTCTCATAAATATAAAATCCTTTATTAATCGGTTTATTTGCAGAAACAGAATCCTACGACTCGGTTTCCGACAATACATTGTTTTTCAAAATCAGAGCAACGGGGTAAGCAGATTGCCAAACCACCCGACAAATCGTTTCCACGGAGAACGTGTGCTCCAATATCCACGTTTCACCAAATCTGATGTTTTCTTGTCCTGCTCAAACATTTCAATAAGCTCGTTTGTTGTTTCCTGACTGAATATCACGGTATTCACCTCGTAATCACAACGCAAGCTACGGCTATCCAAGTTTGCAGAGCCAACAGTACAATACAAACCGTCAACCATCATGATTTTAGTGTGATGAAAGCCACCCTTGAAAAGATATACTTTGGCTCCCCTTTTGGCCAGATTGTTGCCCACATAATGAGAAGCTTCCGGAGTAAGAGGTATGTCACTTTTTGCAGACAGCATTATTTCCACATCTACACCTCGGTCTATCGCATCTTTCAGTGCCTTACGCACTTTATGAGTTGGTACAAAATAAGGATTTACCAGCCGCACACTATGACGCGCGCTATTGAGCATATTCACATAAAGATCACGTATTGCCTCATTCGACACTTTAGGAGAACGGTCCACCACAGCAACACGTTTATTTCCTGTAGTCTTTGGAAGCGGGAAATATTTTGCCTCTTCAAGATGCTCACCTGTCGCTTTTTCCCACATCTGCGCAAATATACGATGCAGCTCATTGACTGCCGCACCTTCTATCCGTGCGTGCATATCCCGCCATGCTCCAATGCCCTCTATTCCTTCAATATAATAGTCTGCCACATTCATTCCACCTGTATATGCCACCTCTCCGTCAATCACTACAATCTTGCGATGGTCTCTCGGTATGATATGGTTTATCCACGGAAATGTCAGCGGATCAAACTTGACAAGCCTGATACCTCTTTCACTGATAGAATCATGATGTTCCCGCAAGATAGGCTTGTTGTTTGACCAGTTTCCAAAAGCGTCATACATGGCTCTGATCTCAACACCTTCTTTTGCCTTTTCTGCAAGAATTTCAAACAAAAGGTTGGCAATAGAATCATTTCTAAAGTTGAAATATTCAAGATGCACAAACTTTTTGGCATTGCGCACTGTCTCAAACAAGTCAACAAATTTATCATGTCCGCTCTTCAACAAGCTGACTGAATTAGAATCTGTCAGTTCAATTCCCTTGTCAATTAAATGACGAGCGAAAACAGAATCACTCTGTTCTTTAGAATCTTGCGCAAAAGAAACAGAAGCAGACGATGTGGTCAAAAAGAAAAATAAGACAAAGAGTTTCATTTTTATTTTAAATTCGGCAAATCGAACAGCAAAGTTAATGCTTTTATTTGAACCGGAAGAACAGTAAACACGCTATTTGAACAAGACCTTAGCACTCTCATTATTTTTTACATGAGCACAAACAACGAAACTGCTTCCCTGACTTTCCAAAGGGCATCCGCCGTACAAAAAAGTATCTAAAGAAAAAAAGCCATATCACACTTCACAAAAAGTATGATATGGCCCTTAACGACAAGAATCTTAGAATATCAGAAAGTATTCACTCTCAAAATTCAAGTTTGAACACATTCATTCTTTTCTCATGATTCTATATGTTTTTAGTTTCCTGCTTCCATGTTAGCCTTGAGGTTTGCAAGAGCATCAAGATCACCAAGAGTAGTGCTTGCAGCCCTATTCTGGATAGAAGGAGTCTGCTCTTTTGGCTGACGAGCAGCTTTCTTTGCCGCAGCAGCTACTTTCTTTGCTTCTTTAGACTCAGCACGCTGTACATCTTCAAAAATACGGCTGTGAGACAAGATGATACGCTTTGCCTCCTTATTAAACTCGATTACCTTGAAATCAAGCTCTTCGCCCAATACAGCCTGACTACCATCTTCCTTAACCAAATGCTTTGGAGTAGCAAAACCTTCTACACCGTGCTCAAGAGAAATTACAGCACCCTTGTCAAGCACTTCAATAATCTTGCCGTGGTGAACTGAATCCTGTCCGAAGATTGTCTCGAAGTTATCCCACGGATTGTCCTCAAGCTGTTTGTGACCAAGACTGAGACGACGGTTGTCCTTATCAATGTCAAGAACCTGTACATCAATTTCTGCACCTATCTGTGTGAATTCAGAAGGATGCTTTACTTTCTTTGTCCAAGAAAGGTCTGAGATATGGATAAGTCCGTCAACACCTTCCTCAACCTCAACAAATACACCGAAGTTAGTAAAGTTTCTCACTTTTGCAGCGTGCTTAGAACCTACAGGGTACTTAGTCTCGATATTCTCCCATGGATCATCCTTGAGTTGCTTGATACCAAGAGACATCTTACGCTCCTCACGATCAAGGGTCAATACAACAGCATCGATTTCATCTCCAACTTTCATGAAATCCTGTGCGCTGTGAAGATGTGCGCTCCAGCTCATCTCGCTCACATGGATAAGACCTTCTACACCTGGAGCTATTTCAATGAACGCACCGTAGTCAGCCATTACAACAACCTTACCGTGTACCTTGTCACCCACCTTGATAGTTCCATCAAGAGCATCCCATGGATGTGGAGTAAGCTGCTTCAAGCCAAGAGCAATACGCTTCTTCTCATCATCAAAGTCAAGAATAACAACATTGAGTTTCTGGTCAAGTGTAACAACCTCTTTCGGATCGCTGACACGTCCCCAAGAAAGATCTGTGATATGGATAAGACCGTCAACACCACCGAGGTCAATAAATACACCATAAGAAGTGATGTTCTTAACAGTACCCTCAAGAATCTGACCTTTCTCAAGTTTGCCAATGATTTCCTTCTTCTGCTGCTCAAGCTCAGCCTCAATAAGAGCCTTATGGCTTACAACCACATTTTTGAATTCCTGATTAATCTTGACAATCTTGAATTCCATTGTCTTGCCAACGAATGTATCGTAGTCGCGGATAGGCTTCACGTCAATTTGGCTACCTGGCAAGAATGCCTCTGTACCAAATACGTCAACAATCATACCACCCTTAGTGCGGCACTTAACAAATCCCTTAACAATCTCATCGTTTTCGAGAGCTGCATTTACACGATCCCAAGAGCGTGCCTGACGTGCCTTCTTGTGTGAAAGAACAAGCTGACCTTTCTTGTCTTCCTGATTTTCAATATATACTTCAACAGTATCACCGATTTGAAGTTCCGGGCAATAACGAAACTCATTCTTTGAAATTATACCGTCTGATTTGTAACCAATGTTCACAACAACTTCGCGATCGTTGATAGAGATAACCTTACCGTCAATCACCTCATTGTCGCTTACATTGTTAAGCGTACCTTCATAAGCTTTTGTTTCCTCTGCAATATTTGCAGCTGATTTGCCTCCATTTTCGAATGATTCCCAATCGAAATCTTCAAGCGGTTTAATGTTCTTTGTTTCCATAAATTGTAAAAAAAATTGTAATTAAATAATGTTAGACATTATGTTGATAATCAAAATTGGCTGCAAAGATAGTTCATTTTCGCCTGCCACACAAATTTTTCCGAATATTTATCACCGAAAACATTATGGCACAGCCCCTTATAGCGCAATTTATAGTATAAGAGCATATAGAAGAACAAAAAGTCCTCAATCACGGTCAATTTGAACAGTGACCGTGATTGAGGGCTTCCATTTGACTCCTTACTCGACTTTATTTACCCGAATGTTTTCCAGCGGAGGTCGGTCTCATTCTATTGCCGGCATTACGTGGCGGCGAAAAATTCCTCAACGCTTCCATATTAAACTGAAACAAGGCATGGCGCACTTTATGGATTTTCCTCCAACTCAGCACTGTATGAAACTTATTGTAATACAGTTTCTCCACTTTCTTGTTCTCTATTTCCAGAGAAGTCGCCTCTTCTATGATTTTCTCATATTCCTTTTCCGACAAATTATTATCCCCTTTCCGCATCAAATTGCGCTGCTGGTCCATTAGTTTATGTTGTTTTCCCAGCATTTCATGCAGCAACGGATAAAAAGCCAGACCTTCCTGCGGTGTCAGTCCCGCATGTTTGGTGATAAAAGCCTCCATTCTCTGCTTGAATTCTTCGGGAGTAAATTTTCTCCGGTTATCAGATTTGCCAGTCTGCTGGGCATTCAGACATCCCATTATCAGCACAGCTATAAAAAACAACATCAATTTCTTCATATAGTTCATTTTTATCAAATGGCACAACATCCATCAAAACTCTCAAAGTTCCACACCAGACAAGTAGCAATACACATCCTCATGCCCAAGCATGACATACTGCATCACATCCTGTTGATATTCATCATCATACTCGACATACTCGTCCGTATACACATCTGATACGGCAGCTGTTCTCTCCGGCTCTATGCTTCTGATGTTAAAGAACACAACACACGCTACACATGCAGCGGCGATAGAGAACCATCCTATCCATTGTCTGCTTGCATTACGTGTCTTTTTCCGGCAATCCGCAACAAGGGTATTTTCTGCCTTTGGCAATACGTCCATGATACGTTCCGTCAAATTATCAAAATAACCTTCAGGAACAGTAAACGGACTCTCCTTTCCAATCCTCCGCAATATTTTGTCCTCTTCCTTTATCATATATTTGATGTATTTGTTTATTTGTTAGATTTCATAACAACCGAAAGGTTTAACTTCTCTCCTTGAAAAAAGCCTCTATTTTTTTTACGGCATGATGATACGAGGCTTTCAGCGCACCCACACTGGTTCCGAAGACTTCCGCTATTTCCTCATACTTCATTTCTTTGAAATACTTCATATTAAAGACAGCCCTCTGCTTGTCAGGAAGCGTTGATATGGCTTCTTGCAACATAACCTGCACCTTGTCACCATCAAAATATCGGTCACATTCCAGGCGCTCGACAAGATTTTCGTCCACATCGTCAAGAGACACCGACTGATGTTTCCTGCTCAAGAATGTCAGACTTTCATTATATGCAATCTTATACAGCCAAGTAGATATTTTGGATTCGCCTCTGAAATTTGCAATGTTGCTCCACGCTTTTATGAACGTATTTTGCAGCACATCGTCAGCATCCTCATGATACACAACCATCCGCCTGATATGCCAGTAAAGCGGTTGGCTATACCTATCGACAATTTTCCTAAAGGCCTGAAGTTGTGTACCCGGGTGCTGAAGTTGCAATATCGTTTCTTCTTCATTAAACTTTTCCATCATATCATTCTTTTATTGATACAACAGTTGCAATCTGCCTTGTCATATTTTCTATATAGACTCATTTCCAATCAAAGGTTTAATGCTGGGATAAAAAAAGTCCCTGCTATCTCTTCACAGAGACAGACAAGGACAATCATGTGTACTTTGATTTTTCTATTTTAAAGAGTGAGATACTCACACTTCCAAACTGATTACCGCAAATAGACCTTACGCACAATTTTGCCGATTTTGAGAATATAGCATCCCTTCGACAAATTGTTCAGCTCTACGGTTTTGTCCGGACTGTCAATCCGCTGTGTATTGACCTTTATTCCGGCAACATTATATATCTCCAGAACCATCTGCGACGCATTTTTTATATGTATCGTCGACTCACTGACCGTAATAGTCACCTGATGCGGCTCATTTTCTATATCTGTTTTCTGATTGTCATCATCCATAGCCATCGACTGCATTGTGAATACGAATGAGACCATTATCAATAAAAGTATTTTTTTTACCATACGCACTTCTCTTTTACATTATGGTGCAAATATATATTCCTTTTTTGAAAAAAACAAGTTTCCAAGATAATTTTTACCACATCAAATCGTTATACACAAATTTTCTCTTGCAAGAACCGTATTTTCAAAAACCCGTTTCGCCTCTTCTAAAAGCAGGCTCTCATTTTTATATCTGGCAGAAAAATGTCCTATGACAAGTTTTTTGGCATGGCACAATGCTGCCATCTCCCCCGCCTGTCCAGCAGTGGAATGGTATGTTTTTTTCGCAAATGCCGCATCTTTGTTGCTAAACGTGCTTTCGTGATAGAGCAAATCCACTCCCTGCAATAAATCCGCATTGCCGGGACGAAACAAGGTGTCGGTGCAATAAGCATAACTCCTTGCCGGCCTGGGTGGTGTGGTGAGCAGACTATTAGGAATTATCTCCCCGTCAGGCATCTCATAATCCATCCCGTTCTTTATATTGTTTATATAGCATACAGGAATTCCAAATGCGTCTATCACATCCCGTTTGATATGCGGCAACTCCTGTTTTTCTTTAAACAGGAAACCGCAGCACTCCATTCTGTGCTTCAGCGGAATTGTATATATTTCCACCGACTTGTCTTCAAATATTTTGTCAAACCGCCTTGTGTCCACTGTATGTATCTCTACCTTATAGTTCAACTGCGGACAAAACCAATGAAGCAACTCCGACAGAATAGTTCTCAAATCAGCCGGACCGTACACATTCAGCACAGAGGTGCGTCCAAGAAGCGAAAAAGTAGAGATTAGCCCTATCAGCCCGAAACAATGGTCACCGTGCATATGAGATATGAAGATATTATTGATTTTCGAGAAGGCCAGCCTGCTTTTACGAAGTTGGAGTTGCGCGCCTTCCGCACAATCTATCATATACAGCCGTTCTTTCACATTGACTACTTGCATCGAGCCAAAGTGCTGTATGGTGGGCAACGCGCTGCCACATCCCAAAATATTAACCTCAAATTTTTCCATGCCTTATTCTTTTATTATATAAGGAGAGAGCATCTTGCGAATATAATAAGAACCGAGTGTTGTTCTCACATTCTGCACAGACAAAAGCAAAACATACACGGTCGCCCTCACTCCTGCACATTCATATATCCTAAATGAAACAGGAAGACAAATATACTATATTTATCACCACCTCACAACTTCCCATACAAAAAAATGTCCGACAGTCCTCTTATTGAAACATCAATCACAATCCTTGCAGAAAATCCCTTTAATTCAGAAGACATCAACTTGTATAAACAAAATCTCCGCTTTCTCAATATGTGCTCAACGTGATATATACCGCACTTTCAATATCTCATCCTTTCCCTCTTCCGGACCACATATATAAAAAATGAAATAGATTAACTTCCATACCGCACGAACTATCATCCAAGAGTATTCAGCCCGTTCCACACACCCTCCAAATCCTCAATGGCGAAAAACTCATCAAAGAACTGACGCATGTCATTGTTGAAACGCTCACGGTCAAAGCTCTTGCGCAACACCACGGGATACCTCATCGTTTGCAGGTAATCCAATATGGAGTCTCTCACAACCATCAGATGCTCAATCATCGGCTTGTGACGGAACAAGTTGAAGTTTACCTCAATCTCTATCTCAAGATCTTTATAATAATGTATGGTTTTATCGGGGAAAAACAGATCCTTTACAGTCTTGTCCCGGCGGTATATGGGACGATGCAGATATTGGACATACAGTTTATCTTCAGGATGACATTTCAAACCGATGTCATAAATCTCCACATCATCGGAGTATGTCCTGTCCTCAAAAAAGAAGGACATACATCTGAACATATATTGACAACCAGTAAAATCTGACTCGTCAAGTAAGCCTGATATAGAAAAAAAAGAAGCGTCTACATTCATTTGAATTTATATTATTAAGATTAGTAATATGGTTATTGTCTTTTTGCACCGCCATGCCCTTATCTGAAAATTCTATTTCCGGGAGGAAGATGACCATGTTGGAAATAATACTCGTACAACAGTTTTTTTTCCATTACAAGAATCTCCATTTTGTTTCCCCCAATATACAGGTAGTTTCTTAACACCCCATGCTTCCAGTTTTGTTTTCGCATATCTCTTATCTCCCATGGTAGTCTCTCCTATTTTCCAAGTTTCTCCGGCTTTTAAAGGTGTCACACCTCCCCGAACATTAGGGTAGTCGCCATCTTTTAATGCTATCAATAGATATACCTCTCCTTGCGGGAATGTCCGTTGCTTCGCCCTGATCGCGTCAATTTCCATCTCCATCTTTCGAGTCAATACCTCATAGTTGTCGTATATGAAGTATGCCGCCGCGCCTGCATATACAACCGGTATGGCAACATCATCCCATACACCCAGCCCTGTCACATCATCTGCAAAAACTGCGGCCGAGGCTGCACCTGCCATTTTAAATGGCTCATAGTTTATCTCGTCCGCCTCGGTTTCTTCCTCTTTAGAAATGTTTCCGATGATACTTCCTCCACCTCCTGCGGCTGTAGTCCAATGGAAATCGAAATTCCAGTTCGTACCCATGCCCGCAAATCCCACAGATACTCCGGCAGACAGCCATTTCGTGTTCACATCGAAAACCAATTTAACCGTTTCTGGATTTATAATGCCATAACCACATGCACCACCGACCAAAGCACCAAGCCCTATACCCAAATAAGTAGAAGCCGCAGAATAATTCCATTGCAGCGGATTCAGTTCTCCGCCATTGGACACAGCCCCGAAAAGATAAGCTCCCGCAACTGCTAATCCTGCAATCAGCCACGGATTCTCCCCATTAGGGTCTACATAACGGAACGGGTTGTTATGGCAATACGCATACCCGTTGAATCCGAAGAACCCACCGCCAAAGTCTGTGACAGGGTCCGGACTGAGGAAGCGTCCGGCATACGGGCTGTAAAGACGGGCATTAAGATTTATCAGTCCGGAATGTCCAATATGCTCCTGTCCGAGGTAGCCCCGGACAAAGACTTTTTTGAAAGCCTCCCCGCTCTCACACTTCTCACCGTCTATTGTAGGACATCCCCACGGATCATAATCATATCTTTCAATATCCTTGTCGCTGACCTTTGCGATAATGCTTCCCTGACGGTCACGGTAAAGCATGTACAACGTGGCGGTGCCGTCATGAATGACATATACGGCAGGCGCCGTGGAGGAAGTACCTCCAATATAGCACAGATGGTGTCTCGTTCGCGATTTCTCCCTATACACCTCATAGCTGTCACCGGCATACAGCCTCACGCTCTCAAAGGCCCGATTCATGTCCAGTGTAACCATTCCCGGGTAGGAAGGCCCCGTAATCTGTCCGATACCAGAAGACACACCCTGCGCCGGTGATTCCTCAGACGATGCCGGACGAATAACTACCGGAGGGATATATATATACTTATACCGGACTGTGGCAATCCTGTTTCCTCCGGCATCATAATGAAAAAAAGAAGAACGGTCATCAGTCTGCACCTTGTAAGGTCTTGACATGGGATTGTAGTCCACCGACTGCTCGTCGCTTCCCCACACGGCGGGGTCAGGCTCTGTCACACCGACAAGCCGCATCTTGTCGTACACGACACTTCCCTGATCACCTATCTTGGATATGTTATCCCATGTATCATACTTATATGATTTGTCGCCCCATCCGGTCAGCCTGTCCATAATGTCATAACTGACTTTCCGGCCATTATCCGAAGACAGTTTTCCCCTGCTGTTGTAGCTGTATGTGCGTGTCTCAAGAAAACGTCCGTAGTATCCCTCCACAGAGAGCGATGTGACATTGCCCGCATCATTGAAAGTGAGGCTTTGTTTGCCATACACATCCTCTATACCGTCCACATATCCCCTGCTATCCTCAGAAGTCCGCTTCCATACAGTCTTTCCGTTGACAGACACTGCCGAAAGCCATCCCCCCGTATATTCATTCCTTTCCACGACAAGATGGTTCAGCCCGTCAATCCGGCTGCTGACGCTACGGATATTCCCGCCCTCGCCATAATCGTACACACGGGTGACACAGGCGGTATCTGTACTGACACTGACACAATACTTCTCCTCTGATATGCGCCCGTTGTCATCATACGCATAGTCATACCGGTAGCCGCCTCCCTGCTCACACACAAGCCGGTGGCTCGCGTCATAAGTATAGAGGCTCCTCCTCGCCGTTGTGTCCTCCGGTATGTAGATACGCTCTACAAGCTCGCCATACTTATTGTACACAAACTTGTCGGCAAGGCCGCTTGCGGATATGACCGCGTCATTATTGCCCCATTTGTCGTATGTATATCTCTTGGTCACACCTCCCGGATCTGTGTATGAGACCTTTCTTGCATATTTATCGTAAGCGAAAGTGATGCCTGCTGTCCCCCTGCCGTTCCGTGCGGAAAGACTGACACGACTGTAACCGCCGAAGTCAGTATATGCGAACCGCACCGTGCCACCGTTGTCTGTCCGTGAGACAACTCTTCCATCCTTGTCGTATGTCTCCGTCACTTTCCTGCTGTTTGTCGTACAGGCCACCACTTGTCCCTCGGCACTCTCTGAATAAGCATATTGTGTGTCTCTTCCGTCAGGCCCGACAACTTTCAGAGGACGCAGGAACGAGTCATACGAGGTGGCCGTACCCGCGCTCACCGATGAGCCGTAGACATGCGGCACTGACACAAAACCCACCAGATTCTCTGTGACGTATTTATTTTCCGTCACATACTCCTTTCCGTCAAAATGCACCTCACCGGCCATTGTCGTCCTGCCAAGCGCGTCATACCGTGTGGTCTTTGTCGGACTGCCCGGACTCGTCACTGTCACTTTATACGCATTGCCGTCCTTGTTCTCGGCCGTGTATGTATAGAGAGTCTCCTCGTCCTTATAGGAATTGTCGGCGGCTATCAGCCGCATGACCGTGCGCGCCATGCGTCCCATACCATCGAAATAGGTATATTTATGGCAATTAAAGTCATCTGCCTCATGCCACACCAATCCCGCAGTATTATAATAGTAATACCGCGAGAGTCCTTCCGGCGAGATTTTCCGGCTGACGCGTCCCTTGTCGTCATACGTGTACTGAGTGTCCAGAACATCAGAGGAGGCATCATACAAAGTCCGCTTGACGGACGTCACATGTCCGCAGGCATCATAGGCATATATCTCCGTGCCTGTAAGATTGAGGGATGCCGGCGACTCCGTGCTGACATATTGGGCCTTGCGGTACAGACGGTTGTCCGCGTCATATACACAGATCGTTTTCTCGCTATAGTTGCGGACAGTCTTCTGCGATGTCAGCGGAAGTCCCAATACCCATTTCCCGCCACTTGTCACATTCTTATACGCAAAGGTCTGCTCGCAGACTGTCTCACCTTCTGTTCTGACAGAGGCCGGCCTGCCGTATGTATAGCCACTGTAAGTTACAGTCTTGGAGGTCATTGCCACCTTGTCCGCCGAGGTTGTACGGGTCAGCTGGCACACAAAGGAATGTTCCGCCCCATTCTCCGCCGGAAGAAAATCATATTCGTATGTGTTCCGTGATATTTCCTCACCAAGCGAGTCCGTGGCGCACTCGGACGAAAGATACGGCACATAATAATCCTCATTTATGCCGAATGTCTTCTTTGCCGTAATACCATCCTTTGTCGCAGATTGCCCGGCAAAGCCGAGAAAGCCCTTTCCTTGCAGATGGAGCACTCCTCCGGCATACCCATAGCCGGTGGTATAGGCGGTATCTCCTGCCGACACCGTGATATTTTTCGTTACGGATATAGGGTAGTTGATTGCAGCAAGCGGATACCGGAGTTCCTCATTATATGTATAGCCGTCTGTCAGCAGACCATAGCCAAAGGAAATGTTCTTTCCAAGCCCGTCGGTCACAGCCACAATTCTGTTGGAGGATACGTCAAGTCCGGCTCCGGCATACAGTATCCACGGCTTTTCCTGCGGACAGACTCCCGTGTACATGTTCCCGCCATAACACAAAAGGTCTAACACACCATTCCTGTCGAAGTCGCCCTGCACCATGTTCATGCTCTTCACCGACCGCCCGGTGTTTGATGCGGTGACCTCCTTGCGCACAGTGAATGTGCCGTCCCTGTCCGACTCAAGCCACACTGTTTTATGGGCATTGCCGCTGACATATCCGACCACCATGTCAGTTGCCCCGTCACCATTGAAATCATGGACAACACAAGAGAAGACGCTGTCATTCTCTCCCTGTTTTATGGCATTGCGGCTTTGCAAATAAGGAATACTTACACTTGCAAATTTCTTTCCGCCCTTATTAAGGGCTATCTTCCATCTACAGGTCGGCCCGCTATTAAAGAGCAAGTCCAGCAGCCCGTCCCCGTTAAAGTCTCCAATCCTCGCTATATCCGAGTTCGCCATATCTGTATATGAGGACACATTGGAAGCGGTGAACCTGCCGTTGTCATTCCATAAAATCAAGGATGATTTTTTGAGCAGCAGCATTATATCCGGCAGCCCGTCTCCATTGAAATCGGAGCACAGGCTGTTGTATATACGGTCTGCTTTCTGAGATTCTGTAAGGGACAGTGCCAAATCAACATGCTCGTTCTCAAAAGCCCTCTCCTCCACATCCATATACATGTATCCCACGCGCACGATGCCATCGGAAAGAGCCTTTTTCTCGATGTACACAATCTCGTCTATGCCGTCCATATTGAAGTCGGCAATATGGTTGCATGGCAATTCTGACGTAAAGCCCAGTTTGCCGCTTGCGACCAATCCTTCTATCGGAAACTCATAATAAATATATTTCCCTCCATAGTCACTGCCATAATAAGGCAGGACTATCGAGTTGGACAACCCTTTCGACAGATGGGCGACCATCCCGCCTCCCGGCAGGCTTTTCAGCTTTTTCGCGTCAATAGAGGCGGAGGCTTTATATCGGGCGGTTCTTTCAAGCAACATGCCGTTCCTCCCGTTATAGGCATACACACTGACTCCTGTATAATCATAGTCCGTGCCGCCGGTTCTTTCACGTATCGGGGACAATCCTATCAGTTCCGTGCGCCCGTCATTATCCAAATCGCCACCGAACATGAACATCTCGTCAGGCTTGTCATCATACGCCACCGCCACGTTCTTTTCCTCAAACCCTATTTGGAAAGAAGGGAGATCATCCCATGTAAATACTGTCGGCGCGAACCCCTTGCCGTCCGTGCCCGTCTCCTTTACGGAAACGAGGTGGGAGAACCCGCCTGCCGACCGCGCGTATGAGAGTGTGTATGTGCGGTACAGCTCCCCATAATATCTGCACTCAATGCTTTTCAGGCGTTTGGTATGACACAGCACCGCATCGCTTACACATGTACGGATGGTGTCGGGACGGTCCTCATACACGAAATCCACAGTACATGCCGACTGGTTGTCCGCATGTGCGTTGTATCCGTATGAGATTCTCGATATGTGGGATATTCCGCCGTACTTTACATATTTATAAGTGACCTCATTACCGTCAATATCCTCCGCACTGCTGATCAGCCACGAACAGGCTGCGCGCCCGATACAATTCACCGCATCGGTATTCTCTCCATAAGTGAGGGTGGAACCGTCCGGGGTCTGCACGACAAACGTGTATGGAGTCCGTCTGGCAGTTCCTTCCGGGGCGGCTCTTGTGACCTTTATCCTGCTGTATGTCTCCGACTCTGTCACATACTCGGAGCCGACCGTCCCGTGTTGGAAACCATTCCTGACAAACATGCGGTTTTCGTCAATACTATAGGCATCGCTTTCATCCGCACGCACACCTCCTGCATATCCGTCATGCCAGACAGTGTGCGGCACTGCGGCAATGGCAGACAATCCGGAGATGCTCCATCCGTATCCGGCTATGCCGTTGCCTCCCTGGCTGTTATAAAAAAGTGATATTTCAGGACGGAAGTCACTCATGCCCGACCTTGCCTTTATAGGTATGCTGTATGTTGCCCCGCCAGAAGGCGAGACAGCGGCCACACCTTCTGTCGCTCCCACATACACCTCCTGCCCGAATCCGGCCAGCATACTGATGACAAGGAAAACCAGCAGTATATGAAATCTCTTGACTGTATTCATGGCATCCACACGCTATTTGTCAGTCCTCACAACCTTATAGGACGAGGTCTCTCCATCCACATTTACAGAAAATACATACAGCCCGGCAGGAAAGTCTCCAAGACTGACTTTCTGTAGGGCCGACTCTGTTTCTGAGGAAAAAACGCGTTTGCCGTCGGCTCCGTACACGTCCAGCCGAAGCTTGCTTTCATTTACAATACCGGCAACCTCCACATACACAATATCTGTGGTAGGATTAGGGTAAAGCGACACCTTGTAATGCGGTGTGTCCAAACCACTGTCCATTTTCCTCGCCATACTTCCACTGTCATTGCCTGTGTCTTGCGCCTGCACCGACTCAACGGCATACGTCTTTTTCACCCTGTTCCCATCCGCGTCATATTGAAACTGGAAATCACGGGCCACTTCCGGCAAAGTGGCGTTTGCCGGAATGTCCTGTGCCGAAATGGTCGTGGTTATAGATAAAGAAAATGCTGACAACAGAGTCAGAAGTCTCTGATATTGATTGTGTTTACTCATACCTGTCTTGATTTACATGTGCCAATTAACGGCCAGCTGTCATAACACCCGCAAAGATACACTTATTATCCAAGACTCAAAACAATGGCATGACAAATACCTCATCCAAATTTATTCCGGGCAATAACGACTGTCACACTGTGTGCGTGGCTCTCGCTCAAAGTATTGCCATACCTCTGCATCCATTATGCCTTCTGTCCGCACTTTATCATGGAGGCCACACAGGCCCGAATCATTCCGCCGCACATAGTGACGGAC
>JAMPEL010000060.1 GCA_023665185.1 Roseburia sp.
GCATCTTCTTCACCCGGCAGAAGTTGCAGAAGGAACTGAAGGATTTCAGATGAGCAGGAGCGGATAAAAATAATAGCAGGCAGACGAGGATATTTTGCATCCCGTCTGCCTGCCTATTTTATCAATGGAAAGAATTTAGACAAAACTCTTCCTGAATGTTCTGGTATCGTTTTTTTATTGCTCCCCCTTGTATTCTTCCCATATAAGAGTGGCAAGATATTTATTACTACGGCAATGAAGATCGGCAACACCTTCTTCTATGAGATTTGACATTTCCGATTCGTAGTAAATGTCGGTCGCCGTCTGTATGGAGACATTGAAAAGCTCTGATATGCTTTTTATTATTCCTGCACATTTGTCTCCTCGGAGAATAAGAATGCTTTCTTCTGTCATATTTTTCTGCTTTCAAGGTACGTTAGACATTCATCAATCATTCGCTGGGAACGGATACAATATTGATTGTTTGGCTTTTCATATTTCAACAATCCTATTGTTGTCTCCGCTGAGAGTTCTCCCGCGAAAAACCGGTCGAGTGTACGTATAACCTTGTCATTGGCAATACCTCCAATAACAATATCATAATCAGTGTCATCCTCACCGGCGCGACATTTTGAAACGAACTCAAGCCATTTCGTATTATAGCTGTCAAATTCAAGTATGTTCCACATTTTTGCATCCAACTCTAATTCATAGACATTCAGCCACGCTTCTTCCTCTCTACGGATAAATCGATTGCCGTATTTGACAGCCTGATTCTCAAGCGTTGTCAGATAGAATCCCTTTCCGAAATCAAGGTATTTGCGTGAGTGTTCTGTATCAGGGCATTTAACTGGTACATTTGATGAATGGTAGAGTTTCATTGCGGCAATACTCCTTTCTTTTTCATAAACTCGATAAGGTCATCCATAAGATAGCGTGAGCCGAATGTATGGAGAATATCGTATGACGGTACAATGTAGCCATAGAGTATCCCTGACTGTTTTAGTCGGCGATACACTTCGCTTTGCGGAATTTTCAACAACCCCGAAAGTTTACTTATGCAGTATGTTACAAACTCAAGAGTTTCTGTATTCATATCTTAATAAACCATGGAATGTTCTTTCATTGTCAATGCCAAAGGTACGAAAAAGGTGTGATATTGACTAACATTCAGCGGAAAAGTATCTTTTCCTACAAATACCCCGCAAAAAAGGCTGCCGGCAAATGTCTGTAAACGACTTTGCCGGCAGCCTTTCTTTATATGTCTTTGTAATGTCTTTTTCGGAATGTGGACATGGCGCGGAGGCTCTTCCCTACCCGATTCTTACATCTTTATAATCAGACTGTTGATGCTTATTTCAAGCTCCATTCAAACACACCGCAGGAATGCTCCTCCGGCTGGACTATTTCGAGTTTCATTTTTGTGGTCTTGACAGGGTCGAAATCGACTGTACATGCCACACCTTTCTCACACGGATAGCGGCTTGGATTCTTCACTTCTTCCCACTCTCCCTTGTCGTTCTTGTAGTAGAGCTTCCATGAAGCCGGCACGCGGCATCCGCCCCACGGGCTGTCATCGAACCAATACACTGTGGAGCTTTGTACTGTGGTCGCCTCCTTAAAAGTGTATACTAACCACTCTGTTGTGTTCTTCTCCGGCCACCAGTGTGTGTAAGGAACTGAGCGGTCGTTCTTGTCTGCCGGAATCAGGCGGTCGTTGACAGCCGAGAGAGCCGGCGCGTGTTTCTTTGAGCATGTCACCTTGCTCTCCGATGCGATTGATGGCGGAAGAGCCGGGTTGGTGGCATTGAGGTCGATAGGAAGCCATACAGCCATGTTGCCGTTGCCACGGTGTGCCCAAGCATAGTAAGGAATGAGTACAAGACGCTCGTCCTTTGTCTGTAAACGGCCGTCTGTGCTGAAGTTAAGTGTCTGTGCGTCAGTGGTAAGTGTCATGACATTGGTTCCTTCAATCGTTTTGTCGCCCGCTACAAATTTAGGTTCCTGATTGAGGAGTACATTGAGCACGTCGCAAGTGTTGTCGGGCCATTCCGCGCAATATACGAGAGGACCTCTCTCAATGGCAACCCGTCCCTTGTCGGCAGCCACCTTTCCGTTGGCTTTTACCGTGCGCGGTTCCATGTCGAAGTGTACAGAAATCTTGTCGCCTTTCTTCCATTTGCGGTCAATGACGAAATATCCGTCCTTGAGTTCGGATGTGACGCTTTGGTTGTTTATCATCACTGTGTAGCCGAGACGCTTGCCGTCGGTATAAGTATAGAGGTCGCTTGGAACCACCTCGCCTCTCACCCATCCCGGAATACGGATGTTGAGAGCGAACTTGCCGGATGCCTTCTGCATGGTCATCGTGATGTCACCGTCCCACGGGTAGTTTGTAGTTTGCTGAATCTCAACCGATTTGCCTCCTACGCTGACTTTTGCAGTGTTGCCCATGAAGAGGTTTACATAAAGATTGTTGTCCTTTACGGCATACACGTACTGCGGTACGGACGGGATGAAACGCGCCGCATTGCTCGGGCAGCAGGCGCATCCGAACCATGGCTGACGCTGGTGCTGTCCCATAGACTGGAGTGGGTTAGGGTAGAAGAACTTTCCTCCGTCGATACTGATGCCGGAGATGACACCGTTGTAAAGCGTGCGTTCAAGGGCATCGTAATATTTTGACTCTCCGTGGAGAAGGAAGAGGCGGTAGTTGAGATAAACCTGTGCGATGGCAGCGCAAGTCTCGCAATATGCCGACATGTTAGGCAGCTCGTAGTTGGCTCCGAAAGCCTCGCCGCTGGCTGTGGCGCCTACACCGCCGGTGATGTAATACTTCTTGGTGATGATATTGTCCCAGATATTGTCAATTGCGTCAATGTAGCCCTTGTCGCCTGTAAGAGCTGCCACGTCAGCCATTCCCGCATACATGTATCCGGCTCTGACGGCATGTCCCACGGCCTCTTTCTGCTGGAGCACAGGCTGATGGCTCTGGCTGTATTCGGTTTTGATGGTGGTGTATCCGCGCTTGTCGAGGAAGAATTTTGCCTGATCGAGGTATTTCTTGTCGCCAGTTGCGAGATAGAGTTTGGCGAGTCCCATCTCGGCTATCTGATGTCCCGGAACCACACATGCCTGTCCCGGTTTTTCACCGACCTCACGGCATACGCAGTCTGCATACGCTTTGGCAATATTGAGCAGGCTGGTCTTGCCCGTTGCCTGATAGTGGGCTACGGCTGCCTCGCACAGGTGTCCGAGGTTGTAGAACTCGTGTGAGAGGTCTTCCACTTTCGACCACCTTGTAGGGCCTGCCCAGTGGTGAGGGTCGTCCGGATTCTGTGTACGGGCTGTATAGAGGTATCCGTCAGGCTCTTGTCCGCTCTTGATGACGGCAATCACGCTGTCTACGTATGCTTCCAGTTTCTTGTCGGGATAGGTCTGCAACAGGTAGCTTGCGCCCTCGATGGTTTTGTAAGGGTCAGTGTCGTCAAACGAATATCCTACACCATTCACCTTGAACACCTTGCTCGGATCTTTCATGTGTGCGGCAGCGTTGGAGAAATTGGTATAACGTCCTGTCTCCTCACATTTGCTGAAGGCAAGAGGAATGGTGACTTCTCGGCTCGCTTTGAGACGCTGTCCCCAGAATGTTTCCGGTTGCACCTTGACACTGGTGAACGGTACTTGTGTGATTGGGTAGCCTGAATTGTCCTTTTGGGCAATGGCTGTCGTTGCCGTGATAGTGGCAAGCAGGGATAGTGTTATCAGTTTTTTCATCTTGCTAAAAAAACAGGTTAATTGGGGTTAGAATGTGTATTATCGCCTCAAAGTTAGCTAATTTTGTGGATAATGAAGTGTTTTTCTTCCATCAATATTATAAAAAAATACTGATGCTTGAATAAAAGGGTAGGGGTATTTGGGGCGGATGTCCGCAGTGGTGTGTGTGATTGGTATTGCTGGTGCATTTGATTGACTTATGCTGATTGTATTCACAGACTTCTCCGCTGTAAAAGGCATAGGAGTCTGTGAATACACCGACAGGGCATTTGACATTATGTCACTTGGCGGATAACCTCTTTTTTTAACATTTGGGGCGGCTTCCGACTTTGACTCAATGCTTGATTTTCGGGTGTTTGGTTGATAAGTTACTGATAATCAACTAAATGTGTTTTTAGTGGAAACCATGCGGTTTTTGATATAAAACGCATGGTTTGGGTTAAAATAGGATGTGTTGATAATCAGTGAGTTATGAGAATTTTGTCTTAAAATTGTCTTTTTTCGGGCTTAAAATCCATTTTTGTTTTTCGGAGTATGTAAAAGCCGATTTCCTTCTTTTTGAGGACATGATTCAGGAAAATGCCCGATTTTGGGCCGAAAAACAGGCTTTGAAAATTTTGTGCGCCTTGAAAATAAATTTTGTGTACCTTGCGCAAAAAATCAGTGTGCCTTAGAAATAAATTTTCAGCACCTTGTAATTTTGGGTTTTGTTGGGCTTTTGGGTGGAATCGGGGCATTTTCGCTTGATTTTATGAATCTTTTAGTCGGTCGAATTGTTCTGTTTGTCCACTTGAAATTCAAGACTCAAAACCCTCCGTAGAATCGCGTTTTTGCAACCGAGGCGGAGTCCGGTTCATTTTGAGGCGATTCTACGGAGGCGGGTTTTAACATATCAATTTGTCAGAGATGTCCTGATTTTATTGACTTTTAGGACAGACTCCTCCGTCACTTCGTGACACCTCCCCTAACTTAGGGGAGGAACCTGATTACCGAGTTGGCGGAGATACTAATAGATTGATTGACAATGTATATAGTTCCTCACCTAAGTTAGGGGAGGTGTCACGAAGTGACGGAGGAGTCTGTCCGAATAACTCAAAAAATACACTTACAAAAAGTCAAAAGTTTGTCAGAGTACACACAACATACACTTACAAAAAGTCAATGAGCATCTCAAAAAAGCCGTAAAACATCTGCAAAGAGCATACTTGCAAAAAGTAAGTACTCTGTTGAATACATCTGCAAACCGTTGTCTCCATCAAAATTAGGATCTATAATAAGTGAAACCCGCCTGAAAATGTCGGATGAGCCGCCTGTCATGATGTTGGGAATCATTGCTTGCAGTGGCAGAAGGCATCTCATGCGGCTGCGATTCCAACGGGATTCCTCACTGCCCGGCATTGTCTCTGCCGACAGGGCGCATAGCGGCTGAAAATGCCGGAGTATGGGGAAATGTTAAGTGTATTACGTATCTTTTTGGGTTCTTTATTTGTTTGTGCGGAAAAGGGACATTTTATGGAAAAAAAGAATCATCGGCGATTGAACAAAGGTGGCTATATTTGCATTATACAATGACAGAACACTATTGAATATTAGATTTGATAACTTGTAAAACTTTTAGCCGATGATATTTGACATGGAATTAGTCAGGAAAAATAGCCGCAAGGTGTATGCCGCAATGGCATGTATGTGCAGATATTCGTTTGAGGAATTGGAGAAACTGACCAGCTTGGGCTGTACGGAACTGTGCCTTGCGCTGAGTTTGCTCTTACGGGAGGGAAGGATAGAGCAGGGGAGAGATGCCGACGGTATCCGGTATGTTCCTGTGAGAGCGGACTGACGGAATGTATGTATGAGACAAAGAAAACGAGCAGGCGGACGAATCCGTCTGCTCGTTTTCTTTGTACTCTCTGATGGCTTGTGCGGACTTAATGTGCCTCAAGCCAGTTGGTTCCCCAACCGCAGTCGGCGAGGAGAGGGACTGACATGCTGAAGGCTGATTCCATGTCTTCGACAACGATGCGCTGCAACACTTCCTTTTCTTCGGGAAGCACACTGAAGTTGAGTTCGTCGTGTACCTGAAGAATCATCTTTGAGCGTAGGTTCAGCTCACGCAGATGGCGGTCGATATTCACCATCGCAATCTTGATGATGTCGGCGGCAGTCCCCTGTATCGGCGCGTTGATGGCATTGCGCTCGGCATATCCGCGCACGGTGGCATTGCGGCTGTCGATGTCGGGCAGGTAGCAGCGGCGTCCGAACAGCGTCTCTGTGTAGCCGCGCTCGCGCGCCATGTTGATAGATTTGTCCATATACTCCTTCACCTTCGGATAGGTGGCGAAATATTCCTCTATCAGCTCCTTAGCCTCACTCCGGCTTACTTGCATCCGCTCGGCAAGCCCGAAAGTGGTGATGCCGTAGATGATGCCGAAATTGGCGGTCTTGGCTTTGCGTCGCTGGTCGGAGGTTATTTCTGAAATCGGCAGCTTGTATATCTTGGCGGCAGTGGCAGCGTGTATGTCGTGTCCCTCGCGGAAAGCTTCAATCATATTCTCGTCGCCGCTCAGATGTGCCATGATGCGCAGTTCTATCTGTGAGTAGTCGGCAGAGAAAAACTCACATCCTTCGTCAGGAATGAATGCCTTGCGCACTTCCTTTCCGTTTTCATCACGGATAGGGATGTTTTGCAGGTTAGGGTTGGACGATGACAAGCGTCCGGTGGTGGTAACTGCCTGATTGTATGAGGTGTGTATGTGCCCGGTGTGCGGATTGATGAGCTGCGGAAGCGCGTCGATGTAAGTGGACAGGAGCTTCTTGTATCCTCGGTAGTCGAGGATTTTCTCCACCACCGGATGCTTGGTCCGCAGGCTCTGTAGCACTTCCTCTGACGTGACATACTGTCCGGTCTTTGTCTTCTTGGCTTTGTCGGTTATTTTCAGGCGGTCGAACAATACTTCGCCCACTTGTTTCGGGGAGGATATGTTGAAGTCGCATCCGGCAAGCTCGTGTATCTCTTGCTCTATCTGTTGCATTTGCCGGGTGAAGTGGGCGGAGGTTTCTGTGAGCGAATGAGTGTCAAGACATACACCGTTGCGTTCCATGCGGGCAAGCACGGGCACAAGAGGCATCTCGATTTGGGTGAACAGATTGTGCAGATTTTCCTTGTGCAGCTCCTCTTCGAGTTTCGCCTTTAGCTGGAGGGTGATGTCGGCATCCTCTGCCGCATACTCATACACGGCGGCAGGGGAGAGGTCGCGCATGGACAACTGTTTCTTTCCTTTGCTTCCTATCAGCTCGTCGATATGGATGGTTTTGTAGTTGAGGTATATCTCCGCAAGATAGTCCATGTTGTGACGCAGTTCCGGATGAAGGATGTAGTGCGCAATCATGGTGTCGAACATCGGTCCGGCAAGTTGGATGCCGTAGTTGGCGAGTACCATGAGGTCGTACTTGATGTTCTGTCCGATTTTCAGAATTTGGTTCGATTCGTAGATTTTCTTGAATTTGTCCAAAATTTTTAGGGCTTCTTGTTTTTCGGCAGGGACAGGTACATAAAATGCCTCGTTTTCGTGTATGGCGAAACTCAATCCGACGAGTTCTGCCTGCATTGCCTCTGTCGAAGTGGTCTCTGTGTCTAAGCTGACAAAATCTGTTGTCAAGATTTTTTCTACTAATTTATCTATTTCTTCGTCATTTTCAACGAGATAGTATTTGTGCTTTGTTGATTTAATATCCTTTAGAGCTGAAAAAATCTCTGCGTCTTGGTTCCCGTCTTGTTTTTCGGCGAATAAATCACCGCCAAAAAGCGATGGTACGGAGTCTTTGGCACTCTTTTTCTCGCTCTTTGGTTTTTCGCCTTTGTGACGTTGGAGCAGTGCGCGGAACTCCAGTTCCTCAAACAGCAGCCGGCGTTGTTCCTCGTCTGCCTCGCGACACCGCAAGGTGTCAAGGTCAAGCTCGATAGGGACATCGGTTCTGATGGTGGCAAGAAATTTCGATTGCACCATGCTGTCGCGTCCGTTCTCCACTTTTGTCTTCATGGCGCCTTTCAGCTCGGCGGTATGCTCAATAAGGTTCTCTATCGAACCGTATTCTCCTATAAGTTTGGCAGCGGTTTTCTCGCCAATTCCGGGACATCCCGGGAAATTGTCAGCGGAGTCGCCCACCAGTCCGAGATAGTCTATTATTTGGGAAGGGTGGGAGAGCGCGTATTTCTCACACACTTCTTTTACTCCCATCACGTCACACTCGCTGCTGGCATGTTTGGGCTTGTACATGAACACATGCTCGCTGACCAGCTGTCCGTAGTCTTTGTCGGGAGTCATCATGTAAGTGTCCAGTCCCTCAATGTGTCCTGCCTTTGTGGCAAGTGTGCCAATCACATCGTCTGCCTCGAAGTTCTCCACTTCGAGAATGGGGATGCGGTAGGCCTCCAATATTTTCTTGATGTAGGGAACGGCAGTGCGTATAGCCTCGGGAGTGGCTTCCCGCTGTGCCTTGTATTGCGGGAATGCCTTGTGGCGGAAGGTAGGTCCGGCAGGGTCGAATGCCACACCGATATATTGCGGCTTCTCTCTGTGGAGGACATCTTCGAGAGTGTTTACAAACCCCAGAATCGCGGAAGTGTTCAATCCTTTGGAGTTTATACGTGGCGATTTGATAAGCGCGTAGTATGCGCGATAAATGAGCGCGTAAGCGTCAAGCAGGAATAACTTGTCCATAAAAATCTTTTTATTTTGAATGTAAAGTTAGTAAAAAATACTCTGTTCGGGGTTTTATTAGTATTTTTGTAGCGAAATAAATGATATATGAACTCGTTACAACAAATAAGGAAGCCTATAGAGCAAGAAATGGAACGCTATGGAGAGGTGTTTGATTCTTGTCTGAAACATAAAACTCCGTTTCTGAATGAAGTGCTGAGGATGATAGGGGCGCGCAAAGGTAAGATGATGCGCCCTATGCTTACACTCTTGTCTGCCAAGCTGTTTGGTGAGGTAGGGGAGGCGGCGATATATGCCGCAGCAGCGTTTGAGTTCTTCCATACGGCAAGCCTTGTTCATGATGATGTGGTGGACGAAAGTGACAAAAGGCGGGGACAGTTGTCTGTGAATAGCGCATACGGCAACAAAGTAGCGGTGCTTATCGGTGACTATGTCCTTACAAACAGTCTGCTCAATGCTGCCGCCACAGGAAACTTGCATTTTGTGGAGATGGTGTCCATGACAGCGCAAAGGCTTGTGGACGGTGAGCTTTTGCAGCTTAATAATGTACACAATACGGAAATTTCCGAAGAGGTATACTTGAATATCATTGACAATAAGACGGCGGCACTCTTTGCATCGTGTTGCGAGAGTGGGGCAGTGGCATCCGGTGCTTCCGATGATGATGTGGCGAATATGCGGGCTTTTGGCGAGATTGTAGGCAGGTGTTTCCAAATCAGGGACGACATCTTTGATTATGAGCATGATGAGTCGATAGGAAAGCCTACCGGAAACGATATGAAAGAGGGCAAACTTACGTTGCCTGTGATTTATGCCTTGCAGAGCCGGGGCGACAAAGATATGCTTCGTCTGGCAAGAAAAGTGAAGGACGGGCTTGCCTCGGCTGAGGAAATAGAGAGGTTGGTTGCTTTCACAAAGAGCAGCGGAGGCATTGATTATGCTGTGGACAGGATGAACCGGTATGCCGGAGAGGCTAAGGGTCTGCTTGCGCGTTATCCGGACAGCGAGGTGAGGAGGTCGCTTGTTGCTTTTGTCGACTATGTGGTCGAGCGTCGCGTGTAAATTGCAATGTATTTCAATTGTAGAGACAGTACGTTACCGACCTTCAAGGATGGGCCAGAAGAGGGCAAGGAGAATGTATTCCAATTGTAAATACAAAATATTACCACCATATTGGAATAGTAGGATATGCGCAAATATCATGTATCCCAATAAATAACGGAGGCAAGGAAATATGTATGGATTTCCTTGCCTCCGTGGCTTATTGGGAAATGTGTGGGGCTATCAGAAGAACTTTATGTCCTCTTCGATTATTTCGCTGAGAAGCTTGTTGGCAAGACTGCTGGTACCGAGACGCAACATCGTATTGTTGAGCCATTTCTCTCCGAGAACCTCCTTGACAATTGTGTAGTAGGTAAGCGCGTCTTCCACTGTTTTCATTCCTCCGGCAGGTTTCAAGCCTATTTGTATGCCAGTTTCCTCGTAGTATTCCTTGATTGCCTGACACATGACAAATGCGGCTTCAGGAGTGGCTGCCGGCTCAAGCTTTCCTGTAGAAGTCTTGATGTAATCGGCACCGGAATACATGGCAAGAATCGATGCCTTTTTGATGTTGGAGGCTGTTTTCAGACACCCTGTCTCAAGTATTACTTTCAGTTTGTGCTCACCGCATGTAGCTTTCAGTTCCGAAATCTCATCAGCCACACCTTCGTAGTCCTCTGAAAGGAATTTGCCTACAGGCATCACAATGTCTATTTCTGTCGCGCCATCGTGGATAGCCATTGCCGTTTCTGCGATTTTTATTTCGGTAAATGTCTGTGAAGATGGGAAACTTCCTGATACACAAGCTATTTCTATGTTCTCATTTTCAAGACTGTCATGGCAAATCTTGGCGAAGTTTGGATATACGCACACCGTTGCCACGTGTCCCAAATCAGGGTACTTTGTGTCAAATTCATTGACTTTCTCCACAAACTTGAGTACGCTCTCTTCGCTGTCTGTCGTTTTCAGGGTGGTCAGCTCTACACTATTCAGAAGAAATTTCTTCACCTCCTTTGTGTTATTCTCCTGTAGATGGTCGGCAAGCAAAGCAGCCACCTGCTTCTTTACTTTCTCATCGCTGACTTCAAGATTATACTTGTTGAATGCCTGTGTAATTTTGCTTTCTGCGCTGTTTTCCTGCTCGTGTTCGTGTCCGCAAGAGCAGTCGTGGTGATGATGATAATGTTCCATGAATATGATTTGTTTTTTGTATATGTTTGTTGTCAGTAAATATACCGGCTCAGGGATAATGTCTCATGAACATGGCGGTTTTTATAGATTCCTGATATTGTGTCTGACATTTCAGGAATGTGTTAGTTTCTGATTGTTTTTATGCCTTTCGTTGTCGCGTTCGGTCTTCTTGCGCAGGTTGGCCTCAAAAGCCTCTGTGAGATTCACTCCTGTCTGGTTGGCAAGGCAGCACAGCACCCAAAGTATGTCTGCCATCTCGTCTGCTATATTATCTTTCTCGCCGGCTTTGAACGACTGGTCGCCGTATTTCCGTGCCATGACGCGTGCAAGTTCTCCGACTTCTTCCGTGAGCACTGCCATATTGGTCAGTTCGCTGAAATAGCGCACCCCGTAAGTTTTTATCCATTTGTCAACGGATTCCTGTATTTCTTCTAATGTCATATAACGCTTGTTTATTTATTTTGTATTGGGATGGTTCTTGCAGGAAACCGTCTGTTGGGAACAGACAGTTTTGTTCTACTGTCTGTTTTGAAATGGATGGTTCTTGCGGTAAGATGCCTGTTGGAAACAGTCTCTTATTCTTTATTCTGAGTGTCCATGCAAATGGTTACCGGACCGTCATTCAATAGTTCCACTTTCATGTCCGCACCAAACTCGCCGGTCTTTACAGGGCTGCCGAGTGCTTCGCCAAGTACGGTGCAAAATCGCTCGTAGAGTGGTATGGTTACTTTGTGGCTTCCTGCACGCAAGTATGAAGGGCGGTTGCCTTTCTTGTACGATGCCCATAAAGTGAATTGGCTTATTACAAGAATCTCGCCGTTTACATCCATAATTGATTTGTTCATGACGTGGTTCTCATCATCAAATATGCGAAGTCCCACAATCTTTCTGCAAAGCCATTGTATATCTTCTTCTGTGTCTGTCTCTCCTATGCCTACCAGAATCAGATAGCCTTGCTTGATGCTTGACTTCACCTTTTCACCGATGGTTACGGAAGCGTGGCTGACACGCTGTATTACTACTCTCATTTCTTTATTGTTGTTTTCTATTGTGTGACAAAAATAAGAAAAGAATGTGGATTGGTTGTTATTTGGAGATACAATTATCGTGTCCGGATGGTAAGACTATAGGCAAATCCCGCTTTTTGCGCTGTGGAACGGGCTGTTTTTTGCCTTGCATACAATCAGGAGGAAAGTGTAATCTATGACTCTTTCAAGCCTTCTTTTACGATTCTCGCCTTTGCTTTTCCTATCACCCCGGCAATCTCTTCTTCCGAAGCCTCGCGTATTCGTTTTACACTCTTGAACGCATGTAGGAGCTGCGTTTTGGTGGCGGCGCCAATCCCTTTGATGCCATCGAGTGCGGAAGCTATCTGATGCTTGCTTCTCTTGTCGCGGTGGAATGTTATGGCAAACCTGTGTACCTCATCTTGTATGCGTGTGAGAAACTGAAACAGCGGACTGTTCATCTCGATGCCGATGGTCTGCTGTGGAAACCCGTACAACAGTTCAGAAGTGCGGTGGCGGTTGTCTTTAGCCAAACCGGCAATAGGTATGTTCAGATGCAGCTCGTCCTCTATAACCTTGCGCACAATTTCCATTTGTCCCTTTCCACCGTCTGTGATGATGAGGTCGGGCAGGGGAGTTCCCTCTTCTATGGCGCGTGAGTAGCGGCGGTGTACTACTTCGCTCATTGATGCGTAGTCATCTGGTCCTACAACCGTCTTGATATTATACTTCCGGTAGTCGTTTTTCGATGGTTTTGCTTTTTTGAATACCACGCATCCGGCTACTGCATCCGTTCCTGATATGTTTGAGTTATCAAAACACTCTATGTGCATAGGAAGCTTGGGCAGCCCCAGCTTTTTCTGCAATTCCTTCATCAGGTTCACACTGCGTTGTTCCGGATTCAGCTTTTCGGCTTGCTTCATGCGGTCAAACCTGTATTGTCTGACATTCATCAGTGAAAGGTCGAGAAGATGTTTCTTGTCGCCTCGTACTGGCACTGTGATGGTGACGTTTTTAAGCTCTGTCTCTATCGGAAAAGGCACCACAATCTCCGGGGATTGACTCTTGTACCGTTCTCTCATTTCTATGATTCCAAGCGCAAGCATGTCCTCCTGCGATTCGTCCATGCGCTTTTTGAACTCAAAAGTGAAGGCTTGGTTGATACATCCGTTGGTAATGTGAAGGTAGTTTATGAAGGCGGATTTTTCGTCATCCGCAATAGAAAAGACATCTATATTATGGTAAGAATGTGCGATAACTTCGCTTTTCTCACAAAAATCCAGTGCCAAATCATACTTCTTTTTCAGTTCCATCGCCTCCTCAAACCGCATCTCTTCGGCAAGGCTCTGCATCTCCTTCATCATATTCTCGCACACTTTGCGGGTGTTTCCTTTGAGAATCTCGCGGATTTCCTTGATGCTCTCCATATATTCCTCACGTGTCTGTAATCCTACACAAGGTGCTTTGCAGTTCTTTATGTGGTACTCCAGGCATGTCTGGAACTTGCCTTTCCGTACCATTTCCTCTGTCATGGGCATTCTGCATCTTCTCAGCGGATACATTTTCCCTATAAGCTCAAGCATGTTGTTCAGTGTGCCGGCATGACTAAAAGGTCCGTAATATGTGGAACCGTCGTTAAGTATCTTTCTTGTCTTGAACACTCGCGGAAAATATTCGTTGGTCACGCACACCGAAGGGTAGGACTTGTCATCTTTAAGAAGAATGTTGTATTTCGGCTTGTACTTCTTTATAAGATTGTTTTCGAGCAGCAGCGCGTCTTCCTCCGTAGGCACCACCACATAATTAATGTCTTGTATTTTGCTGACAAGAATCTGTGTCTTGCGCGAATTGACCGTCTTCAGAAAGTAAGAGCTTACTCTCCGTTTCAGGTTTTTCGCCTTTCCCACATAGATGATAGTCTTGCTCTCATCGAAATATTGGTAGCATCCCGGGCTTTCCGGCATGTTCAATACGATGTTCTTTAACCGCGCGATTCTTTCTTCTTCCTCTTTCTTCATGACAGTTCTTTTCCGCTCTTAAAGTCCTTCTTTCGGCTGTTTTGTTTATGCCCTTAGTTTACGGCACTTTATGCTCTCTCTCTTTGTACGAACTTTAAGCGCGTAGATGTTCCACGTGGAACATCTACGCGCTAACTGTCGTTTGTTCAGACGCTAATGAGAGTAGTTATTTCAATCTCGTCTCCGATGAACTCCCTTCCTTTCAATCCTTCGTCTCTGATTTCGATGATAAAGTTCATGTAGCATTTCTTCGGGTTGAATTTCCTCACCAAGTCCCATGCGGCTTTTATTGTTCCTCCTGTGGCGAGAAGGTCATCATGTATCAATACCACATCATCCTCCGTAATGGAGTCGCGGTGTATCTCGATGGTGTCCGTGCCGTATTCTTTGGTGAATGTCTGGCTGATGGTATCTGCCGGCAGTTTCCCGGGTTTGCGGCACATGACGAGTCCTGCGCCTATTTTCCGTGCCAAGATGGCACCCATGATGAACCCTCGCGATTCTATGCCCACCACTTTGGTGATGCCCTTGTCCTTGTAGATTTCGTAAAGCTCTTCCTCCATTATCTCAAGACACTTTGGGTTCTTGAAAAGTGTCGTTACATCGCGAAAGAGAACACCCTGTTTTGGAAAGTCTTCTATTGTTCTCAGATTCTTGAGTAATTCTTCGTTGTTCATTGTTCTTTTTATGGTTTGTTTGTTTTGAAAGTTCTTCTGTTGCTGTATGTCTTGTGTCCCGGCGCGCCGTTCTTGTTTGGCATGTTGCTTTTCTCTTGAAGTGCGCCCTTTAATAAAAGCCCATAACTTGCTCATTCCAAACGGATAGACAGGCTTTTGTTTCACGTGAAACACTTGTCCGGCTGGTGCAGGACTGTTCCTTCTTCCTGTCTACCGCCCGAGCAAGACAAGCAACACATTGATGTCGCTTGGCGATACTCCCGGTATGCGGCTTGCCTGTGCCAGATTCTCCGGGTCGATAGCCGCGAGTTTCTGTCTTGCCTCGATTGTTATCTGCTTCATTGCGCTATAATCGAATCTGCCTTTTATCTTGATGTTCTCAAGGCGCAGCATTTTGTCGGCAATCATTCGCTCTCTTTCTATGTATCCTTTGTACTTGATGAGAATCTCCACCGCCTCGGTAATCTCTTCTCTTCGGCCTGCGATTTTCTCAATCTCGTTCTTGAACGGAATGATGTGCGGCATGATGTTCTCGATAGTCACCTGCGGCCGCCCAATCAGTTCAGCCAATTTGCATCCTTGTTTGAGCGGAGTGGTTCCGATTGTTTCAAGCGCGGGGTTGATGAGGGCGGGCTTCAGCGAAAAAGAGTTTGTGAAGTCGAGCAGGTTCTCTATTGTCTTCTTCTTCTCTTCCATATACTGATGTCGCGCTGTGGTGGCAAGACCGATGCGGTAGCCCTTTTCCGTCAGACGCATGTCGGCATCGTCCTGCCGCAAGAGTATGCGGTATTCCGCGCGCGAGGTGAACATTCTGTATGGCTCGTCCACACCTTTTGTCACAAGGTCGTCAATCAGAACCCCGATATAAGCCTCGTTCCGGTTCAGAATAAAAGGCTTGCCGCCGCCACATTTCAGTGCGGCATTGATTCCCGCCATGAGTCCTTGTCCTGCCGCCTCTTCATATCCTGTCGTGCCGTTCACCTGTCCTGCAAAGAACAGGCTCTCTATTATTTTCGACTCCAGAGTATGCGTCAGCTGTGTCGGGTCGAAGAAGTCGTATTCAATAGCGTATCCCGGTCTGTACACAACCATATTCTTGAAACAAGGTATCCGGCGGAGCGCGTTAATCTGGATGTCCATTGGCAGCGATGAGGAGAATCCGTTCAGGTACATCTCGTTGGTCGTTTCTCCCTCCGGCTCAAGAAACAGCTGGTGTCTGTCCTTGTCGGGAAATGTATGTAGCTTGGTCTCGATACTCGGGCAATAACGCGGTCCGATGCTCTGAATTTGTCCGTTGTAGAGTGGGGAGTCGGCAAATCCCGAGCGCAGGATGTCGTGTACTTCCTCACTCGTATAACATGTCCAGCATGGAAGCTGTTTAAGCTTTCGTTTCTCGCCCATAAACGAGAAAGCGTGGAAATCGTTCTCTCCCTCCTGAATCTCCATCAGGCTGAAATCAACGCTTCTCCTGTCTATTCTTACCGGTGTTCCGGTCTTCATTCTTCCCGCCTTGATGCCGTGAGCCGTAATCGACTCCGTGAGCATCAGCGAGGCAGGCTCAGCCATGCGTCCGCCCGGCAGTTGTGTCCGTCCGATGTGCATAAGTCCGTTCAGGAACGTGCCGGCGGTGATGACCACACATCTCGCCCTGAATTCTGCTCCGAGGAATGTTCTTACTCCCTTCGCCTCTTTTCCTTCCACAATCAGCTCCCTCACCTGATCTTGCCAGATGTGCAGGTTCTCCGTATTCTCAATGATTTCTCTCCATGTATGTATGAATTTCTCCCTGTCGCATTGCGCGCGCGGACTCCATACGGCAGGTCCTTTTGAACGGTTAAGCATGCGGAATTGCAGCGCGCACCGGTCAGTCACAATTCCTGTCTGTCCTCCGAGCGCGTCAATCTCACGTACAATCTGTCCCTTTGCAATACCTCCGATAGCTGGATTGCAGCTCATCTGCGCAATCTTGTTCATGTCCATTGTTATCAGACATGTCTTTGCGCCGAGCCTTGCCGAAGCCGTTGCAGCCTCGCATCCTGCATGACCGGCTCCCACAACAATAACATCGTAATTGAACACCATTCTTTGTCTGTTTTTTATGCTTGCAAAGTTATGAAAAAACTAAGGCATGGGAAACAAAATCTTTAGGTTTTAAGGGCGGCGGTTTTCTTCCGGTCTGATTTGCTGCTCTGGTGGCAGCGGCTTGGGTGTATGGGAAAGAAATGGTTTACATTGTGCGTGTTATTTGGACAAAAGCTGTATCTTTGTGCGGAATAATAAAAACGTAAAAATGAATAGGGATGGAAAATGCGGACGCGTGTTGTCTTGACGACGCGCTTTGTTGCGGCTATTTTTTTTAGCCGTTATGCGGGAACGTATTCCTGTCTTATGAAATAGAAATATGGACTTATAGTCCTTGTTCTCTCTTATCGAATAACCGCCAAAATATTCACAAACGGGAACAAGCGATGAGGTAAGTCTACGTCCTTTGGGCGTGGACTGCTTATGCTTGTTTGTTTGTGTGAGGTTTGCTTGGCGGTTAACCTGATAGGAGAATAAGTATTGAGCAGGTCCCCGCCTTTTTTCATCATTTTGTTTTCGGCATTGAAGTGTAACGGTTATGCCTTATGGTATATAAATGATGTGTTTTATGGTGAATATAGGTCAGAGCATAAAGGATGAGCTGGAGAGGCAGGAGCGCACAGTAAGTTGGCTTGCAAAAAATTGAACTGCCACAGGTCGGTTGTTTATCGTATGTTGTGTAAAAACAGTATAGACACGAATCTTCTTAAAGAAATATCAGTGATACTTCACCGCGATTTCTTTAAGGAGTATTCTGAGGACATCGGTCTCTGATTGTTTCTCGTTTTTGCGACAGTTGTGTTGCTTTTATGCAACATTTTTTTGATGGAGGGAAATTTGATAAAGCGTAATTTTGCAGCGATATATTAGTCGTTAATTTTTAATTTTACAAGAAATGAAAACATTGAAGTACTTTTCTATTTTGTTGATGACACTGCTTTTCAGTGTGAACTTGACCAGTTGTAGTGACGATGATGACGATGAGCCTTCTAACCCGTTGATAGGTACATGGGTTGAGCGGTATCAGCCTTCTGCGTCTACGGGCTACGTTGTAACCACGTTTAAGTTTGAAAAGGACGGTACCGGAGTTCAGACTACGAGGATAGAAAGTTCAAGTTCTGGATTTACTCTCGATCCCGTTTCTTTCCTGTACTCATATAAAGATGGAGATATTTCCATTAAGTTTGAGGATGATGTTATGCTGTATTCTGGGACGGCTAAAATTACGGGCAGTGTTATGATACTTAAATATGGGAATACGTATTATACATTGACCAAGCAATAAAGTTGGCAAGATAATGTATGTTCGGGGGCAGGTTGGCATGTAATGTCTTCCTGCCCCGAATTGTATTAGCTCGTTATGAGTTTCTGGGTTATTTTGTAGAGCGTGTTTGATTGATGTTGTGTTTTGTGTGTTCTGACATGTTTTCTTGACTTTTTGTAAGTGTGTATTTTTTTTCTATTCGGACAGACTCCTCCGTCGCAAGGCGACACCTCCCCTAACTTAGCTAATCTTTGTACACATTTTTTTGAGGCATAGAA
>JAMPEL010000061.1 GCA_023665185.1 Roseburia sp.
TGCGCAAAAAATCAGTGTGCCTTGTAAATAAATTTTCAGCACCTTGTAATTTTGGCTTTTACTGGACTTTTGGAGGAGGAAGGCATGTTTTGGAGGAGATTTATATATCTTTAAGTCGGGCGAATTGTCCTATTTATCCACTTAAAATCCGAGGCTCAAAAACCTCCGTAGAATCGCTCAAATGCGCCCAAGGTAAGACGCGGTTCATTTTGAGCGGCTCTGAGAGGGCTTTGATTTTAACATTTAGAATTTATCTAAAAGCAAGCAAACCCGCCATTTTCAAGACAATAAGTCAGTACACTGATAAAACTGCCGTCTTTTTTAAGAATATATCATCTGAAAACAAGCCGCAACAAGCGGCGGTTTGTCGGTGTACGTTGCCTGCCACAATCCCAAGCACAACCCACCAATATCCCACAGCGCAAAATGTCCGGAGAAAATCTTTTGACTTTATACCGGCTATCACTAAAAATGCCGGATAAGCCAAAAACATTCTCTTTTGTAGGCAAAAAGCATACATTTGTTCTTTTTGTCATGCTAATTTATGCAAAATGTTATCATAGAGTTTATTTGTAATCCTTTTTTTCATAATTTTGTGGCGAGATAGTTAATTCTCAGAGATTTTATTTTCAGAAAAAGGAAAAACTAATGGAATTATAACTTTACAAACAAACGATTTATGAAAAGATTTTCATTGTCGGCATTTCTTGTCATGATGATAGGAATGCTGTTCTGTGCGTCTTCTTTCGCACAGGAGACAAAAAGGCCAATCTTTCATTCTTACAGATTCGATGATGGAGGTATCATGCAGAATATCTCCAACAACGGAAAGTGGGCAGTGGCAGAGCAGGCTCTTACAAGTGACGGTCTGACATCAAAACCAAAGCTGGTGAATTTGGAGACGGATGAGATTACAGACCTTATACCAAGCATTGACGCTTGCGACAACTGTACTGCAAAAGACGTCACTGACGACGGAACTATCGTAGTGGGAAGTTTTGACGGTCTTCCTGCATATTGGTCAAAGTCAATCAATGACTGGGAGTTTCTTGAGGTAGAAAACCTTTGGCTGGGCGGTGAGGTGCTCGCTGTAACTCCTGACGGCAAGTATGGTGTGGGCAAACTTATCGGCGAGAAAGTTCCTGAAAGAAATGAGGACGGAAGCATCAAGACCCAGAAGCACCCGATAACTGGTGCGGTGGAGATAGTCTATACAGAAGAGGAATGGAACTTCAAGGCAACAATGTGGGATCTTTCAACAGGAAAGATTGTCGAGCTTGAGGGACTTCCAGAGCTGGACATGGCGCATGAATACATCTCTGCATCCTCTTTCAACGCAATATCTCCGGACGGCCGCTATCTGCTTGAGGCAATAGCATGGTTCAATCCAGGGCAGAGCGCGCACTGCGTGTACGACCGCGTGGAGAAAACCTACAAAGTGATAGGTTTCAATGAGTATGAGGACAGAGCATGGACACCGCTTTATACTGGTCTCGACAATGTGGACGACCTCAGCATGAGCGCAAACGGTTTGTGGGTCTGCGGCGCAGCAAACACATACAGCGCGTCATATCCGTTCAGATACAATGTGCAGACAGGAGGGTTTGAGGTGCTTGACGGTGACAACGACACAAACTTCGACCTTTGTGTCTGCGACGGTGAGGGAAACATCTTCAGTGCGACAGAAGTAACAGGCCCGTTGCGTGAGCTTAAAATGAGAAAAGACGGATTCTGGTATGATTTCCGCAAGATTATGACTAATGTTTACGGCATAGACTTCGACAATTATGTCGGTGTTGACTATACAGGCACACCGTATGCGCTGAGCGAGGACGGAACAAAACTCGTCTGCATGTCTTCTGTCTACGACCAGAGCTATGTGGTGGAGTTTGACCATCCGGTTATTGAAGAGTGCAATAAGCTCAACCTTCTCGACTTGTACACAGTCACTCCGGCTTCAGGCATTTCATTCTCTTACTTGCAGCAGGTAGAGATTCTGTTTGAATATGATGTAGAGGTGCTCGGAGCAAACACAAGCATCGCGCTTAAGGACGAGACCGGCAAGACAGTGAGAAACTCATTGACTTTTGCCACAGCCAGTGACAACTCAAAGCGTGTGAGAGTGGCATTCCGCAGCCAGCAGCTTGATGCGGGAAAGAAATATTACATTGTGCTTCCTGCCGGCTCTATCTGCATGAAGGGCGACAAGAGCAGAGTGAACGAGGCTATTGAACTGGAATATACCGGCCGCGAGAAGAAACCGATAGAGCTGGTTTCAGCATATCCTGAGGCTGGTTCAGCAGTGACAAAAATCGACTATTCTTCAAGCTATGTAACCTTGACGATGGACGTAGACGTGGCTGTCACAGATACAGCTTCCGCTTCCATCTACCGTGTAGAGGGCGATCAGGAATACTATCTTGGCGACCTTTCTTTCCTGGTAAACAAGAATCAGGTGGCACTGTACCCTTCAGGCATACAGTATATGTATGTGGGCAGCACATACAAGATTGTTATCCAGAAAGGCTCTATCTCTGACGCGGCTCAAGGCTCTCGAAGCGACACAAACGACGAAATTTCTATTGTCTACGAAGGCGCATACGTGAGAGAAATCGAGCAGACTGACCGAGTATTGTTCAGCTGCGACTTCCAGGATTTGTCAGGCGCGCTTATCGACCTGTTCATGTTCTATGACGGCGACAACAACACGCTTTCCAGTGAGTTTGCCGCACTTGCAGGCTGGGATCTCAACTCTTCTTGGAACTTGTCAGTCCGCGATGATGGAAGCAGCGATGCTTGCGCTATGTCTGTATCTTCATACACTCCGGCTGGAAAGAGCGACGACTGGATGGTAATCCCTCGCCTGAATATTCCTGACGACATGTGCGTGCTCAGTTTCGATGCTCAGGGCTACCGAAGCAGCAAGACTGACCGCCTGAAAGTATATGTATGGGCTTGCGATGAAGAGTTCAATGTGCTCAGCAAAG
Organism: Roseburia sp.; assembly: GCA_023665185.1. Lineage (GTDB taxonomy): Bacteria > Bacteroidota > Bacteroidia > Bacteroidales > Bacteroidaceae > RGIG8745. The sequence goes on from JAMPEL010000061.1 coordinate 2,988, forward strand.
ATATTACAGAGAGAATAAAGACCGAGGGTGAACTCGCATTCGACGAGGTGCTTTCCCCAGGTGCTTCCGAACAGTATCTTGCAGGCGACTGGACAAGCTATACTGTAAGTCTGGAAAAATACGCAGGAAAGAATGTCTACATTGCATTCTTGAACGACAACGAGGACCAGAGCGCGGTGTTTGTAGACAACGTGATTGTACAGCGCGACCTCCGCTACTCTATCGCCCTTATCACTGAAAGTTCTGTAGTGGCTAAGGACGAGCAGGAAATCTCCGGTATATTCACTGTCACTTCTTCATTGGAGAAATACAATAAGGTGACTCTCACCTTGAAGAACAGCGATGGTACAGTCATCGACGAGATTGAGCACGCTCAGGACACAGAGATGGCACAAGGCTACAACTTCCGTTTCGACTTCAAGGCTCTTCCGCTCCTTATCGGTAAGAGAAATGACTTCACTATCGAGGTAGGACTTGTCGGTGCCAACACTCTGGGCAGTTCAGTAAATATCTCAGACGAAGTGAACAGTTCTATCAACGACCTTGTATTTGAGACTACAAAGCGCGTGGTATTGGAAGAGTACACAGGAGAGGCTTGTCCAAACTGTCCTCGTGGTATCCTTGCCATTGAGAATATTGAAAAGACTGTCGGCGACAAGTGTATTCCTATTGGCATACACACTTATAGCGGTGGTGACAGATATTCAACAAGCGACCTTATTTCCTACTCAAGCTACCTCAATTTGGTGGCAGCTCCATCTGGTCGAGTAAACCGTGGATACATCTCTTCTCCGTTGTATGCAGACGAAGAAAATCAGGTTGAGTATTTCACTGGAACAGAGACAAACAAGACATGGCTCGACTACATTCAGGAAGAGCTTGTAACTCCTGCCGATGCTGATGTCAGCATCGCTCCAGTAGCCACAAACGGCCTTACTGGCCAGCTGGTCGTTCCTGTAACCGTTCGTTACGCGCTCGATGCAGCCAATGTAAACTTGAACATCTTTGCTGTGGTGCTCGAAGACAATCTTCCGGGCGTTCAGTCAAACAACCTCGGCAATTACGAGGGTGCCATTTACGGCGACTGGGGTAAAGGCGGAAAATACGAAGGTGCTTCTGCCAACATCATCTTCAAGGATGTAGCCCGCCAGTGTCTCACTGCTTTCGGCGGAAATCAGGGATTGCTGCCGCAGAATATTGAGGCCGGCAAGGATTATACAGCTACCATCACAGCCGACTTCCCTCAAGGAGTAAGAAGGCTGGCTAACGCAAAGGTTGTAGTAATGCTTCTCGATGCAAATACAGACAAGGTGATAAATGCTGTTTGCGCACCAATTTCCGACCTCGTAGGCATTGAGGGTGTGAACGCAGAAAGCCTCATCGCCGTATCTGCATCAGCAGGCAATGTGAAGGTTGCAGCTGAGGGAAATGTGAAAGCAGAGCTTTACAGCGTCAGCGGCCAGCTTATCGGTGTGGCAGAGGGTAACGGCAATGTGTCTATGGACGCTAACGGCTATAAAGGTGTGGCTGTTGTGAAAGTAGTTACAGACAACGGAACTGTTGCCAAGAAGGTTGTAATCAAATAAGACAAGTTCTTAAATATCAGGAATTGTCACCGCTCTGATTCTTATAATCCAAGTTTTCAGACCGGATTCCGACATTCCTAATCTTATAAAGAAGCCGTATCATTACTCGGAAAGAGTGTGATACGGCTTCTTTCTTTTGTTGAGATACTCTCCACATTTCCGCCAAGCAATAAATGGACTCTCTCCTCATACTATATGCAAATTAATCATACAATTAAGTTCTTGCAAGACTTGAAAAAAATATCTACATTTGCTCCCACTAAAACAATAAATCTTATGAAAACAGACATTGAAATTGCAAGGGAGTGCCGGCTTGCTGAGATTGGCGAGGTGGCAAAGAAAATCAACATACCGACAGAACAAATAGAATACTACGGCAAGAACATTGCCAAAGTGCCGGAGAGTCTGATTGATGAGGAGAAAGTGAAGCACAGCAACCTGATTCTTGTGACAGCTATCACCCCGACAAAGGCGGGAATAGGAAAGACTACCGTATCCATCGGTCTGGCTCTCGGACTGAACAAGATTGGCAAGAAGGCTGTAGTGGCTCTGCGAGAGCCTTCACTCGGCCCGTGCTTCGGACTCAAGGGCGGCGCGGCAGGCGGCGGATATGCGCAGGTGCTGCCGATGGAAAAGATAAACCTGCATTTCACAGGCGACTTCCATGCCATCACCTCCGCGCACAACATGATAAGCGCGTTGCTTGACAACTACATATACCAGCACCGTGAGGAAGGATTCGCCCTGAAAGAAGTATTGTGGAAACGTGTGCTCGACATCAACGACCGCAACTTGCGTTTTGTGGTCACAGGACTGGGAGCCAAAACAGACGGCACCGTACAGGAAAGCGGCTTCGACATCACCCCGGCAAGCGAGATTATGGCAATACTTTGTCTGTCAAAAGACAGGGACGACTTGCGCCGCCGCATAGAAAACATTCTCCTCGGAATCACCACTGACGGACGTCCGTTTACGGTGAAAGACATGGGAGTGGGAGGAGCAATCACAGTGTTGCTGATGGATGCCATCCATCCTAACCTTGTGCAGACTACGGAACAGACTCCGGCATTCGTACACGGAGGTCCGTTTGCCAATATCGCTCACGGATGCAGTTCCATATTGTCTACAAAGCTCGCCATGACATACGGCGACTATGTGGTGACGGAGGCAGGATTCGGTGCCGACCTCGGTGCGGAGAAATTCTTCGACATAAAGTGCCGGAAGGCAGGTCTGCAACCAAAGCTGACCGTAGTTGTCGCTACGACACAAGGACTGAAGATGCACGGCGGGGTGAGTCTGGAGAACATCAAGCAGCCAGATGAGCAGGGACTGAGGGAAGGACTCAAGAACCTTGACCGCCACATACGGAACATGCAGTCTTACGGACAGACTGTCGTGGTGGCTTTCAACCGCTATGCTACAGACACGGACGAGGAACTCGCCATTGTACGCGACCACTGCAAGGAACTTGGTGTGGGATTCGCCATCAACAACGCGTTCCTTGAAGGCGGCGAGGGAGCAGTGGAACTGGCAAAGGTCGTATGTGAGCAGATTGAGAACAATCCATCACAGCCTCTACAGCTCCGCTATGATGACACGGACGACATCAAGACTAAGATTGAGAAGGTTTGCAAGAACATCTACGGCGCGTCAGGAGTAAGCTATGCCAAAGCTGCCGAAAATATGCTGCAAAGAATCAAGTCGCTCGGACTGGAGCACTATCCGGTGTGCATTGCCAAGACCCAATATTCGTTCTCTGCCGACCCTAAACTGTATGGCACTCCATCAGGATTCTCCATCCGCATCCGCGACCTTGTCATCAATCAGGGAGCAGAAATGATTGTGGCTATTGCCGGCGACATACTGCGTATGCCGGGACTGCCACGCTCGCCGCAAGCGGAAAGGATAGACATTATCGACGGACAGATTGAAGGACTGTCCTGACAAGAATTGAATGCCGGAGATTGAATGTGCTGCCGCCATGAACGGGCACACATCCAATCTCCGGCAATTTTTATATCATCCATAAATCTAATCATATTCTGAAAATCAAGCAAATGAAGATAAACCTTAAGAAGTTCTTCCACATCAACATCACGGAAGAGGAACAACGGCAGACCACAGAGTCGATTGTAAGCGGAATACAGTTCAAGGGGATGAATCTGTGGGTACTTATCTTCGCCATTTTCATTGCCTCACTCGGACTGAATGTCAACTCCACAGCCGTAATCATCGGCGCAATGCTTATCTCACCGCTGATGGGACCTATCATTGGAATGGGACTTGCCATAGGCATTACCGATTTTGACCTGCTGAAACGCTCGCTCAAAAACTTCGGAGTAGCCACTGGAATCTCGGTACTTACAGCTACCATTTATTTTACTGTCACTCCACTGACCGAGGCACAGTCGGAGCTGCTGGCGCGCACCTCTCCCAACATCTACGATGTGCTGATAGCCCTTTTCGGCGGACTGGCGGGCATTGTGGCAATCTGCGCGCGCGAAAAAGGCAACGTGCTTCCGGGAGTGGCGATAGCCACAGCGCTCATGCCGCCTCTGTGTACTGCCGGGTATGGAATTGCCACCGGACAATGGATGTATTTCTTCGGAGCCTTCTACCTGTATTTCATAAACACCGTATTCATTACCGTGGCAACGTTTATCGGAGTCAGGATGATGAACTTCCCGCACAAGACATACATGGACAAAAAGCGGGGAACGATATTGAAACGCTATATCTACATCATAGTCGTAGCCACTATCATTCCTTCGGTAGTGATGACATACAGCATCGTAAAGGAGTCTTTATATAAGTCACATGCCGGCACATTCATCAACAACGAGTTCAATTTTGCCAACACACAAGTAATACAGAAAGACATCTCGTATAAGGCGAAAGAAATAAAGGTAGTGCTCATGGGAGAGGAACTGCTGCCGCAAATAATTGCTACTGTAGAGCAGAAACTGCCGTCCTACAAACTTGGCGGAACGAAATTAACTGTCATACAAGGCATTAACAGCAACAACAGCGTAGATATATCATCCATCAAGACAATCGTGATGAAAGACCTGTATGAGAAGAACGAAAAGACTATCGAGGAACAACGCAAGCTGATAAGAACGCTTGAAAACGCAGTGGAACAGGACAGGAGATTCGACAGGCTCACCGCCGAACTGAGCAGTGAGATGGCGACACTTTTCCCCGAAATAAAGTCGCTCACGCTCAACCGCACTGTCAGATGCTATACGGCCGACTCCATCGATTCCGATACACTGTGTCTTGCCACACTCTCGTTTGAGAAAAGACCCAAACAGGAGGAACTGGAAAGACTGAGAAACTGGCTTATGAAGCGTACAAAAGAAAAGTCGCTGGAACTGATGTATTGAATTCTCCGGCACGAACACTGTCAATATATCAGCAAAACACACAAAACATCGACAAATTGAAATGTCAAAACCAATCTCCGTAGAATCGCCTCAAAATGAACCAAACCTTACCTCGGTTGCAAAAACGCGATTCTACAGAGGTTTTTATGCCTCGAAAACAAAGTGGACAAACAGAACAATTCGTCCGACCAAAAGACATATAAATTTCCTCGAAAACATACCTCTCCCACCCCAAAGCCCACTAAAAGCCAAAATTACAAGGTGCTGAAAATTTATTTCCAAGGCACACTGATTTTTTGCGCAAGGCGCACAAAATTTATTTTCAAGGCGCACAAAATTTTCAAAGCCCGTTTTTCGGCCCAAAATCGGGCATTTTCCTGCATCACTTTCCCAAAAAGACGGCAACCGCCTTTTCAATGCCCCGAAAAACAAAAATGGATTTTGGAGTCAAAAAAAAGACCATCTCAAGGACAAATTCTCATAACTCGCTGATTATCAGCACATCCTATTTTATACTCAACCATCCGTTTTTGAACTAAAACCGCGTCTTTTTCGCAAAAATATATTTATTTGATAATCAACGACTTATCTATACAACCCGAAAAGCCAAGCACCGATACGACCTAAATCAAAGGCTGCATTGTTAAAAAATCGTCATTCCGTCAAGTGACATAATGTCAGCAAATCGCGCTCGCATACAGCAATCCGACAACACATGCGGCAAAATGGTCTGGGCTTTGGAGACTCCCATTATAAAACACGTATAAAAGACGCAATGGATACAGAGACACCGCAACATCTTCGACAAAGACCATACAAACAGTATGGCTGCCATTCCTACTCGAAATATGTCGAACAAAAAAAATTCGTCAAGCTACAATGTGATACAAGCCATTTTGGACACAAAAAATAGTCAATAAACAAGCATGTAAACACATTGATTACAAAAATTTTATTACTGGAATCAAAAAAAATCATTTCTTTGTAAAATATTGATAAGGGGAGATTACAAAGACAATAATCCGAAGAAAATCGGGCAACAAAAAAAGAGCATTCCAGATATATATTCTATATCCGAATCTTTATTATAGCAAAATTATGCAACAGTCCGCCATACATACCGCAGATTAGCATAATCTATAAAACATTGTCAACCTGTCAAAAGAGAAAAAAGGGAAATTGGTCAAACGAAAATAATCTGCAAATATGCATATAGGGAATCAGATAAAAATGAAAATGAAGGAAAAAAAGAAGAGTGTCGTATGGTTGGCTAACGAACTTGGATATAGTCGCATAAACATATACAAGATATTCGAGAAGAGAAGCATCGACTCCCACACCTTGTTGCGCATCTCAACAATCCTCGACTTCAACTTTTTCAATCTTTACACTGAGGAATTGGAGCACAGAAAGCAGCATTGCGAGCCTGATACACCATAAAAAGTATAAATGTTCCATATAAAGCAGAAAAATACGCGGCATTTTTTTGCCACAAACAAAAAAAGTGATACCTTTGCACCGCATTAGGAAAAAGCTAATGCCCAGATGGCGGAATCGGTAGACGCGCTGGTCTCAAACACCAGTGGAGCAATCCATCCCGGTTCGATCCCGGGTCTGGGTACGAAATAGGGAAGCAGAGCAATCCGCTTCCCTATTTTTCATTTCCGATGTCAGGAATTATCGGGCAGCGGACAGGAATGATTGGCTGGGTCAATAACAAATGATTCTATCTCAATGTCAATACTGGATTTTGAATAAGTTGGTCTACAACTGGATGGTTAATGGATTCATCAGCAACTGCTGTAATTGTCGTAACTTTATTACCTCCATCTTTCGATGAAGCACCACAATGGCAAATCTGTTCATCAGCCATTTGGTAATCAATGACAATATATCTGTCGTGGAATATTCCCCTGACGTTTGCAACGAAATGGTAACATTGAAATATGCACGGCAGAAATCGTTAAACTCGGCTTGGTGCAACCTATTACCGATATTGCCGGAGAATACTACAACATTCACATTAGCCGGAACATCTTTAAGAAGTACCAGTGTCTTCAATCCAATGTAATTATCAACTACAAATATCGTTTTCTCGGCGGTTGCATACATGTTATCCAATTATTATCATTGAAATATTGTTTGTAGTGGATGCTTATAGCATTGCGCAACATTATTTCAAGCATACCGACAGTTACTACAACCTTTCGCCGCAATGCTTACAGTAATTGGCATTCAGGTCTGTATCCTGGTTGCAGCGCGGACATTTTCCGTCCTTTCCTTTTTTCTTGGTCTCGTCAATCATTGTTGCTGACACAATTCCCGTGGGAACGGCAATGATGGTATAACCCAGAATCATGACCAGCGCGGACAAGAAACGTCCGAAAGGAGTGACAGGAGTAATATCGCCATAGCCCACTGTCGTCAGAGTGACTATCGCCCAATAGATGCCGGTTGGAATATCCGTGAAACGAGAATCAGGAATGTTTCCCTCAATCATGAACATCAGAGTGCCGATGGCTATTACAAGGACAATTACAAACAGGAAATAGACCAGAATCTTATTCAGGCTTCTTTTTATGGAATACAACAGCAGATACCCCTCATTGATGAAAGCAAATAACTTGAACACCCGGAACACGCGTATAAGCCTGAACGAGCGTAGCAGAAGCATGTAGCGGGCGGAAGGAAGTACGAATGACAAATAAAGCGGAAGTGTGGACAGAAGGTCTATTATTCCGAAAAAGCTCAGCAGGTATTTGCGCGGACATGGCGAACAGTATATGCGGAGCACATATTCTATGGTAAAAAAGAATGTCAGGACATATTCCAAGATTTCCAAAGCCAACTTGTAATGTCCTGCCACAAAAGGCATACTCTCGATAAAAGCCACGATGATGCTGAGAATGATAGCAAGCATCACTGCCACGTCAAAGGCTTTTCCCTCAAAGGTGTCCGATTCAAAGATAATCCGATATAAATTGTCCTTGTCAAAAAATCGTTTCAGTCTTGTTTTGTCCATAAATCTGTCTCTTCCTAAGCAACACTCCAAAACTACGACAAAAAAATGAAACGAAAAAAATTACGGGCATTTACCGTCCGTCAAGGGACAAAAAAAGACGGAAAAAGAGAAAAACAAGATGCAAATTTTGAGAAGAGCACATTAAAACATACCTTTGCCTCTCAATACAAGTAACTTAAACACTAACCTTTTATCGGAATATCAACATGAATATCCTTACTAAAAGTACCATAACAGCGGTTCTGCTATGTTCCACTATCGGCACGGGGACAGCCTGTGCGCAACAAGAAGAAAAGACAGACGAGAACAAAGCCTCCTATATAGTCAATCCGACAACCCTGCGCCAAAAAAACGAGGGCTGGGGTGTCTCTTTGTGTTGGTGGGCAAACATGTGCGGAAAATGGAACGAGAGCAGGATAAACACAATTGTCAACTGGCTTGTCAATCCGAATTTCTTGAACTACAACATCTTCCGCTATAATATCGGAGGCGGTGACGACCCGGAGAACACCCACTGCACTCCCCACCACATGGGAGCCGATGGCGGCAAGGGACTTAGAGCGGAAATGGAAGGTTTCAAAGACTCCTCGGACGGAGAATACATCTGGACCCGCGATGAGGCGCAGAGAAAAATAATGCAAAAGATAAAGGAAAGACGTCCTGATGCCATATTCGAGGCTTTCAGCAACTCCGCACCTTATTACATGACGTACAGCGGTTGCTGCGCCGGCAATGTGAGCGCGTCGAAAGACAACCTGAAACCTGAATGCTATGAGGAGTTCGCACATTACCTTGTGGATGTATGCAAGCATTATAAGGATGAATACGGCATTGAGTTCAAGACACTTGAACCGTTCAACGAGCCTCTGACAAGCTACTGGTATGCCAACGGCGGACAGGAAGGCTGCCACTTCGATGTGAAGTCACAAGTAGAGTTCATCAAGGTGCTGTCTCCTATTCTCAAAGAATCAGGACTAAGCACTGTCATCTCAGCCTCCGACGAGACCAGCGTCAGCCAATCGGTATCCGCCTTTGAGGGATATAAGTCTGCCGGAATACTGGACTTGATCGGACAGTGGAACACGCACACTTACAGCGCGTCGGACAAGGACAGGAGCAAAATAGGCTCGTTGGCAAGAGACGCAGGCAAGACGGTGTGGATGAGCGAGACCGGAGAAGGAGGCGAAGGCATTACCGGCAACCTGAACATGGCGCAACGTCTGATAAGCGACATCAAATATATCATGCCGGATGCATGGATGGACTGGCAGTACATCGAGGAATGGAATGACCAATGGTGCCTTGTCAAAGCCGACTTCGCGCAGGAGAGCTATGAGCGCACCAAGAACTATTATGTGCGCCTGCATTTCAGCCAATACATCAAACAGGGATACACTTATATCGCCACATCGAATCCGCAGACTTTGGCTGCTGTCAGCGCGAATGTCGACAGCCTTGTGCTGGTAGCCATCAACCCATCGTCCACACCTGTCACACATGAGGCGAATCTGGTGTTCTGCGACTCCATCGGCACTATTTCCTGCAAAAGGACAACTGAAAGCGAGAGCAACAAGACGGTAAAAGACTATACGCTGGAGAACCGCACCCTGCACTTCACTCTGCCCAAACAGAGTATTGTGACATTTGTCATTCCTATAAAAGCAGACGTTCCCGAGGACTCAGCTATTCAGGAAGACGTCCCCTACATGATTGTGCCACAATATAACACCAGCTTATGCTTGTCGGCAAGCAACGGTAATGTCCACATTGAGAATTGCTTGCCTGACGCGACAAACATCTCCGGAATATCTTCCTCACAGACATGGTTCTTCCGTCAGGAGGGGGACGCATACACCATACAGAACGGCAACGGAGACATTCTGACCAGTGCGCTCCCGGGATATTACCTCACTACAAAAGCGCAAAGTGCGGACAATCAGAAATTTATTGTCACTCCTGTGGAGAAATATCTGGTAAAAATCACCACTGAGGACGGCATCAAGGCTTTCGACTTGGACAGCGAGGCTTATTCCGACGGCACACGTGTGGGGCTGTGGGACTACGGCACATCTGTATCGGCGGGACACCGCAATTGGATTCTTATGCGTCTTCCAGACCATATTGTAGTAGACGGAATCGGCAGCACAAAAGAAGACAGCGGTGCGGACAGTCCGGTATCTATCTCCTGCAACAACGGAATCCTCAGTGTGACAATCGACAAAGAAGCGGGCAATATGACTGTCCCTACCCTCACCCTCTATTCACCGACAGGGACTATGCTGCTTGAGAAAGTATTTTCCTCAAGCCATATCGACCTTCCGCTTGCCAAAGGCATGTATGCCGTCAGCATCCGCTGCGGACAAAAAACTTACAGCAGAAAAGTAATATTGAAATGACACCTCTTTTTTTCGGAAGCAGCCTTTTTCTTTCCGGAAATGAAGCCTCTTTTTCCGGAATAGAACAAAGCGGATCAATATTCAAGTATATCCCTATACAAATCGCCCAACCTCATACGGAGGTGCCTGACAGCATAATGCTTTCGCGACAGCAGAGTGTTGACAGACACCCCCGTTTGTTTTGAAATCTCTTTCATGGTAAGCCCCTCATACTCCGTAAGTTCAAACACCGCTCTCTGTTCCGGCGGCAGTTCCGACAGTGCAGCGTCAAGCTCCTGCCAGACAAGCGAGCGCAGATAGACAGTCTCGGGAGTGGGATTTGCCTCGTTAAACAAGTCGGCAGGAAAATCCATCAGTTCTCCGTCCTCGTCCTCATTAATATACAGAGATTCCTCATTGCGGCACTTCCGCTTCCCGTTGTTTATCACGATGTTCCGCGCCACACGGTAGAGCCATGCCGAAAGATTCTCAATCTGACACAGATTTTCGTTGAGCGTGCGGAACAACTGGTAGAACACATCCTGCAATATGTCCTCCACATCGTCCTTGTTGGAAATCCACTTACAGACAAACGATTTCAGCTGTGGGCGCAGACTCTCCGCCAGCATGGCAGAGTCTGTTCCGGCATCCGCTTTTCCGTTCTGTTCTTTCTTCATTGTTCCGGCTTCGATACAGCATCATTCTTGTCAAAAGCCCATCTGCCGCCATGACGGAATCTGCCCTCGAAAAATGCCTTGCGCTGCTCCTCTGTCATGTTCATCCACCGCTCGTGCGCCGAATGATGGCGGTGATGAGAAAAACCGTGGAGCACTCCGCCAAACAACAGGAAGCCGAGACTTCCGAACAGGATGTGCGACAGCAGCATCAGGCACAACGCCTGCCAATAGTTCAATGCGGTCAGGCCAAAAACATCCGGCACCACCATATTCCAAAGGCACATGACAAGGAGTGCCAGAACAGCCGGTACAGCCACAAGCAGAATCATCCATCCGCTTAATCTGAGTTTTCTATTCATCATACTCTTTTGTTTGATTAAAAACTTTGTCCTTTACTTATACAGACAAACTATCGCCACCGATATTTTAAGCAAGCACAAAAAAAGCGCGTATTTCCGACAAGAAATATGCGCTTTCTCTATATTGTCAGGAAGGAGAATATGCCCCTACCACCAAAAATTCATGAAGACCAAGCAGCACGAAACAACCTGTCTCACTGTCTGTCACCCTGCAACTCCACCAGCCTGTAGAACTCGTCCCGAAGCTCCGCCTGCTGTTTGAACACCCCGGTGAAATGCGCCACGCACATATTGCCGTCATTGCGTATTCCACGCATGGTCTTGCACAGGTGCTTTCCCTTCATCACAATGGCAAAGCCCAATGCCTCGCCTCCGAGAGCCTCAGAAAGCATCTCCACCACATTGCGCGCCAAACGCTCCTGAAGCTGTAGCCGCGCCGCGCAGTAACCCACCACACGCGCTATCTTCGAGATGCCGAGAATGCGTCCTGTGGGCGACGGGATGTACGCAAAATAATATCGTCCGAAAAACGGCAGGACATGATGCTCGCACATGGAGTAGAAGTCTCCGCTGTCGAAAATAATGTCCGACATCCCCTCTTCGTTCTCGAAAGTCGTGACAGCCGGCTTACGGCTCTCGTCATATCCCCGGAATATCTCCTTCCACATCCTCACAATGCGGTCAGGCGTACCGACAAGCCCCTCTCTGTCTGGGTTCTCGCCAATAGCAAGCAGCAGTGTCCTTATCGCACTTTTAATATCTTCTGCGTTTGGAGCGACAGTTTCCATTTTGGATTGCTTTTTATATAATTAATAGTATCTGATATATTACGTCTGTTCTTCTCCTCATCCTTCACATCGCAAGGCTGAAGATAATATTCCCGTGCCTCAAACCGGCTGTATGGCGACATGTCTTGTCCTCTGTACACGACCTTCAGCTCATCGATTCTGCGCAGCACCACCCGAAGTTCCTTCGGAGAGCAGGTTATCCAGTCCACCTCACAGTTTTCGGGCAAAGCCACAGAACCGTTTGTCTCTATCTGCACAAACTTGCCCTGCGCATGAAGCCTGTCGACCAGCGATGCCGTAAGCTGCAAGGCAGGCTCACCTCCGGTAATCACCACGTGCCGCGCCGGCCAGCTTCCTATGCGCTCCACAATCTCCTCTTCTGTCAGTTCCTCGCCCCACTCATGCTCCGTATCGCAGAATCCGCAGCGCAGGTTGCATCCTGAGAAGCGGATGAATATGGCGGGAGTCCCGACAAACCGCCCTTCGCCTTGCAGCGAATAGAATATTTCGTTCACTCTCATGCCTCGTCCTTTATATAAGTGGCCACATTCGCCTTGCTTTCTTCCACATCCACACGGTAGCAATGGGGCACCTGGTCGCAAATCCAGCGCGCTATGTTCTCCGCTGTCGGATTGAACGGCAGCAACTCATTGAAATTTCCGTGGTCGAGATAAGAGTGTATCTTGTCTTTCACATGCTTGAAGTCCACCACCATACCGTCGGCATTGAGTTCCTTAGCCTTGCAATGCACCGTCACAATCCAGTTGTGACCGTGCATGTTGCAACACTTGCTCTCATACGAAAGCTCAAGCCTGTGGCAACCGGCAATCTCCATCTGCTTTGAAACATAATACATAAAAACAGTCCCGTTTTTTTATTGTAAGTCCATAATGAAGAAGTTGTTTTCTCCATCCATGGCAAAGATTTCTTTTTTCCTTTATCTGACAATTTCAAGAATACCGGCAAAGTCGTCCACCACAAAATCCGCGCCTGCCGCTTCGAGCCGCTCCCGGGAATGGTTGCCGTAAGTCACTCCGCAAGTCGCGCATCCGGCACCCTTGCCCATCTCAATGTCAAAGGAGGTGTCGCCCACCACAATCGCGTCTGCCGCAGCAGCTCCCGTCAGTTCAAGAATGCGGAGAGCCATGTCGGGCGCGGGTTTCTTGTTCTGAACGTCCTGCACACCCAAGATATGGGATACAAGTTCCAACAGTCCGAACTTGTCAAGCAGCGTCACCAGCGAGTGGCGGTCTCTGCTCGAAGCCACCGTCAGCGTCTTTCCCTCGGCATGGAGTTGCCGAAGAGTGTCTGCCACATGAGGAAACAGGCATACTGTATTCTCGCATATCCCGAAGAACAACCGGCGGTAGGTCTCCACCGCCTCATCCAGCCTTGCCTCATCTTCCATGCCGGCTGCCTGCCTGAACATCTCCTTTAGCGGAAGTCCGATAAGCTCCGATATTTCCCTCTCGTCCACATCGGGCAACTCCATAGCCGACAAGGTGGCTTTCATCGTTCCTACGATTCCCGCATTGGTATCGGCTATCGTACCGTCAAAATCGAGAATAACAGTATCCATATCCTTGTATTCTTTAATGTCACATTAATTTGGCTGCAAATTTACGATAAAAAGCCGGATTTTATACTGCAAGGATAATTTTTTGGACTTATACGACATTTCTATCGGGAATGGCTACCACACTGCAGGTACGGCCCTCACTTGAAAACAAGCCGCGCCTCCATGTCCATCGCGCCTGTTGTCCACACGTTATCCGCAATGGAAGTCTACTTTATCTGCAATGGCACAATGTCATGCTTCAGCTCGGGAGTCATGCCGTCCCGGATCATCCAGCCGCGCATATTGCCAGACAGCAGTATGCGGGAAGAAGCTATTGACATTATGTCACTTTGCGGAGAGCCTCTTTTTTTAACATTTTCCGCAGTTTCTTGCTCTGATTAATACTTGATTTTAGTCAAATTTACTCGTAAATAGCTGATAATCAGTTGAATATATTTTCAGTAAAAACTATGCGGTTTTAGTCCAAAAACGCATGGTTTGAGTCAAAATAGGAGATGCTGATAATCAGCGAGTTATGAAATTTTTATCTTAAAATTGTCTTTTTCCGGGTTCAAAATCCATTTTTGTTTTTCGGAGCATTGAAAAGGCGGTTTTTATTTTTCGAGGAAATAATTTGAAAAAATGCCCGATTTTGACCCTAAAAACGGGCTTTGAAAATTTTGTGCGCCTTGAAAATAAATTTCGTTCACCTTGC
>JAMPEL010000062.1 GCA_023665185.1 Roseburia sp.
TTTATTTTCAAGGTGAACAAAATTTTCAAAGCCCGTTTTTCGGCCCAAAATCGGGCTTTTTCCCAACTCGCTTTCTCAGAAAGACGGCAACCGCCTTTTCATGCTCCGAAAAACAAAAATGGATTCTGTGCCCGAAAAAAGACTATTTTAAGACGAATTTTTCATAACTCGCTGATTATCAATACATCCTATTTTGTACTCAACCCTTAGTTTTTGGACTAAAACTGCATGCTTTTTGCTGAAAATATATTTGACTGATTATCAGTTGCTTATGAATAAAATGCCGAAAATCAAGCGTCGGGCAAGAGCCGGAAGCAGCGGGAAATGTTAAAAAAGACGGTCTCTGCCCAAGTGACATAATGTCAAACACCCCTCCATCTCATGTATATGAATCTATCAGCAAAATCCAACGAAAGAATCCTCTGGCATCACCTCGAAAATCGGACAAAAAATGAAATACTTTCTATTTGCGTCATAAAAAAATGCTACTTTTGCATTCTGTTAGAATAATAGGATAAATAATAGAATATAGTTACGATGAGAAGATTATTGGTTTTGCCAATCTTTGCTGCAGCGGCACTGACCTGCCATGCAGATCCGATAGATGTGTCAGTGGCGCGAAGTGTGGCGTCCCGTGTGCTGGCAGCCAGCAAGGGAAAGGCAGTGGAGACTGTCTCCGCAGAGATGGATAATGAGGTGAAGAGCCGTATGGCGGTCAGTCCGGTGGAGGCTCCTGCTTTCTATACATTCAATGCTGCCGATGGCAATGGCTTTGTCATTGTGTCAGGCGATGACGATTTTCCGGCTGTCATAGGATATTCCGACCACGGGACCATATCCTCCGCAGTGGAGATGCCTTTGGCTCTTGTAGATTATCTGGAGACCTACAGCCGCTATGTGGCTGACGTGAGGAGCGGACAGGCGCGCAAGCCCGATGCCGGGCAGATGCGCTTCGCGTCTTCAGCACCAGTCGTAGAGCCTTTGTGCGGCAGCACATGGGGACAGGACGACCCTTTCAATGCCTATTGCCCTTTGGACAATGGCAAACGCTCGCTGGTGGGATGTACGGCTACGGCAATGGCACAGATAATGTATAAATGGAAGTTCCCGGAGCGTGCCCGGGGAACGGTGCTGTATAACTCCGGACTGGGAGTCATCAACGAGGACATGAGTAGCGATACACATATATATAATTGGAGTGCCATGAAGCCCACTACAGCAGGAAACCGACTGTCGTCGGCAAAGAAGGCTGTGGCGCAGCTGAACTACGACTGCGGCATTACTGCCAAGATGGAATACTCGAAAGACGGCAGTGGCGCATACGAGGAAGATGCGATGATTGCCTTCCGCACGAACTTCTGCTATAACGCGCAGACCTTGCGGCTGATTTTCCGCGACTGCTTTGCCGATGTGGCGGCATGGAACGCGGTGCTGTATGATGAGCTGACGGCCGGACGTCCGGTGCTTTTCAGCGCATCTTCCCTGTCAGGCTCTGGCAGTGATGCGGCAGGACATGCCTTTGTCATTGACGGATGCGACGGCGAGGGACTCGTGCATGTGAACTGGGGGTGGAACGGCTCGTGCGACGGCTATTACGATATTACCCGTCTTGACCCGAAGGAAGAGGGCTATAACACAGGATATGTGTTCTCGGAATCGCAGACAATGGTTATCGGTATCGCTCCCGGCGAGGGCAATGAGGCGGTGCCTCAGACAAGAATGGTGCTGGAAGACGCGCCGGCTGTCGAGATGTCTTCCGTGTCACTGGGCGCAGCCTTCGACTTGAGCGTTCTTTCCATTTACAGCCGCACGCTTTACAAGCAGACATGGACTGTGGGCATAGGACTTTTCAGCAAGGACGGTGAGCTGCTCGATGTGGTCAGCTCTGTTGAGGACAAGGCGAATACGTTCACACTGGAGGGATGGTATGGCTACAAGCAGCGGACAGTGCGCTGTACTATTCCTGCCTCATTTGCGGACGGCGACTATGTGCTGCGTGTCATGACCCGCCAAAGCGGCTATGAGGAATGGGCACTGCCGGATGTGGTCGGAGGCGACAGCCGCAACTGGATTCCGGTGTATGTAGCATCGGGCACGGCGAACTTCAATAAAGTGTCGACTTCCGTGAACGGGGTGCCGGCCGATATGGGCGAGGTGGTTTCCCGCCACTATACAGACCTTAGCGGTCGCCGGGTGGCAGTTCCTGAAAAGGGACGGACAGTGATAGAGGTGCTCACATTGTCGGGCGGAAAGCAGGTCAGTGTGAAACGTGTCTTCTGATGATGGGACGGACGGTATCGGACGAGGAGCATGACTTGGCAGAGAAGGTGCGGTATATTATTGTGAGGAAATACCGTTACCGTGATGTGGACTATTCCGCCTCCGCTCTTGCGCGTGACCTTGACGTCACTCCGGCACGGCTTTCCGGAATATTGAAGAGACATTTTGGCGAGAACTATTCTTCGTTGGTGAACAGGTGTAGGGTGAGGGATGCGAAGCGGTATCTGCTCGATAGCAGAAAATCCGCCTATACGGTGGACGACATCGCTGTGATGGTGGGATTCTCGAACCGCCAGTCTTTCTTCTCCGCCTTCAAACGTTTTACGGGGACAACTCCGGACAAGTGGCGGAAGAATACTTAGCGATATTGACGGCGAGATGTGGCGACCTGATGTTATTTGCGTGTTGTCATAGTCTTATGACGGTGTGGTGACCTGGCTCCTCCCCTAAGTTAGGGGAGGTGTCGCGTAGCGACGGAGGAGTCTGTCGGAAACACCCACAAAAACAACTTGTTTTATGTTGTTTTTATGCGAATCATTTCAACAGACTCCTCCGTCGCTACGCGACACCTCCTCTATCTTAGAGGAAAAACTATATACCTTGTTAATGAACCTGTTAGTAGCAAAACAACAAAATAAATTTATGAAAAATATAATAGACAAAATCGTAATGGTAACAGCATTTATGACTACATCTGCCGTAGCTTCGGCAAAGACAGATGATTTTCAGTATGCAAACGAAAGGTTTGCGGATTTGCAGATGTTGCGTTATAAGGTGGAGGGTTTTGAGAACCTTTCGCTGCGCCAGAAGACGCTGATATATTATTTGTCGGAGGCAGCCTTATGGGGCAGGGACATTCTGTGCGACCAGAACGGCAGGTACAATCTGCGTGTGCGCCGCACATTGGAGGCCGTGTATGAGAACTATGCCGGCGGACGTGGCAGCGAGGACTTCAAGGCACTGGAGGTATATCTCAAACGCGTATGGTTCTCCAATGGCATACACCATCACTATGGTTGCGAGAAGTTCGTGCCGGGATTTTCCGAAGCATTCTTCCGTACGGCGGTGAAAAGCATAGATTCGTCCCGGTTGCCTTTGGCTGACGGGCAGACGGCAGACGGGCTGCTTGACGAGATTTGTCCGGTGATGTTCCGTCCGGAAATACTGTCGAAGCGTGTCAATCTGGCAGGCGGAGAGGACTTGATAAAGACATCAGCCAGCAACTATTATGAGAATGTGAGTCAGGAAGAGGCCGAGGATTATTATACGGCCATGAAGAATCCTGACGATTCTCGCCCGGTGATGTACGGTATGAACAGCCGTCTGGTGAAGACTGCTGACGGACAGATTGTGGAAAAACGGTGGACTGCCGACGGACTGTACGGAGAGGCGATAAAGAAAATTGTGGAGTATCTGAAACTGGCGCGTCCTTATGCCGAGGATGAGGGACAGCAGAAGGTCATCGACAAGCTGGTGGAATATTATACAACCGGCGACCTGAACACCTTTGATGAGTACTCCATTCTTTGGGTGAAGAACACGGAGCCGTTGGTGGACTTTGTCAACGGATTCATTGAGTGTTACGGCGACCCGCTCGGACTGAAATGCTCATGGGAGTCGATTGTCAATTTCAAGGATATGGAGGCGACCAAGCGGACGGAGATTCTCAGCGGCAACGCGCAATGGTTTGAGGACCACTCACCAGTGGACGGAGAGTTTAAGAAGGAAGAAGTGAAGGGCATTACCGCAAAAGTGATAAACGCGGCCATTCTTGGAGGTGACCTCTATCCTTCGACTGCTATCGGCATCAACTTGCCTAATTCCGACTGGGTCAGAAAGGAACATGGCTCGAAGTCGGTGACAATAGGTAACTTGACGGAGGCTTACAACCGCTCGGCGGCAGGGAACGGATTCCGTGACGAGTTTGTATGGAGCAAGAAAGAAGTGGAACTGATGGACAAGTATGCAGATATTACGGACGACCTGCACACCGACCTGCACGAGTGTCTCGGACATGGCTCGGGAAAATTACTTCCGGGAGTAGACCCGGACAGCTTGAAAGCATACGGATCGACCATCGAGGAGGCGCGCGCCGACCTGTTCGCCTTGTATTATCTGGCAGACGACAAACTGACAGAATTAGGACTTGTGCCTGACGCGGAGGCTTATAAGGCTCAGTATTATAGCTATATGATGAACGGACTGATGACTCAGCTGGTGCGCATCGCTCCGGGAAATAATATTGAGGAGGCGCACATGCGCAACAGGGCTGTGATTGCCCGCTGGGTGTATGAGCGCGGCAGCAAGGACAAAGTGGTGGAACTGGTGAAGCGCGAGGGAAAGACGTATGTCAAGATTAATGATTACGTGAGGTTGCGCGAGCTGTTCGGCGCGCTTCTTGCCGAGGTGCAGCGGATAAAGAGCACGGGTGATTTTCTTGCGGCTCAGAATCTTGTGGAGAACTATGGTGTAAAGATTGACGCTGAGCTTCATGAGGAGATTCTTGCGCGCTACCGCCGTTTGGACATAGCTCCTTACAAAGGATTTATCAATCCGGTATATACGGCGGTGAAGGACGGTGAAGGAAACATCGTGGACGTGAAGATTGACTATACGGAGGGCTATGCGGAGCAGATGCTAAGATATAGCCGCGACTATTCCGTGCTGCCTTCGGTAAACGAATGACGGGTATGAAGGAGACGACGAGACAGCATATCCTTGACATAAAGAAGGAGCTTCGCGCCAATATGAACGGAGTGGCTTCCGCTGCCATGAGGCAGGCGGGAGTGGCCTACCGTGTGAACTTCGGTATTGAGATTCCGCGCATTCATGCCATTGCGTCGGAGTTTGAGCCTGACCATGAGCTGGCGCAGGAACTGTGGAAAGAGGAGGTGCGCGAGCTGAAAATCATGGCGACCATACTTCAGCCTCTTGATACGTTCTTTCCTGAACTGGCGGATGTGTGGGTGGAGAATATACGCAATGTGGAGATAGCGCAGCTTGCCAGTCTGAACCTGTTCGGACGTTTGCCTTATGCCTCCGACTTGGCTTTCAGATGGATAGCCTCGGAGGAGGAGATGGTTCAGGTGTGCGGCTATTATACTATGTGTCATGTGTTGAGGCGCGGAAAACTTAATGAACGCTCGGTTTATGAGTTTCAGGATCAGGCGAATGCGGCGGCGGCTTCGACAAGCGCGGCGGTGAGGACGGCGGCGCAGAGGGCGATGAATGTGTTTGAGCAGGTGAGGGGAGCGGACAACTGACGTGAACCATAGCCGGGGTCGGATGCGGACATTATATGTCATGTCGCAATGAATGGCTGTATGCTCTATTTTCTACATTAACTTGCGAAATGTGACATATAATTTGTTGCTGAGATGGAAAAATAATAAATTTGTGGCGTTATTCTTCGTATTACGATGGAACAAGAAGGCAAAAAAAATGAAGTGAGGGAGTTGTTTACGCAATATCTGGAGGAAAAGAAATGCAGGAAAACTCCGGAACGGTATGCTGTTCTTGACACTATATATAATAGGAAAGGGCATTTTACGGCAGACGCGCTTTACGAACTGCTGAAGAATGATTTCAGAGTGAGCCGGGCAACTGTGTATAACACACTCGGGCTGCTGGTAGATGCAGGGCTTGTGCTGTGCCATCAGTTTAACGGAGTGATGGAATATGAGAAGTGTCATGGAGTTCCGGAACATTACCATCAGATTTGCACGAAGTGCGGGACGGTGATGGAATTTGCGAATGAGGACATCAGGCGCACTGTGGAAAAATCGAAACTGCGGAGGTTCAGAATGACGCATTGTGCTGTATATGTATATGGTGTGTGCTCCAAATGTCAGGCAAGGGCAAATAGGGAGAAAAGAAAACGTGATAGTGTAAATTAATATTCTAAATTATAGATAATATGAAAGTAGATGTACTTTTGGGTCTTCAGTGGGGAGACGAAGGAAAAGGCAAGGTTGTCGATGTGCTTACACCTCGCTATGACGTGGTGGCGCGTTTTCAGGGAGGACCTAATGCCGGACACACTCTTGAGTTTGAAGGACAGAAATATGTGCTTCGCTCCATCCCGTCCGGAATCTTTCAGGGCGACAAGGTGAACATTATCGGTAACGGTGTGGTGCTCGCGCCGGACTTGTTCATGGATGAGGCCAAGGAACTTGAAAAGTCGGGACACAAACTTGTAAACCGTCTTCATATTTCCAAGAAGGCGCATCTGATTATGCCTACACACCGTCTGCTCGATGCTGCATACGAGGCGGCTAAGGGTAAGGATAAGGTGGGAACTACTGGAAAGGGTATAGGTCCTACTTATACGGACAAGATTAGCCGCAACGGTCTGCGTGTGGGCGATATTCTTGACAACTTTGAGGAGAAATATGCGGCGCACAAGGCGCGCCATGAGAAAATATTGGCTTCGCTCAACTATACGGAATATGATATTGCCGAGGTGGAGAAGAAATGGATGGAGGGAATTGAGTATCTGAAGCAGTTTACGCTTGTCGATAGCGAGCATGAGATAAACGGATTGCTTCGCGATGGCAAGTCTGTCCTTTGTGAGGGAGCGCAGGGAACAATGCTTGATGTGGATTTCGGTTCTTATCCGTTTGTGACTTCTTCTAATACGGTATGTGCCGGAGCTTGTACAGGTCTGGGTATCGGTCCGAATAAAATCGGGGATGTATATGGTATCATGAAGGCATATTGTACTCGTGTCGGTGCGGGTCCGTTCCCTACAGAGCTTTTTGATGAGACTGGTGACAAGATTCGTGCCATCGGTCATGAATATGGTGCTGTCACTGGTCGTGAGCGCAGATGCGGATGGATTGACTTGGTTGCTTTGAAGTATGCTATCATGGTGAATGGAGTGACAAAGCTTATCATGATGAAGAGTGATGTGCTTGATGGCTTTGAGACTGTGAAGGCATGTGTGGCTTATAAGCTGAATGACGGTACGCAGATTGACTATTTCCCGTTTGATATTACGGAGGGGATAGAGCCTGTATATGTAGAGATGCCGGGATGGAATCAGGATCTCTCAAAGGTGACTTCTGAGTCTGACTTCCCTCAGGCATTCAAGAATTATATTGATTTCTTGGAGAAAGAGCTGGAAACTCCGATTGTCATCATATCTGTAGGACCGGATCGTGAGCAGACAATAGAGCGATAATATAATTGCGCATGAATATGGTTGTATAATATAGCTGAGTTGCATAATATGGTCGTATGCGATAAGCCTTTTATTGCGCATATCCTTATATATTAAGGCGGACTTTCGGATCCGCCTTATTTTTTTTCTGATTGATATATTTGTGATATTGTCAAGTGGTGTTTCTGCCTTTATTTTCAGGTTTGTATTAATATGTTTCAAATTTAACAGGATGGAATAATTTGTCTGCTATTCCTAATGCTTTAATCTCTTGTTGGAGATACAGGGGCCTGTATCGTATTGTTCCGTTGTTTGTGCCGGATCCTTTCACATAGTATTTGTTCTCAAATCCATGAGGGACAAACTCTCCATATCCTCCGAAGTCAACAAGTTTGTATCCGTTGTTGTATAAGGCAGTGGCTATCAATGCCTCGAAATGTCCGCTGTTGCCCTCGCGCATGAAGCAGTCCATGAATGAGAGTGCGGCGGCAGACATTCTGTAGATAGGGTTGAATGATTTTACGTAGCTTTCAACTGAATAATTGTTCTTTTCATTCCAGCGTGACCATTTCCACCATTCCCACTCTCTGTTACTGTGTGAATAAAATTCTATATGCGAACTCAACAAATCTGCTTGTATGTGGTCAGATGTGTCCAGAAATGTTTTCCAGTTTCCTGTGAAAATAACATCATATTCTATTACCCAATAATTATCATATTGGGGATTGTTCTTGAAGAAAAATTGTATGATGAAATTGACGCTTCCCCAAATGTTCGATGTGATGGGGGTGTATCCCATTCCTTGAATGTCTTTTGATGATACGGGAAATACTTTTATATAGGTTGGTATCCTTGACAAAGCACCGCTATTGGTTTCTGTTGTTACCCAATATATTGTGTATGCGTCTGACATCTCACGGTATATTTTGTTACATCGTGCTATTGTCTCTTCATTGATTATATGTGATAAAAATATGATGATATTGTTCATTTGTTTGTTTTTTTTCTGCAAAAGTACGGCATTATAGAAAATAAATGACGCATTTGTTGTATTTTTCGATGCAAGAGGGGTAACTTTGCATAAAATTGGAATAAAAAATGAAAACGAGTAGGTACAATTATTTTATATATCGTAATGGCAAACATGTATTTTTTAATGGGCGTACAAAAAGATTTTTTGAGGTTTCGGATAAGAATTATGAGGTGTTTAAAGATGTGATACTGAATCCGCAGAATTATAAGGATAAGTATCTTGTTTTTCTTGAAAAGATGCTGGATGAGGGGTTTGTGGTTAATGATGACATTGACGAATTGGATTTGGTCAGACAAGCTTATGAACAAGGTAAATGTCCGGATGCATACATGCTGATAGTCTTGCCTACATATCAATGTAATCTGTCATGCTGGTACTGTGTGCAGAAACATCAGGATATGGTTATGTCGGAGGAGACAATGAGACGCTTAAAGCTGCACATAGCTAATTATCTTAAAGAAAATAAGATTAAATATTTCAATTTGTCGTGGTTTGGTGGAGAACCTACATTGGAGTATGAGAAAATGATAGCAATATCTCGCTATGCGAAAGACATCTGCGACAAACTGAAAGTAAAATACAATGCGACATTGACCACTAATGGCACGTTGCTGAATGAGGAGCGTATCAAAGAACTGCGTGAGGTGAATGTGACAGATTTTCAGATTACAATTGACGGTCGCCGTGAACAGCACAACAAGGTGAAGAGATTGAAAGAAGGTTCTGCATTTGACATTGCTTTGACTAATATCACCCATATTGTGAGATTGATTCCAGAAGCAAATTGCTATCTTCGTATTAATTATACCGACAAAAATCTTTTGCCTGAAGATATTATGAATGATATCAACGAATGCATACCATTAGATTTGCGCAAGTATATAAAGATTTTGCCAAAGCAGGTATGGCAGGTTCAGGATGATAAAATAGATGATGACAAGGTGAAAAAATTGAGACAGGAAGTGCGTAAGACCAACTATAATGTGCATGCGTGTGAGTTGGGTATGTGTTATACAGACCGCGCACATTTTAATTGCATATATCCGAATGGTGTGGTGGGAAAGTGTGACAATGAGGATATGAGCGCAGCCCGTGGCTATCTTGGAGATTCAGGAAAGATTGTCTGGAATACAGATTATCCTTATCAGACACAATCTATTTTAGATGATGCCGCTTCTTGTAAACAATGCAAGTATCTGCCGATATGTTGGGGACCATGCCCGAAAATGCGGGATGAAATGATCATGAAAACCGGTACAGTGCAATGTGCATTTGATGATAAAGAAAAGAAAATTAATAAGTATATTGACTCTTATGTAGAGTCATTTCTAAAAGACGACAAGTAATGTTTAAATACAAATTTCTATTTTTGCTCTGTGCTTCTCTTTTTCCTGCAACAAGATGTTTCGGAAATGGAATGTTTTTGACACCTGATGACACTGTCACACAAAGCCGGCAGGATACAACGGCGCAGAAGCAGATTGACTTGGGTGAGGTGGAAATCAAGGCAAGCAATATTATACAGCGTGGAGACGAGACGCGGGTGATTATTACAAAGGAAATGCGCAGGGGCGCCAAAGATGTGGCACAAATGATGGCTACTCTGCCCGGATTCGATTATGATTATATAGACAGGCAGCTAAAGTATCACAACTCAACGAATATTGTGGTGCTGGTGGACAGTGTGGAGAAATCTAAAAATAATGTGATGGACTTGTTTCATCTGCGCTTTGACAAAATTGATATTATAGACCAGCCACAAGGCAAATATGCGGGTTATGATGTGTTGATAAACTTCCATACCAAGAAGGATTATGAGGGTTATGAGGGAAATGTCAATTATTATTCCTATCAAAATCCATCAAGCAAGAACTCAAAGTTTATGGTGGCATGTTTGCCAAGCGGTTATTTCTCATATACGAAAAACCGATGGAACTTTTATGTGAGTGATAGACTCAACTTCCAGCAAGGCGGAATAGACCGCAGGTGGCAACGTAATAATTACCTTGCGGGTATCAGGGATGTGAGCATTCCTAATGAGAACGGAAATAAAGACATGACGCAATATGACCGTCAGAATAAATTCTATGCCAGTGCCGACTATAAGATAAGTGAGAAAAGCTCTGTGTCTTTCGTCTATTCTTTTAATAATGATAATTTTGATGAGAGAAATGAAAATACGTATATAAGAACTACGGAAGCAGACAAAAATGAGCTTGTGCAGAAACGGTACAATAGTCAGGCGACGGATGAGCAAGAGCACTCTTGGGCGGTCTTTTATCGAGGCAAGAAAGGCAAACTTGATTATTCGGCTGATTTTAATTATAGGTATCTTCCTTCGGAATATGCCTCAAATCAGATTGAAACCTCTGGTTTTATGCTTGACAATCATTTCCGTGACAGAATGAATTATACCCGGTTTCGTGCAGAGGCAAGCTCTAATTTCTTGAATTATACGCTCTTCATCTCCGGCGGATATGCCAATACATGGAAGGATTATTCTCGGAGAGATTATGATATGCGTGAGCTGTTGAATGCCAACAGCTATTACAGAAATCAGGTTTGGGCGCAAGTGTCATACTGGCCCTGGCATAATACCAATGTGAAGCTGGGAGGCTGGATGGAGCAGATACATCTGAAAAGCAATGGGGCGAGAGACAACCAGTTGCCGTATGGACTTAATGCGCTGTTCTATCAGAAATTGTCACCGAAAAATTGGCTTCGCGTGAATTATAATTGCAATATCAATTATCCGGACCAGACAGCGTCAAGCAGTTATGGATATTTTGTAGACTCGCTTATATGGTCTGGCGGAAACCCTTTCCTACGTTCGAGTGTCAGGCATGATGTCAGGCTGACGGTAGACTTGTGGCAGTTGCTGAATTTGCAGGTCGGATATGTCAATTCACCTAATACTTTTGCCAACATATCGGAAGAGCGTGAGGGAATGCTTCCTTCTGGTGCTGAGGGGAAATATGTGGCAAAAACAACGGTGAATGCCAAATATGATGAATGGTGGGCGGCTGTGTCGTTCACTAAGAGATTTTGCAAGGACTTTGTGTACAAGGCTGATATAAAGTATATCGCCAAGAATACATCATACAGTCTTTATAGCCGTCATGCGGATGAATGGTATGCTACGACTTCATTGCGATACTACAATGACAAGATGAAAATGTCCGTTATCATATCCTATTTGTATAATCAAGGACAGAACATTCTTCCACAGTCTTTTTCGGAAGTGAAATATGACATCACCTCATTGAATGTGGAGAAATTTTTAATGAACCAAAAATTGATATTGACTTTTGGATATGAATTTCCTTTTTGTTTTGCAAAAGGAACTAATTATGTGATAGAGGACTCTCCGCTGATGTATGTAAGCAATGTGGATAGACTGTACGAGAGAATTAAAAATGGTTTCAGAATCAATGTCGTGTACAGATTCCAGGGCGGAAAGTCTGTGAGAAGATATAATAAGGAATTGTCTTCGGAAAGATAAACATAAAAAAGGAATATATGAATGATAGTGTTTTGTCCGAAATGGAGCTGCTAAAAGTGTATGGAGGAATAGGTGGTGCAGAGGATAAGACTGTTGTGCCTGTTGACAGTATCACAAATCTGAATGATTGTGTGTTGAATCCTAAATGCATTGTTAACCGGAATGAAAGAGATTCATTGAATCACAAGAATGATACAGTGGTGGTTATAAATGATGCGGACTGTGTAATCAATGGCGATAGCATTCCTAAGTATATTAAGATTCTAAATTTGAAGAATAAACAGAAATAAATTTTGGTGTTATGAAACAATTAAAAAAAATGGCATTTACATCTTTTGAAAATGATGTTTTGTCCGAAATGGAAATGTTGCAAGTTTATGGAGGTACATCTGATGGGGATACCCCTAATGATAAATGTACAGTGAATCCAGGTTGTGTTGTTAATACAACCGCAGGATGTGCATGTACATGCGGTGGTAATACCGGAGGCACATGCGGTGGCAATACTGGAGGCACGTGTGGTGGTAATACTGGTGGTACATGTGGCGGCAATGGAAATGGGAATGTTGTGAATGTGCTGGCTAATTGTAAGCATTAATAAGCCTTTCTATTGAAATGATTCTGGAGGATTTTCCATATACAAGACAGCTGGACCGCAAAGATTGCGGTCCGGCATGTCTTAAAATGATCGCAGAGTTTTATGGGAAGAAATATAACCTTCAGACTTTGCGCGAGCGTTCTTTTATCTCACGTGATGGAGTGTCGCTTATGGGGATTGGCGATGCGGCTGAGTCCGTAGGATTCAGGACTACAGGTTTGAGAATATCTAAAGAAAAATTGTTGGAGGATGTTCCTTTGCCATGTATTATGCATTGGAATCAGAATCATTTTGTGGTTTGTTATAAAATAAAAAGGCGGAAAAAGAAGCATCTGTTCTATATAGCTGATCCGGCTATAGGAAAGATGAAGTATATTGATGAGGAGTTTGACCGCCACTGGATAAGTACTAAGCAGAACGGGGAGGAGAAAGG
This sequence comes from Roseburia sp., assembly GCA_023665185.1. GTDB lineage: Bacteria > Bacteroidota > Bacteroidia > Bacteroidales > Bacteroidaceae > RGIG8745. The sequence continues at coordinate 13,008 of JAMPEL010000062.1, forward strand.
AATTGTAATGGTTCTGCAACCTACCAATGATTTTTACAGCCATGATGATGAGTGTTGTGAGCATAGTGACTTGAAGACTGTTTCTTATTTTTTTAAGTATCTTCGTCCATATAGGAGTCAGATAGTGCAGATGATAGTATTGTCTGCATTATTCATGTTGTTGGGATTGATTTTTCCGTTCCTGTCACAATCAATGATAGATATTGGCATCAGGAATGGGAATATTGGTTTTGTGAAGTTGCTGTTGATTGCACAGTTTATCCTTACATTTACGAGTCTTTCTATAAATTTCTTGCAAAGTTGGATTTCCCTGCATACGAATACAAGGGTGAACATCGCTATCATATCTGATTTTTGGATTAAATTGATGGGATTGCCGATGAAATTCTTTGAGACAAGAATGATGGGAGATATTTTACGGCGCATAAATGACCATGAGAGGATTGAGACGTTTATTGTAAGAGATTCTGTCGGAATTTTTTTTGCAGGAATCAATTTCTTGATATACGGAACTGTGTTGGCTATATATGATTGGCATATATTGGTTTTTTTTCTTGTAGCCCATTCTTTATATATATTATGGGTGGTGTTTTTTTTGAAGTATCGGCGCAAGTTGGATTATCAGAATTTCTATTGGTCTTCAAAAAATGAAAGTGCTGTAATTCAAATGGTGCAAGGTATGCAGGAAATTAAATTGAACAATTGTGAGCAGAATAAGCGGTGGGAATGGGAACAGATTCAGTTTAAGCAGTTCAAAAATAGCATTGAAAGTCTGAAAATTGCCCAAATACAGAATTTTGGAGCTATGCTCATTACGCAGTTTATCAGTTTGATCATTTCGTATATGGTAGCAAAACGTGTGGTTGACGGAGAGATGACTTTGGGTATGATGATGGCAATATCTTATGTAATAGGTCAGGTGGCGGCTCCTATTTCTCAATTTGTGGGATTTGTTCGCTCGTATCAGGACACAAAAATTAGTATAGAGAGACTGAATGAAGTTCATGAAACTAAGGGTGAACATGAGGAATTTTTTGAGCAAAGAGATGAGTTGCCGGATAATGGTGATTTGTGTTTTAAGGATATGTCATTCAGCTATAGTGGGTCTACACGTGATTATTCACTCAAACATGTGGATTTATGTGTGAAGCAAGGCGAAATAACGGCTTTTGTAGGAGAGAGTGGAAGTGGAAAGACTACATTGCTGAAACTTGTGTTGGGATTTTATGAACCAACGGAGGGCACTATTACTTTAGGAAAGACCAATTTGTGTAATGTGAATCGGAAATTATGGCGCACGGTCTGTGGATCTGTCATGCAGGATGGATTTATATTTTCTGATACGATAGCCCGTAATATAGCTGTCGGTACTGATGATATAGATAAAGACAGGCTTGTTAATTCTGTGAGGATAGCCAATCTGTCGGATTTTATAGATTCGTTACCTTTGGGTATCAACACTAAGATTGGAATGGATGGAAATGGTATCAGTCAAGGACAGAAACAGCGTATCCTCATAGCGCGTGCGGTATATAAAAATCCGGAGTATATTATTTTTGACGAGGCTACAAATGCTCTTGATAGCTTGAATGAGAGAGAGATAATGGATCATCTCCACCAGTTTTATCAAGGAAAAACTGTACTGATTGCAGCACATAGATTGAGTACTATACGAAATGCGCACCGAATTGTAGTATTGAAAGATGGTAAAGTTGTGGAAGTGGGTACTCATCAGGAACTTATGGATAGGGCGGGCGAATATTGTAATCTGGTAAAAGAACAAATGAACTGTACATTGGATTGATTTATGAGAGATTTTGATTTGGTTGAGGAGGATATGGATTCTGTAGTTGGGAAAATGCCTGTATATATTCAGCGATATGTGCTTGGTCTTTGCCTTTTTGTTGTTTTAGTCCTGTGTGGCGGTGCTTTCTTTATTAAATATCCGGAAAAGCTTTCCGGGCAGATGGTTGTTTATGCAAACCAAAATGATGTCAAATATGCGTTTGTATATTTGACTGCTAAAAATATTGGCGAATTGGAGGAAGGACAAGCAGTATTTCTTTATCCGGAGAATTATTCGGAGGTGGATTATGGCTTTCTTGTTGGTTCTGTCCATTCTTTTAGCGGAACTCCTAATGAACAGGGACTTTATGTAGTGAAAGTAAGGCTGGATAACTCGTTGACTACCTCGTTTAATGAAAAATTGTCAGGTAATATACAACTGGAGGGTAAAGGCGAAATTGTGATTAGAGACAGACGACTGATTCAATGTTTGTTTGGATTTTGATATAGTTATGTGGTTAGAATTTTATTTGAAAAGTAAATAGAAATGAGGCAGGCAATATTGATTATGGCTCACAAAAATTTGAAACAGGTGAAAAGACTTGTGGATTTTTTTGAAGGGCAATGTGATATTTATATTCATATAGATAAGAATTTAAAAGTGTATGATGATGAATTGAAAGACTTGGAAAATTGTTCGGGAGTCAAAGGGGTGTACCGCAAATATCGTGTACATTGGGGTGGCTTTAGTGTGCTTGAAGCAGAAATATATCTGATGAAGTGTGCCTTACGAGATGGAAATGCCGGATACTTTCATGTTCTGAGCGGAGAAGACTATCCTATAAAACCTTTGTATGACTTTCTGCATTTCTTTTCTCATACATCGATAAAGGGATTCTTGAATTGTAATCACTTACCTTCTCCATATACGGACTACAATACATATCATAGATTGCAATATTATATATTTCCTGATTTTATAAGTTGTAGGGACGATGCCGGGCAAAAAAAGTTATGGAGGATTGTTGAATGGGAAAAGAAAATAGGGATTAAGAGACGTATTCCTGATTTTTTCCCTCATCTTTATGGAGGTTCTGCATGGTTTTCGTTTAGTCGTGAGGTCACTCAATTTGTGGTCAATTACACAAAGAAAAAGCCTGCTTTCTACAATAGAATGAAATTTACCTATGTTCCAGAGGAAATTTATGTCCCTACAGTGGTTTTGAATTCTCCTTATTGTCAGCAGATAGAGTGGAAAAATAATTGTAGGACCATCGTTTGGGATAAGAATGAGAATGACAAATCACCGAAGAATATCAAAAAAAAGGACTTTAGGGAGTTATTGACTAATCCTGTGGGTTTTTTTGCGAGGAAATTTGAATATGCTCAAAGTTGGGATGCGGTTGATTTGGTTGACAGGTATTTGCTTTCTTCTCATGCACATGAAATAGACATTTCAGAAACAGGTGCATGGAATACTGAGTACATCGATAAATTTGTATTTGATAATGGTCTGAAGAATGCTTTGTTGGATTTCTGTCGTAAAATGAATATACATACAGTATGTGATTTTGGATGTGGTCCGGGATGGTATGTGGCATATTTGCATAGTAAAGGGATTGCAGCTGTTGGATATGATGGCAATTTGCATACAGCAGAGCTGTCTTCTCTTATGTCAGGAGGACCTGCTTTATGTGATAGTGTAGACCTTACGGAGGAACTGGTTGCTGATGAAAAGTATGATTTGGTTTTATGTATAGATGTATGCCAATATATAAAAGAAGAATATTGGAATATATTTATAGGGAATTTGGTTCGCAACACTGGACGTTATTTGATTATGACATTTACGGAAGACTATATGAAAAAGAAGGCTGTTGGCAGACAGGAACTTTTACTTCATGGAATAAAAAAAGGAGGATTTGTGATGAATGAGTATGCCACATACATGTTTCGCCTGTCAGTGGCGCTTGAGAAATATAAGACATCGATAATTGTGTTTCAACACATATAAAGACCATCTGGAAACGATGAATTTGTCCCAAATTCCCTCTGTATTGTCCCGAAGTCCCTCGATTTTGCTGAAATGTCCGTATTTTCGCATAAAAAAATCCTCAGTCCTGTTGCCGTTGTCCGCAAAAGCCGTACCTTTGCACTCGC
>JAMPEL010000063.1 GCA_023665185.1 Roseburia sp.
CCATGCCCCGAAAAACAAAAATGGATTTTGAACCCGAAAAAAGACAATTTTAAGACAAAATTTTCATAACTAACTGATTATCAACACATCCTATTTTGACTCTAACCATGCGTTTTACGTCAAAAACCGCGTACTTTTCGCTAAAAATACATTTAATTGATTATCAACGATTTACCAATACAATCCGAAAAATCAAGCATCAGACAAGGGCGAGAAACTGCTGGAAATGTTAAAAAAGTGCCTTCCGCCCAAAGTGACATAATGTCAAAATACATTTGTCCGCAACCGTTGTCCGACAATATGTGCGGCAGAATGCTTCGGGTTTGAGACTTCCGTTTGTAAAGCACGTACAAACGATGCAATGGATGCGCTTTGTGTAGGGATGCTGCAATTTCTTTGATAAGGGCTATACACAGTGTGTCATACCACTTGAAATGTCAGATGAACCGATTGGCTAAAAAGCGACAGCTAATTGTTTGCTTTTGAGGGATTGTAATGATGGACATTTGCTGTTTCTCCCTTTATTTTTCGATAAACATCAGATTGCGGAAACTATTCTGATGCACTCAATTCGCATATTTAGGACATGTTCGATATTGGATGTGAATAAGTCGGGAATATTCTATGAAAAAAGATCGGATTGGCGATTTGTCCATATTGTAGGGATGGGGAGGTCGCCAATCCGGTGCTACTTCTTATTTCCTCAGTGTCTCGTACAGCTGGTTGATAGCCTTTTCCGCATCTCCTGTCTCCTCATAGAGAGTTACAAATTTGCTTCCTATGATAGCTCCGGAGGCATTGCTCATTGCCGAATCAAGTGTTTGTTTGTTGGAAATTCCAAAACCAATCATTCTTGGATGACGGAGATTCATGCTGTCAATCCGGCTGAAATAAGCCTGCTTCGCCTCATCAAATTCTTTTTGCGCTCCGGTGGTGGCAGCCGAAGAAACCATGTAAATGAATCCGTCTGTATGCTCGTCGATAAAACGTATGCGCTCCTCACTCGTTTCCGGTGTGATGAGCATGATTATTCTGATGTCATACGTGTCAGCAACAGGTTTGTAGGTTTCCAGATAATCTTTGAACGGAAGGTCGGGAATGATTATTCCGTCTATTCCACATTCGCGGCATTGGGCGCAGAATTTGTCGAACCCGAACTGCATGATTGGGTTGAGGTATCCCATGAGAATAAGCGGGATGCTGACTTCATTGCGTATGTCGGACAATTGCGAGAACAGTTTGCGCAGCGACATTCCGTTCTTCAGGGCTTTTGTTGCCGCATTCTGGATGACAATACCGTCTGCCATAGGGTCGCTGAAAGGAATGCCGATTTCTATCATGTCCACATGATTTCTTTCAAGCGTCTTTATTGTGTCTGCTGTTCCTTCGAGTGTCGGGTGTCCGGCACAGAAGTAAATGGATAATATTCCATGCTGCTTTGTCTGGAAAAGGTGGTTTATTCTGTTCATATTATATGTTGTTTTTTTTCTTCGGTTAGAAAGAATGTAATAAAAAATACCTGATTTCTATTTCCTCAATTCCTGTAGGAAGCTGCCAAGAAGCCTTGTGTCTTTTATTCCCGGTGAGCTTTCAAAACGGCTGTTAAGGTCTATACCAAGAAAGCGGGGATGCTCAATCCGTTTTATGGCAGGAGCGTCGTCGGGACCGATTCCGCCACTGAGGATGAACGGTTGCGGGCCTTTGTAGCTTTGCAGCCATTGCCAGTTGAACTGTCTGCCGCTTCCGCCGTATGTGTGGCATTTTGTCTCAAAAAGAATATAGTCCGTACATTCCCTGTAATTCGAGGATATATTGACGTCCTCCTCCTTTTCTATTTGGATTGCCTTCATGATTTGTATGTCGTTGGGCAGACTGCCCTTTAACTCCATACAGAAATCCGGAGTCTCGTTTCCATGAAGCTGTATAATGTCGAGTCGGAACTCTGACACTTTTTGCAGGATATTCTGTATCTGCTCGTTCACAAAGACTCCGACTCTTTTTGCCTTTGCAGGCAGAAAGGAGGGGCGGGAAGTGATGTGGCGGAGTGAACGCGGATAAAAGATAAACCCTGTCCAGTCTGCTCCCAGTGCCTCGATATCCTTTATGTTGTCTGCCTCGCGCAAGCCGCATACCTTGATAATCATGTTTCTTTATTCTCCTTTCTGTGATACTATTTGATTTATGAATGTTCTGAGAGCCTCTGCTGGGTCGTTTTCTCTCATGAATGTTTCTCCGATGAGGAATCCTTTAAATCCCGCTTTGCGTAGCTCCACTACTGTTGCCGGATTGGATATTCCGCTTTCCGATACCAATATATAGTCGGAAGGAAGATGCTCCGCCAGTTTGTAGGAGGTGTCCACATCGGTATGGAAAGTACCGAGATGTCGGTTGTTTACACCAACCATATCAATATTTTCTCCCACATAGTCCAACTCACTTTCTGTATGTATTTCCAGCAAAGTCTCCAGTCCTAACTCGTGCGCTGTTCTGGCAAGCATCTTACAGTCAGCTTTTTTCAGTCCTGCCGCAATGAGCAGAACAGCATCGGCTCCGATGGCGCGGGCCTGAAACAGTTGATACTCGTCGATGATGAAGTCTTTTCGGAGTATCGGGACTTTTACTTCGGGACGTGCGGTTCGTATAAAGTCCATGTTGCCTCCGAAGAACTTCTCGTCTGTGAGGATGGACAAAGCTGCGGCCCCGTTCTTTGCGTATGCAGTCGGAATAATGTTAGCCTTTCCTGCTTCTTTTATCCATCCTTTTGATGGGGATTTCCGTTTAAATTCCGCAATGATTCCAGAAGCCGACTGTTGTAGTGAACCGGCCATAGAGTATATGGGCAGTGAGCCGTTGGCAATGATGTCCTCCACTTCCTTATAGAGTGTGCCGGAGGCAACGCTTTTCTTTTGCATGTCCACTTCAATCCGCTTCCATGCTATAATCTCTTCCAGTATGTCTTTCATGGTCTCAACTGTTTATGTCGATGAATTTCTTCAAACATCTCAATGCTTTTCCGCTCTCGACAGACTCACGTGCAATGTCCACACATTCCTCCATTGTCTTGTCCTTTTCCATGATATGTATGGCAAACGCGGAATTGGCGATGACCACATTTTTCTGCGCTTCAGTGGATGTGCCTTGAAGCACGCTGTCGAATATATACATGGCTTCCTGCTTGGTGGTTCCTCCATACAGCTCTTCCTTGTTTATAGTATGAAGACCGAGGTCTTCAGCTTTCAGCACTTTCTCCATATAGTTGGTTGTCGCCTTGAATTCTCCGGTCAGTGATATTTCGTCATACCCGTCGTAGCTGCACACAACGCCGAATCCCACTCCTAACTTTTGAAGTGCGTTGGTGTAAAGGCGCATTTGGTTCAGGTTGGCTACTCCCAGAAAACTGTATGCCGGCTTACATGGATTGACAAGCGGTCCCAAGAGGTTGAAACAAGTGGGTATTTGCAGGGCTTTGCGTATCGGAGCCACGGACTTCATTCCGTGTGCGAAGAGCGGCGCATGGAGATATGCCACTCCCGACTCCTCAAGCGAGTGTCTCAGCTGGTCTGTATTGTTGGTAAACTTCACTCCGTGCTCTTCGATGACATTGCTCGCGCCGCTTATGGATGTGGCGCCATAGTTGCCGTGCTTGCTTACTTTATAGCCTGCCCCGGCAATGACAAATGCCGAGCATGTCGAGATGTTGAAAGTGTTTTTTCCGTCTCCTCCTGTGCCCACGATGTCGATGGTCTGATACGGCGACAAATCGACTGAAAGTCCGGTCTCAAGAAGCCCGTCGCGCAGTCCGAGAAGTTCATCGACAGTGATACCCCTCATTTGGAGTGCCGTGAGGAATGCGGCTATCTGGCAATCGTTGAATTTTTCTTTTGTGATGTCGAGCATTATCTCGTGCGTTTGTGTGCGTGTGAGAAGTTTGCCCTCAGTGAGTGATGTGAGTATCTGTTTCATGTCCTTTCTCAATTAAGTGTGTCAGTGTTCAATCCAGTTTCTGATTATATCCTTACCAAACGGTGTGAGCACACTTTCCGGATGGTATTGTATTCCTCTGATGTCATATTCTTTGTGCCGGAGTGACATGATATATCCTTCATCGCTTGTACTGGTCACTTCCAGACAGTCGGGGAACGACTCGTTATCGACAACCCATGAGTGGTATCTCCCGATTTCTATTTGGGAAGGAAGCCCTTTGAAAAGATAGTCATTGGCAATGATGGTGGCTGGAGTGGCGATACCGTGGAAAACGCTGCTCAGATTGGTCAGTTTTCCTCCGAAGGCTTCTCCGATGGCTTGGTGTCCGAGGCATACCCCGAGGATGGGCTTCTTGCCTTTATATGCCCTTATTACTTCCAGAAGCAGTCCTGCTTCCTCCGGTATTCCAGGCCCGGGCGATAAAATAATCTTGTCAAATTCTTCGATTTCCTCAATCCGGAACTTATCGTTGCGCAATACCGTGACCTCTGCTCCAAGTTCTTTTACAAGATGACTCAGGTTGTATGTAAATGAATCGTAGTTGTCTATTATTACTATTTTCATGTGTAGTCAGTTTATGCTTCTTGTTTGTAGAATAAGTCGGTAGGGACTGATTATAGCTCCACGGCAATTTCAATGGCTTTTCGCAGTGCTCCGAGTTTGTTGTTTACTTCCTGCAACTCATATTCCTCGTTGCTCTTGGCCACTATTCCTCCGCCTGCCTGAAACCACAGCTCGTTGTTCCGGCTGACGAATGTGCGTATGGTGATTGCCTGATTCAGGCTTCCATCGAATCCTATGAACCCTATACATCCGCCGTATGCACCCCGGTTGTGCGGCTCATATTCGCTGATTAGCTGCATGGCGCGCACTTTGGGCGCTCCCGAGAGAGTGCCGGCTGGAAATGTGTCGATAAAAGCTTTTATCGGGTCGGCATTCTCATCAAGTTCTCCGCTCACCCTGCTCACAAGATGTATGACATGGCTGTAATATTGCATGTCTTTGTAGAAGTCCACTTTCACATTATGGCAGTTGCGGCTCAGGTCATTTCTTGCCAAGTCGACAAGCATGACATGCTCTGCGTTTTCCTTTGGATCGTTTTGCAGATACAGTGCATTTCTTTTGTCCTGTTCCGGATTTCCGGTCCGCTTTGTGGTGCCCGCAATCGGGTCTATATACGCTCTTTTGTTTTCTATCCGGCAATGTGTCTCCGGCGATGAGCCGAAAATGCGGAATCCTCCAAAGTCGAAATAAAACAAGTAGGGTGAGGGGTTGATGCTGCGCAATGCCCGGTAGAGCTTGAAATCGTCACCCTCATACTTTTGTATGAAGCGTCGTGAGAGTACAATCTGAAACACGTCACCTCTCAGACAGTGCTGTATCCCTTTCCGTATGTTGGCCTTGTGCTCTTCGTCTGTCAATGTGCTGCGAATGTCTCCGACAGGATGAAACTCATAGCTTTGGAACATGCGGTGCAGCACATCATGCTCCAGTTGGTTCAGGTCGTCCTCTTCGTTCTCTTCAAGAAGTTCTATAAGAATCATCTCGTTGCGGAAATGGTCGAATACGATGATATCCTTATATAATATGTATAGCATGTCGGGCGCATCATTCTCTTGCCGTGTCTCATCTTTCACGTTGATGTTCTCAAAATATCTCACCGCATTGAAAGATGTATATCCGTATAGTCCGCAATATTTCGCGTTGTCGCCAGAGATGCAGAACTCTTTCAGGAAGTCGTTTATAGCCTTGTCCGACCGATACTCATCGGAAACAAGCTTCTCTGTTCGGCTTCCGTCTGGGAACTTGCCTATGGCTGTGCCATGCTCTATACTGATAGAGGCTATCGGATGCACCCCGATGAAAGAGCGGCTGTTCTCGCCTCCGTGATAGTCGGAACTCTCCATGAGCGCGCTTTGAGGATAAGCGTCGCGCACTTTCATGTATGTACTTACGGGAGTATTTAAGTCTCCGAGAATTTTCTTTGCTGCTGTATGATATATGAATCGTGCCATAATCGCTTAGTTAAAGTGTTTCAGGTAAGTGTCTATGTCTTTGTCACCTCGTCCGCTGACGGTCAGCACCACCACATCATTGCTCTTAAACTGCATTTTTGGAAGTGCTCCGAGTGCGTGTGAGCTTTCCAAAGCAGGGATAATGCCTTCCAGACGGGTCAGCTCGAAGGCCGCTTTCAGTGCTTCGTCATCGTTCACAGCCACAACCTGTGCGCGTCCCTGTTTGTACAGGTTGCAGTGTATGGGACCCGTTCCCGGATAGTCGAGTCCCGCAGAAATGGAATAAGGTTCGATAATCTGTCCGTCTTCCGTTTGCATCAGCTTTATTTTCGCACCGTGCAAAATACCGTCTGTACCTATTTGCATGGAGGCGGCTGTCATGTCAGTGTCCATACCCAGACCTCCCGCCTCGGAAAGTACGATTCTCACTCTTTCATCATCTATATAATGATATATTGTTCCTGCGGCATTAGAGCCTCCGCCGACACAGGCCATGAGATAATCCGGATAGTCGCGTCCGGTTTTCTCCTCCAGCTGCCATTTTATTTCTTCTGATATGACACTTTGTAAGCGTGCGACCATGTCCGGATATGGATGCGGTCCTACCGTGGAGCCTATTATATAGAATGTGTCGGCAGGATGGCAGCACCAGTCACGTATGGCCTCATTGGTGGCATCTTTCAATGTCATGTTGCCGCTTGTTACGGGGCGGACTTCCGCACCGAGCATCTTCATACGCTCCACGTTCACATGCTGGCGTTCCACATCGGTGGCACCCATATATACCACGCATGGCATGTTCATCAGCGCACATGCGGTGGCAGTGGCAACACCATGCTGTCCGGCTCCGGTTTCCGCAATGATGCGTTTCTTCCCCATTTTCCTTGCCACAAGAATCTGACCGAGCGCATTATTTATTTTGTGCGCGCCAGTATGGTTCAGGTCTTCTCTTTTCAGATACAGCCGGCATCCGTATTTCTCGCTCATTCTTTTGGCAAAGTAGAGTGGGGAAGGGCGACCCACATAATCCTTCAGCAGAAGGTGGTATTCATCTTTAAATTCCTTGCTCTCGATGATTGGCAGATATGCCTTTTTCAAATTTTCTACTGTTTTGTAGAGTATTTCCGGAATGTAGGCACCTCCATACTCTCCATAAAATCCGTTTGAATCTACTTGAAAGCTCATAGTCTTTATATCTGTTTATGTTTGTATTTTATTTTGTCGCAAAAAAGAAAAAGCCTGTCGTAAGTACGACAGGCTTGATTCCCTTTTATATCTTCTGTTTGACAGTTGAATTTCTTTTAATAAAGGAACAGTCCGGGTTGACTTACGACTTTGTGATGTCCTAAGTTATGCCAACGCCAATATGTATTCGTGTTCTGTTTCATAACGGGTGCAAAATAAGCTGTTTCCTTTTAAATGAGCAAATAAATGAATGGAAAAATTATGATTTGTAAGAGTTTTTACTTGTTCTGCGTTGCTTTATTGTGGGAATGGACGAAAATACCTCTTTCTCGTTCTACAGTCTTGCCGTTCTGCAATCATTATAAGATGATTATGGAAAGTCTATTTCGCTTCACTCGATTCTGTAAACCACACTGCTGTTTTTGTAAACTGTAGTGCGGTTTTTATAAACTGCACTGTGGTTTTTTAAAACTGCACTGCGGTTTTAAAAATTTGGCGCACAAAAAAACATTTCTTTTCGCTGATTTTTTTCAAATCTACGGCACTGAATTTTCTTTGCGCTGACATTATTTATTCAATTTCGTGCCTGTGGGATTTCTCAGATTACTTTTATTCCAATTTATTTGTATTTTATTTCCTTTTTATTGTAACTTTACAGACAAACCATAGATTTGCAGGTTCAATAACAGCCATTCTTTAGGTGTGGAGATGAATATCTGTGCAAAATAAAAAGGGAACAAAATGACAGAACAAGCACATTTCGCTTTTGCCGAATACAGCAGGATTGCAGATTTGGAACAGCAATGGGAGCAACTTGACCGTATCGGGGAAAGCCAAGACATGCCGTATGTAAGTTATTCGTTTTATCAGACTTATATCTGGCACAAATTTCTATATGATTATATACACAATAATCCGTTGAGGCAACTGACCGTGAAGTTCTCATACGTGCTGATGACGTATGACGGACTGCCGTTTGCCATCATACCGCTTTACATCACCCGCAGTTCCGGCAAAATGCGGTTTCCATCCTGTCGGGTCGCCGGAATACTCAATGCTACGGCTCCTTTCCCAATGAAAGGCAATGAGGGGAAATATGCCGCATTGCAACGATATATAGAGGAGAATTATAAGGCAAAAAAACTGAGCTGGGCGGATGTTCCCCAATGCTCGCCCTTTGCTGAGGTGATGAGAAATCTCGGAGGCAACTATACAGAACGTGCAAGCTATCATGTCCCTTTGTCGGAATATGCTACAATAGACGAATATATCGGGTCGTTGTCCAAGAATATCTATAAGAATATCCGCAAGGCATATAACCATCAGAAAACGGATGGAAAGAATGTGGAGCTGAAAGTTTACACATACGACACACTGCCCGGCAATAAATATCTTTATCAACTATGGCGCATATACTTTATAAGAAAGCTGGCCTGGAACGGCAGACAAGTCGGGACGCTTGGTAAAGTGAAGGCATCGGTAAAGGCAATCACAGAGATTATGACAGGGTGTGCCACTAAAAGTTTGCGCAGATTGAAAGAAAGCCGGTTGTATGTTTTGGAAATCGACTCTGTTCCTGCGGCGTTCATGATTGTCTATGCCCATCGGAAGCACCTGCTTATGCCTCGTCTGGCAATCGACACAACTTACAGTCGGTATTCGCCGGGGATTGTCTTGCTGCTTGAATCTGCAAAATTATGGCTGGACGAAGGGATTGTTGATTTTGACATGTGTCGCGGAGACGAAAGATATAAGACGGATATGGGAGGAGTGAATGAGCCTCTGTGCCGTATCGAGCGTGGAAAAATAATTTGAGAATCCTGCATCTCCGCATTTTTGACGCGTCTTTTCCGGGTGGTTCTAGTTTAAGTCAAACTTTAAAACGGTTTGGGATTTTCTCAAAAAAAGTGTGCCGATTTACATTTATCTGTCATGTGAATGTAAATCGGCACACCTTATATATAGGTATTGCACATTTCGGTTATCTTACCAGAATCTTCTTTCCTTTGACTACGTACACACCCTTTGGCAGTTCAGACAATCTCTCTGACGATATTTTTGAGGCAACGATTTGTCCGCTCAGATTATATACATCGAAAGTTTCTCCTACTTTCACAACGGCGGTGATGCTTGTCGCCTCTCCATCGCCTACATGGTTTGAAGAAAGACGTGTGGAGTTTCCGGTAGAGAGTGTGACGAAACATCTGGTGGCATGGAAGCCGCTTTCAAAGTTGTCTACATTCACAAATACGGACTCCTCATTCGACTTTGCGGGGATGCCGTACAGGCCCTCTCCCGGAGTTCTCATCATCGCGCCTTCAAATGTTACCACCACACCTTTGGTGTCTGTAAACGACAGCTTGGAAGGAGTTGCTACAATCTCAGCCTCGTTTGCTTGAAACTTGACAGTGCCTGTCTCGCCTGTATAATATAGTATATAAGGCTTGTTTGCCTCTATACCTTTGCTCTTGCAGTCAGCAAAGTTGAGCATAAGCTCATCCCCGTTGTTCTCCACCCCGATAAGTGTCTCCAGACGGCACGCACTGCCGAAAGCCTCATTTACTTGTTCCGTTGTCATGGAAAAAGGCAGACAAATGGTGTTCCATCCGTTGAACAGATAACGGTTTACATATACATTCCTGACCTGACCGTCGTGAGCGGTAAGCGATGTTCCGTTATAAGTGCTGAGATACAGTGTTTTTGTCTGAGCGTTTACAAGTGTGCTTCCACCTGCCATAAGAGCTGCCGCGAGACAAATCTTTGAGATAATGTTCTTCATAAGCCTACTTTTTAATTTGGTTCTTACTCTATATTGTTTTCTAAAAGTTCTGTTATTTTTGCCTGCTCAGGACTTGATAATTTCCTCCAACAGTCCACTGCATGTATCTTCTAATATTCTGATTACATTCTCAAAACCTTCATGTCCTCCGTAATAAGGGTCTGGCACATGGTCTGCCACGATGTTTTTCCGGTAGTCAGCCATTCTCACCACTTTCTGTTCCTCATGGAGTCCCGGCGCCATGTCGGTCAGCCTGTCGTAATTGCTGTCGTCCATTGCGACGATGTAGTCGAAAATATAGAAGTCTTCCTCCTTTATCGGACGCGATATGTGAGTAATCTCATATCCGTGCCGCCGCGCGTGCATACGCATTCTGTCGTCAGCTTTCTCACCTTCGTGATAGCTGATGAGTCCTGCCGAGTCCACAGTTATTGCATATTCCATTTTTGCCTTTGCAACCAGCTTGTTCATGATTGCCTCCGCCATAGGAGAGCGGCAGATATTTCCCAAACAAACAAATAATACCTTTTTCATGAAGCAAAGGTACATATTTTTCATTATTGGTGAAATAAAATGTATGTTTTAGTCATATGTTTCTTATATCTGACGCTTTTTAATTGATGTATATCATAAACTTTAGAATAAAACGTATGTTTTTTGACGCGATGCTTGACAACAATGTAAAAAACACTATATTTGCAACGTGTTTTTCATAGTATTAGATTTAAGGTTAACAAAGGTTCGGGGTAAGGCGTTACCCCTTTTTTTGTTCCAATTTTGGAGGAAGCTGAATCTGTCAGTATCGTTCAGACAGGTGTGAAGATTTGTCCAGAATAAAAAGAGGCAAACTTGCGTTGCTCACATGATGTTCATGTTGGCGGCAAGTGTTGCCTCTTTTGATTTGCTGCGGGTGTCGGTTATTTGATGAATCTGTCCACCCTCAAGCCTTTGGTGTCGATTTTGCTCAGTCCTCTTTCGTCTCTTTTCAGTTCCTGCGTACATCCGTTGATTTCGATATGTCCGGTGCCGGAGGCTTCTGCGCTGATGAAATCACATTCCGCTTCAATGTCCATATCGCCAGCGCCATTAGATACGATTTGCAATGTCGGGCATTTTACTAAAGCATCGATGTCGCCCGCTCCTGAGCAGTGACATTCAATATTCCCTGTACTTGTCAGGTTCCGGAAGTCGGCGTCTCCTGCTCCGGATATGGACACTGTGGCGGAGTTGCACTGAATGTTCTGGGCTTTGATGTCCCCCGCTCCGCTTATATCCACCGTGAGTCTGTCGCACTCAATATGATTTATGTCGATGTCGCCTGCACCTTGTATGTTGATACTAAGTGTATCAAACTTGCTTTTCTTCTTTATGTCAATGTCTCCCGCACCGTTTACATTGATTTCATGCAGTGTAGGCGCGGTGACTCGCAACCTTACTGACGGGATGTTGCCAGTCGTGTTTTTTGCAATTCGGTCTGTCAGCACTCCGTCATCGACACTAATCTGATAGTATGTCAGCGCGTTCTCATTTCCTTCAATACATACCTTATATTCCTTGTCTTGAGTGTATATAATGTCTACATTACTATATGTATGTATGGCATTGAAACCTTGCAGGTCAAGTTCCTTGCTCACAACCTTGCCCCATTTCTTGGAGTCGATGAATCCTTTCTTCCGGGAAGAAAGATTAGTCGGGTTAAAATCGGTGCAAGATTGCAGCCCTGCAATAGCTACAGCCATGATTGTGGCTGTGATAAGTGATTTTGCTTTCATCATAATGAATCTTCTTTTTCTTGTCCTACTTCATATTTATTGAACCGTTCCGTCACTTCCTCCATGCTTATTCCAAGAGTGCGCATAGTACGGAACACCTCTGGAAGCGATTCGTTCAGAAACTCCTTGCGCCGCATGGTGGCAATGGTCTCTCTTGCGCCATGTGCCACGAAATATCCGAGTCCTCTTTTCGTGAATATGATTTCCTGCATTTGCAGCCACTCGTAAGTCCTTACGACTGTGTTTGCATTTACCTCCACCGTGGTGGCATATTCCCTTACCGAGGGGATTCGTTCCTCTTCCTTATATTTTCCGAGAAGGATTTCGTCGCACAACATCTCCGCTATCTGCAAATATATCGCTTTTTTTTCTTTAAAATCCATTTTCTCAGTTTTTGTTCGTGTTACTTGTCACTTGCGCCTTGCAATACAGACGGTACGACTGCCGCCAAAGCAGTGCGCTTATGCCCAACGAGATAATTCCTATGCCTATCAGGATACTGTTGATTATTGTCGGAAGCATTTCTTCTGTCAGATGCTCGTTTGCCCAATTGAAAAGATACTCGCCTATCGACTCGCCGAACAAAATGATGCCCACCGAGAACAGAATGAAGAAGGCAAACTGCAATAGAGTCAGGAAAATCACAGTCAATATGATATTATTCTTGTATTTGACGGCATTTCCGAATGCGAAGATAGATGTCATCAATATGCCTGTCGCGCATGAAACCATCTTGAAACTGCTCAGGTTGATGATGCCTTCCGACTCAATTGCCTGCATTACCTCGTCTATTATTCCTGTGTTGATGTCTACACTCGGACTGCCGAACAAGTAATGGAAAAACTGTAGGGTGATGGAGTAGACGCTGCCTGTCGGGAACACCAGGAAGGAGAACAGAATGTAGATGAGGTCTGTCACAATGATGCACAGTCCGCAGAACAGTCCGCATCCCACAGTCATAAGCAAGGCATGCCACAGGTATTTCTCCAAGTTTGTGGCAGGGAGTGTCAGTGTGGAGATGCGTCCTTGTTTGTTACGCAGCGGATGGTTGATGCAGCCGGCAAAAATCAACGACATGGCAAAGATGAAGTAAGAAACGCAAATCACTATGCCTTCCGTGGTGGTGTATCCGCTTGACTGCATGAAGATGTCCTGATAGTCTTCAGAATAGTCGGAGCTTGTTCCCGCAACCACAATCCACCTGATAAAGAAAGCGAATAGAGTGATTGAAAGGATGCCTGCCAAAGTGACGATGGCAATGTTGCGGTAGAAAGTGCTGTTGATGGTAAGGTCCCATTTTGCGACTTGCAGGAACTGTTGTTTATTAAAATTCTCCATATTTTTCTTGATTCTGTTTTCTATGTATTTTGTTTTCCCGATTCTTATTCCTCATTCACTTGCTTTCTGATGGCGTCTCCTTCTGTCAGCAGTGCGTTGAACAGCAGTTCCAGATTGACCGGAGTCTCGTTCTCTCCGCTATTGGGCACTATGCAGCTGTATCCGCCAAGCACCTGCTCGGTGTAGATGGCATTGGAAGGAATGGAGTTGCGGTCGGTGTCGATGAATTGCAGACGCTTTCCGATGGCGGGCATCGAAGCGTTGAGCAGCACGCGGTTGCGGTCGATAATGGCAAGATGGTCAAGAAGAAGCTCCACGTCTCTTACTTGGTGGGTGGATATGATGACAGTCTTGTCATCGGTCATTCCTTTTGCCACCACTTTCCGGAACTGCGATTTGGACGGTATGTCGAGTCCGTTTGTCGGCTCGTCCATCACAAGCAGCCGGGTGTTGGTGGCAAGTGCCATGCACATGTATATTTTCTTTTTCTGTCCCATCGACAATGCGCCAAGATTCAAGTCCGTATTCATGTCGAACCCTGTAAGACACTCCTCAAGCAACTTGTCGCTGAATCGCGGATAGAACGGTTTCATCACTTTTATGTATTTGGAAAGGGAGATACTTGGCAGGTTGTATTCCTCCGGCACAATGAACATGTCCTGCTGGATGTCAGGTGTGCGAAGCGTGGTGTCTGTACCATTGTAGTGTACACAGCCCTTTTGCGGACGCAGAAGTCCCATTATAAGATAGAGCAGCGTGGATTTTCCTGTTCCGTTCTTTCCGAGCAGCCCGTACACTCCGCCTTCCTTGATGTTGAGCGAAAAGTTGTCGAATACGTTGAAGCCGTGCCTGTAGCCATAGCTTATTTCTTTAATCTCTAACATAAAAATTGTTGTTCTGGTTTGTCTGATTTTAGTGTAATAGTTTAATAGTACACTGCAAATATATAGCTCTTGCACATCATGAATGTAATCTCTGTATGGATTTAACACGGATTTAACATTTTCAAAAAGAATCTGCATCACCTTTATCCATCCGCCCCTCACTGTATCCCTCAAACAATGCGGATTGGATTCTTGTCCGATTTTCAATGCGTTTTGTCCTTTCGTGGCAGATATTTCATAAAAAGCCCCTGCCATCATTTCTTTTTTATTAATTTTGTGCGGAGAAACAAAACATTAGTAATAACCAATAAAACAATTCTGTATCATGAAAAAGACAATGATGGCATTGTCCATGCTTCTTGCCATGCCTGTGATGGCACAGAAGACATCGGAAGTCACTTTGCGTGTGAATGAGGCAAAGGAGAAAATAAACAAGGAAATTTACGGACAGTTTGCAGAGCATCTTGGCACATGTATTTATGGTGGTATATGGGTAGGAAAAGATTCTGAGATACCTAATACCGACGGCTACAGGAACGATGTGCTCCAAGCACTGAAGGATATTCGTGTGCCGGTGATGCGCTGGCCCGGAGGATGTTTTGCCGATGAATATCATTGGCAGGACGGCATCGGCCCGCAGGAAAACCGCCCGAGAATGGTGAACAACAACTGGGGCGGAACTGTGGAGGACAATTCTTTTGGAACGCACGAGTTCCTCAACCTTTGCGAGTTGCTGGATTGCGAGCCGTATGTCAGCATGAATGTGGGCAGCGGCTCAGTGGAAGAGACGGCAAAGTGGGTTGAGTATATGACTGCCAAAGACGGTCCGATGGCAAAGCTCAGAAAACAGAACGGACGGGAGGAACCGTGGAAAGTGTATTATATAGGTGTGGGCAATGAGAGCTGGGGCTGCGGAGGCAATATGCGTCCTGAATATTACGGCGACCTCTACCGCCGCTATTCCACTTACTGCCGCGAATATAACGGAAACCGTCTGTACAAGATTGCGAGCGGAGCAAGCGATTACGACTATAACTGGACGGAGGTGATGATGAAGAATGTGGGACACCGCATGAACGGTCTTTCCCTTCATTATTACACTTGCTACTCTTGGAACAAGAGCAAGGGCAGTGCCACAGATTTCACCCGCGACCAGTATTATTGGACTGTGGCAAAATGTGGAGTCGGAATAGAGGAAGTGTTGCAGAAACAGATTGCCATCATGGACAAGTATGACCCAAGAAACCGCGTGGCTCTGCTTGTCGATGAGTGGGGCACATGGTGGGATGAGGAACCCGGCAGTGTGAGAGGGCATCTCTACCAGCAGAACACAATGCGCGACGCGATGGTGGCCGCCATCTCGCTCAACACCTTCCATCAGTACACCAAGCGTGTGAAGATGACCAACATTGCCCAGGTTGCCAACGTGCTGCAAAGCATGGTGCTCACCAAAGGCGACAAGATGGTGCTTATGCCTACTTACCATGTCTTCCGCATGTATGTAGACAATATGGAAGCGGTCAATATTCCGTTGTCTGTCAGTTGCGAGACTTTCACGGCCGAGAACGAGCAGAGGGGCGCGTCGGAGCGCACAGCCCCTTACGTGAGTGCTTCTGCATCGAAAATGGCAGACGGGACAGTGAATGTGAATCTTGTGAATGCCGATCTTGACAACTCCAATAAAGTGACAGTGAAGCTTGACGGAGTGAAAGGCAAAGTAATCAATGCGCGTATCCTTACCTCAAAGGACATCAAGGACCACAACACTTTCGATGCGCCGGAGAAGGTAGTCCCAGCCGATTTCAAGGGTGCCAAGATAAACAAGAACGGCGAGCTTGTGGTGGATATGCCGAAAATGGCGATTGTCACTTTGCAGATAAAATGATGCGGGCTTAGAACAGGAAGATTGCGGACAACAGCGGTGTGTTCGTTGTGAATGTTCTACAAATAATACAGGCAGGACGGGCGGAGAACTCCGGATGGAGTTTTCTGCCCGTTTCTTTTGGGGTAATTGTATCTCATCCGGGGTAGACCTCAGGATAGAGCGGGCTGTTTCTGTGCTCACAGATATATCCATATCGGTATAACGGGTTCATCCGGCATTTCGGGTGATATGCGATACACTGTGGGTATAGCCCTTATCCAAATATATTGCGGTGTCTCCATGCCTCCATTGCATCGCTTGTACGGCTTTATAAACGGAAGTCTCAAACCTGGGCTGTTCTGCCGCACATATTGCGGGACAACAGTATGAGGGCATGGGTGTTTTGACATTATGTCACTTTGGGCTGGGGACACTTTTTTAACATTTCCAGCTGTTTTTCGCCCTTGTCTGATGCTTGATTTTTCGGATTGTATTGATAAATCGTTGATAATCAGTTAAATGTATTTTTAGCAAAAACTATGCGGTTTTAGACGTAGAACGCATGGTTAGAGTCAAAATAGGATGTATTGATAATCAGTTAGTTATGAAAAATTTGTCTTAAAATTGTCTTTTTTCGGGTTCAAAATTCATTTTTGTTTTTCGGGGCATGGAAAAGGTGGTTGCCGTCTTTTTGAGGAGGTGATTCGGAAAAAAGCCCGATTTTGGGCCGAAAAACGGGCTTTGAAAATTTTGTGCGCCTTGAA
>JAMPEL010000064.1 GCA_023665185.1 Roseburia sp.
CATGCCCCGAAAAACAAAAATGGATTTTGAAGCCGAAAAAAGACAATTTTAAGACGATTTTTTCATAACACTCTGATTATCAACACATCCTATTTTGACTCCAACCATGCGTTTTACGTCTAAAACCGCACGCTTTTTACTAAAAATACATTTAACTGATTATCAATCATTTACCAATAAAACATTCAAAAATCAAGCATCGGGTCTAAGTCGGCAGCCGCCCCAAACGTTAAAATTCGCCTTCTTTTCAAAGTGACATAATGTCAAAACATCTCTTGTCCGCATACTGTTGTCCTGCAATATGTGCGGCAGGATGGCTCGGGGATTTAATACTTCCATTTATAGAGCACGTACAAGCGACGCAATGGATGTATGGAGACATTGCAAAATCTTGATAAGGGCTATACACACAGTACGTCATATCACTCGAAATATCGGATGAACCACATTTTTTACGAATATATTCCAAAAAAAATGCCTCCGTCACAAGTCCCTCCCAATTGTGGAATATTCCGCAATTGGGAGGGACTTGTGACGGAGGACATAGCATGAATGACGAAAGAGCCATTTAAGAATACATCCGCAAGAAGAATCAGCCAAACAAATCAACGTAGCCTTTTACCTCTCTCTGCCCTGAGGCATATACATATAATAGAGGTGCTTCACATTTTGTATTACCTTGCCGGACGTCCAGGCAGATAGCGTTCCTGCAAATACTGGAACAGAATGAACAGCGCAGGAACAATGAATAACAATGCGATGGTGCCTGCCAGCATTCCGCCTACTGTACCTACACCTACCGAGATGTTGCCATTGGCACCGACTCCCTGAGCAAACATCATTGGCAACATACCGAATACCATCGTCAGCGAAGTCATCAGAATAGGGCGCAGACGGGCTTTGGCAGCCGACATTGCGGCGGCAGTGATACTCAGTCCCTGCTTGCGCTTGTTCGAGGCGTATTCAGTGAGCAGGATGGCAGTCTTCGCCAGCAGTCCGATGAGCATGATAAGTCCGGTCTGCATATAGATATTGTTCTCCAGTCCCCACAACTGCGCGAAGATGAAGCTTCCCACAAGTCCGAACGGCACAGACAGGATGACTGCAAACGGAATCAGCAGACTTTCATAGAGGGCGCAAAGAATGAGATAGATGAACACGATGCAGATGGCAAATACCATTGTTGTTGTGTTTCCGACAGATGCTTCCTCGCGCGCCATACCACCGAACTCATATCCATAGCCTTCGGGAAGGGCAGTTTTGGACACTTCCTCTATCGCCTTGATTGCCTGTCCGGAGCTGTAGCCACTGGCAGGCGCGCCATATACAGAGATGGAAGAGAACAGGTTGAAGCGCGACAGGCTTTCTGTTCCGTATACTCTCGTCAGCGTAAGATATTGGGAGACAGGAGACATCTCACCACTGCTGTTGCGGACGAAAATATTGTCCAATGCTTCCGTATCCAGACGATATTCGGGAGATGCCTGCACCATCACACGATAGAGTTTGGTGAAACGGTTCAGATTGGAAGAATAGCTTCCTCCTACATATCCGGAAAGTGTCGAAAGCACATCGGATGGCGACACACCGTTGCGCTTGCACAATGCGGCATCTACCTCTACCATGAATTGCGGGTACTTCGTGTCGAAAGTGGTGTAAGCTCGTGAAATCTCGGGACGGCGGTTCAGCGCATCGATAAAACGGTCGGTGTGTTGAAGCAGTTCCTCGATGCTGCCGCCTTTTTTGTCTTGCACATACAACTCGAAACCGTCACTTGTTCCGTAGCCCGAAATCATAGGACTTGTCGATACTCGAATCTGCGCCGACTTGATGTGGTCGGTGCGGCTATAAATCTCCTCCATAACAGAATTGATGTCATCTCCCTTGTCCTCGCGCTCGTCCCACGGAAGCAGGCGGATGGAGAAAGAACCGTTGGAAGCCGACTGTTCATGACGAGTACTCTTTCCTGTCACACGGGAATAGATTTTAATCTGTGGTATGTCACGTATGGCACTCTCCACCTCGTCCATGATTCTCTCTGTCTCCTCCAGATTGCTTCCCGGAGAAGCCTGCACGTTGATATTGATGGTTCCCATATCTTCCTGAGGCACCAGTCCAGTCTTGGTGATATTCATAAGGAATACCAATGCCGCACAAGCGGCTGCTACGGACAGCACAGCCAGTATCTTGTGTTTGCAGAAAAAGAACACGCCCTTTTTGTATCTGTCGAGCACATGATGGAACGAGGTGTCGAACGCATAATGGAAACGGTCGGAAAAGTTCAGGTTGCCGCCTTGGTCTTTTTCAGCGCGGGGTTTCATAATCAAAGCACAGAGTGCCGGACTGAGGGTGAGCGCATTGACAAGAGATATTGCCACAGCAACAGCCATTGTCAGGCCGAATTGCGTATAAAAAGTACCGGTTGTGCCTCCCATGAAGCATACCGGAATGAACACTGCCATAAACACGATGGTGGTAGTGACCAAAGCGGAGGTAAGTCCGCCCAACGCATCGACTGTTGCCTGATAAGCCTGCTTATATCCTTCATCGAACTTTGCCTGCACTGCCTCCACCACAACAATGGCATTGTCCACGACCGTGCCTATGACAAGCACAATGGCAAACAGAGTGAGCAGGTTCAGACTGAATCCGGCCGCATAAATGAAAGCAAACGTGCCGACAAGCGACACAATAATCGCCAATGAAGGAATGAGGGTGGCACGAAAATCGTGAAGGAACAGATAAACGACCAACACTACAAGCACAATGGCAAGCAGAAGCGTCTTTACCACATTGGCGAAAGACGCATCGAGGAAGTCTTTCGTGCTCATGATGTCTTCCAAAACCATACCCTTCGGCAAAGCCTCAGAAATTTCAGCCGATACGGCATCAATCTCATTGATAATCTCATTGGCATTTGAACCGGAAGTCTGGGATATATTACAATTGGCACCCGGATGACCGCTTGTCTCACTGAGAAGAGTATAGCTCTCCGCTCCCAATTCCACACGCGCCACATCCCTCACTCTGAGCACATCGCCATTTGGAAGTGAGCGGATGACCATATTGCCATAGTCCTCTTCCTGTTCATAGCGTCCTCTGTACTTCAGCACATATTGGAAGGTATTGGCTGACTCGGCACCCAAAATGCCTGTTGGAGACTCCACATTCTGCTCACTAAGTACTGTCGCTATATCAGAAGGCATCAGTCCGTATTGCGCCATTTTCAAAGGGTCGAGCCATATTCGCAAAGAATAGCTGGCTCCCCAGATATTGACCTCTCCCACTCCGGCAATACGGGACATACGCGGCTCTATATTGATTTTCATATAGTTGGTAAGGAAGTCGGCATCATAAGTGTCGTCCGGTGAATACAAGGAGACAGATTTCAAGGAACTGTTCTGCCGCTTGCGCACCGTAACCCCCGATTTGGTAACCTCAGCAGGGAGAAGTCCTTGTGCCGAGGCCACACGATTCTGTACGTTTACCACCGACATGTCTGGATCTGTGCCTTGACGGAAATAGACGTTGATGGCAGCCGATCCTGTGTTAGTGGCAGTGGAAACCATATACATCATATTCTCCACACCGTTCATCGACTCTTCCAACGGTACAATCACACTTTTCAATACAGTCTCTGCATTGGCACCGGTATAAGTGGCATTCACACGTACCGTAGGCGGTGCAATGTCGGGAAACTGCTCTACTGGAAGCTGGCTCAAACCGATAAGTCCGATAATTATGATAGCTACAGAGAGAACTCCGGACAATATCGGACGATCTATAAATGTCTTTACTGTCATGGCCTGCTCACTTTTTTGTGTTTGGAATGACAACAGCACCTTCACGCACAAGTCCGGCACCTTCGGCTATAATCACATCTCCCTCGGTAAGTCCCGACTCTACTATATAGTCCTTGCCATTGTTCAGGTTGAACACTTCTACCGGTGCGGACTGCGCCTTGCCTTCAACCACTTTATATACAAACACACGGTTTTGCAACTCATAAGTGGCTGTTTGGGGAATCACAATGCAATGCTCATGCGACGAAGGCAATATCACACTGCCACTTCCGCCATTGCGGAGCAGACCGTTTTCATTGGGAAAATCGGCACGGAGAGTCACAGAGCCGGTTCCGGCTGTCACAATACCGCTGACCGCGTTGATACGTCCTTTCTCCGCATACATCTTTCCATTGCTCATACGCAACTCTACCTCCGGCATCTGGGATATGAACGCTTGCAAGGAACCGTATTGCTCCATCAAATCAGTCATGCGGCTCTCGGACAAAGAGAAATAGGCATACATGTGGCTGTCGTCCGACACTGTGACAAGCGGTTCCTGAATACTGCTGCTCACCAATGCACCCACCCGATAGGCTATCATGCCCGCAATGCCATTGACAGGACTCTTCACTTCTGTATAGGACAAATTGTTTCTGGCTGTCATTTCCTGCGACTTGGCTTGTGCCAATGCCGCTTCCGCAGCGGCAAGCTCATTAAGAACCATGCTAAGGTCAAAATCTGAGACCACATTGTTCTCACGCAATGTTTTGGTACTCTCTGCCGTAAGCCGGGCAGAGGCAAGTTTGGCTTCCGCGCTCCTCACATTGGCTGTCGCACCATCCAAAGCGGCCCGATAAGGCACCTGATCTATCACAAAGAGAACTTGCCCTTCATGCACCTCCTCACCCTCACCAATACAGATGCGCGTGATAAGCCCGCTTACCTGCGGACGTATCTCCACCTGTTGCTGTCCGGCAAGAGTAGCCGTGTATTCAGATTTGAGTGTCGCGTCCGATGTCCTTACCGCCAACGTCTTGTAAGTGGACGGTTCTCCGCCATCCTGCTTGCTTGCACAAGAATAAAGCAATGCGCCAGTGAGGAACATCGCAATCATTTTCTTTTCCATTCTTTCTGTTCTTATCTTACTTATTGTCTAAAAAATACAGTTTTACCCTTACAAAAATAACTTTCAGCATAGAACAGCCATGTGAAGACAAGCATATACGGGGACGAATACATAAAATGTGGGGACGAAAAAGAGAGGATACCGGGTATGAGGGAACGGACGATTACACCCGGCAAGCGGAAGGGATTGGCAGGCAACCGGAACTACAATGTAGGCACTTCGTTGAAAACACCTTTTCCCTGCACCACAAAAACCAACATTGCGCGCAAAAGCTCAAATCAGCACTGCTAATTATATAAACAGCACCGCTGATCAGAGAATTTTGTGCGGTGGATTTGAAAAACAAGTGGGTAAGAACTGATTTCTTGTGTGCAAAATTCTCAAAACCACAGTGCAGTCTTTATAAACCATAGTGCGGTTTTGAGAATTTAGTATGGAAGATTTAGCTTTAGACAGCCGTCTTATCGTATTTGTAGAACCACAAAACAGGTTCTTCGTCTCTCTGATTGTGGCATATCAACATCATAATGCTGTCACGAACTTATACCCGTGTGTCTGCCGAATACGAAAAACTTGAAAAAATAAGTTGTTTTGGCTTACTCATCTAAAAAATGCGTACCTTTGTCATTGATAAACAACGAAAAGACATTTGACGAATGGAAAATATATCAAAAGAAGTACTTGAGGCTGCATGGTCTGAAGGCGCAGAGCACTTTATCAATTTCATTACCGACAAGTATATGGAAGCTGTCGGCGGACAACTCACAGCAGAAAACATGAACAGACTGAACGCGGACCAGCATACACTATTGGCTTACAGATATATGAAGGACGAGGTGATGGAAGGCGGCTTCATCCAGCTCATTCACAATGGATACGGACCGTACATATTCGATAGCCCGTTTCCTATTGTCATTAAGAAGATATGGGGCATGAAGGACTTTTCCAAGCTTATATTCAATGTCAAGAAAGAATACAATCAGCACAAAGACCAGATAGAGGCGGATATGAGCGAGGAGGATTTTATGGCACTCTATGAGCAACTGGAAAAGCTGAACGACTATGGAGATGATTTCCTTGATGACTTTCAGGAAGAGACAACACCGGCCATAGCATTATATGTGAAGGAAAATCTCGATATTTTTTGCGCTGGAATCTAAACTGTAGCCGGATATTTTACCATGTAACAAAATTACCAGACATCAGATGAAAACAAAGATTACAAAGAAAACATCTATAAACATCAAAAACAAACGGGCTTCTTTCGATTATGAGTTTATAGACACATTTACTGCCGGCATTGTACTTACCGGTACGGAAATCAAGTCTATACGATTGGGAAAAGCAAGCCTTGTGGATACGTTCTGCTATTTCAACAATGGTGAGCTGTGGGTGAAAAATATGTATATCGCCCCCTATTTCTACGGCTCATACAATAATCATTCGGAGAGAAGGGAACGGAAACTGTTGCTTGGCAGGAAGGAACTGAGGAATCTGGAATCGGAGACTAAGGCTCCGGGATTTACCATTGTGCCGGCAAGACTGTTTATCAATGAGAAGGGACTCGCAAAGGTGGTCATTGCATTGGCACGCGGAAAGAAAGAGTATGACAAGCGGCAAAGCATGAAAGAAAAGGAGGACAAACGAGAGATGGATTATGCAAGAAAGAAATTCTATTGACTCAAGACAGTAATATTATCTCGCCATCAATAAGAATTGCGTCATACCGTTCAACCAAACACAAACAAAGAAAGAAATAATATGACAACGCTGGAAAGTATTATAAAGGACAGAATACTTGTTCTCGATGGAGCAATGGGAACAATGATTCAGCAATATGCTCTGAAAGAAGAGGATTTTAGAGGTGACAGATTCAGGAATATACCGGGACTTATGAAGGGAAACAACGATATCCTCAATATCACGCGTCCTGACATCATAAGAGACATACACCGAAAATATCTTGAAGCTGGTGCTGACATTATTGAGACAAATACTTTCTCTTCTCAAAGAATATCAATGGCAGATTATAATGTGGAGGATTACTGCAAGGAAATAACTGCCGCCGGTTGTAAACTGGCACGGGAAGCGGCGGATGAATATACAGCACTCAATCCAGACAAGCCCCGCTTTGTAGCTGGTTCTGTGGGACCTACAAACAAAACATGCTCGATAAGTCCGGATGTGAACAATCCGGCTTTGAGAAACCTGACATACGATGAGCTTGCAGACGCTTATACGGAACAGATGCGGACAATGATAGAATGTGGGGTGGACGCATTACTGATAGAAACCATTTTCGACACATTGAATGCAAAGGCCGCGCTTTACGCTGCCGAGACAGCAATGGAGCAGGCAGGACGCAAAGTGCCGGTAATGCTTTCCGTAACGGTGTCGGACATTGCAGGAAGAACACTTTCAGGACAGACTCTCGACGCTTTCCTCGCTTCTGTACAACATGCGGAGATATTTTCTATCGGACTTAACTGTTCATTTGGAGCAAAGCAATTGAAGCCGTTCCTCAAACAGCTTGCAACCCGGGCACCTTATTATATCACAGCTTATCCGAATGCCGGACTCCCCAACAGTCTCGGACAATATGACCAATCACCGGAAGAAATGGCAAGTGAGGTGAAAGAGTACGTAGACGAAAGCATTGTCAATGTCATAGGAGGATGTTGCGGTACAACAGATAAGTTTATTGCCGAATATCAGCATATCATAAAAGACGAGAACGATGTATGGAAGAGACCACATGTGAAGGCGGAGAAACCGGATTCCATGTGGCTGTCCGGACTTGAATTGCTGGAGGTATCGCCGGAAAAGAACTTCATCAACATAGGAGAGCGTTGCAATGTAGCCGGATCAAGGAAGTTCCTGCGCCTGATAAATGAGAAGAACTACGAAGAAGCCATGTCTATTGCCCGCAAGCAAGTGGAAGACGGTGCGCTGGTCATTGACATAAACATGGACGACGGATTGCTTGACGCAAAGACAGAGATGGTGAACTTCCTCAACCTCATTATGTCGGATCCGGACATATCGCGAGTCCCGATAATGATTGACTCATCCAAGTGGGAAGTAATAGAGGCTGGACTGAAATGTGTACAAGGAAAGTGCATTGTCAACTCCATTTCCCTGAAAGAGGGAAAAGAGAAGTTCGTCAGTCATGCCAGACAAATAAAGAGACTTGGAGCTGCCACGGTAGTCATGGCTTTCGATGAGCAGGGACAGGCGACCACTTTTGAAAGGAAGACTGAAATATGTGAGCGCGCATATCATATATTGGTAGACGAAGTGGGATTCAATCCTCATGACATCATCTTCGATCCTAACGTACTGGCTGTAGCCACAGGAATGGAAGAGCATAATGAGTATGCCATAGACTTTATCCGCGCAACGGAATGGATTCGGAAAAATCTCCCGGGAGCGCATGTCAGCGGAGGCATAAGCAACTTGTCTTTCTCTTTCCGGGGGAACAATTATATCCGTGAGGCAATGCATGCCGTATTCCTTTATCATACCATTGCTGTTGGTCAGGATATGGGCATTGTCAATCCCGCCACTCAAGTAATTTATTCTGATATTCCGGAGAATATTCTTACAGCAATAGACGATGTGCTGCTCAACCGTCGTTCTGACGCTACAGAAAGGCTCATAGAACTTGCAGAACGCATAAAAACAGAAAAGGCGGGAGAGAAACAATCTGTCGAGAAAGAAATCTGGAGAAACGGCAGCAGCGTTGAGGAAAGACTTAAACATGCGCTTGTGAAGGGTGTAGGAGATTATCTTGAACAAGATCTTGACGAGGCTATAGAAAGATACAAGGATGCTGTCAGGATTATCGAGGGACCGCTCATGGAGGCCATGAACAAAGTGGGCGAGTTGTTCGGTTCTGGAAAGATGTTCCTGCCTCAGGTTGTAAAAACCGCACGCACAATGAAAAAAGCCGTAGCCTATTTGCAACCCTTGATTGAAGCGGGGAAAAGTAACGGAACGGCAAAAGCAGGAAAAGTATTGCTTGCTACTGTCAAGGGCGATGTACACGATATTGGGAAAAACATTGTGAGCGTTGTTTTGGCATGTAACAATTATGAAATAATCGACTTGGGTGTGATGGTACCTACGGAAGAAATCGTCCGAAAGGCTATCGAGGATAAAGTGGATATTATAGGTTTGAGCGGACTTATCACACCATCGTTGGAAGAAATGGTCAATGTGGCGCGTGCTCTTGAACAGGAAGGCGCGAACATTCCTCTGATGATTGGAGGAGCGACTACCAGCGAGCTGCATACGGCATTGAAGATTGCCCCTGTATACTCCGCACCAATAGTGTGGATGAAAGATGCCTCACAAAATGCAATAGCGGCTGCCCGCCTGCTAAACCCTGCCATGCACGACTCTTTTGCTCAGGATCTTGATAAGAAATATGCTCTGTTGAGAGAACAACACAAGACTGTAAAACAGGATACCCTGCCGCTTGAAGAGGCGAGAAAACGGAAACTTGATTTATTCTAAAGACATTAAAATCCATCCTGCACTGTAATAATATAATACAAAAAAGGCATCTGGAATACAAATTGTAAGTGAAGACCCATCTTTTAAGACGGGCTGTTTCTCACTTTCTATAGTATTCCGGATGCCTTTTCCATATATAATAGAAACATCTCCTTCACGACTGTCCATTCACGAAAGACTCTATCGCCTGTATCATTGCCTGCGGCAGCAAGAAACGCGCATCTTCTGTATGCACTGTTATCGCCTCCAAAAAGTGAGGCAGCTCTTTCCGGTAAATTTCCTTCATGTGAACATTCGTCTCATTGCCATGCGAGAAAGAATAGGAGATATTTGCCACCCTGTCCGCCAATTTCACAAACGGAGCGTATGGTGTCTCACGGATTCCCCGATAATATTTCTCCCCTGCCCGCTCGGCACGAGTCCGTCCCTTGTCGTTTGTCAGAGCATAGGCAATCTCTGCCGACATCAAAGCCTGCCGCTCATTCATAAACTGAATGGCTGTCGCCCTCACATCGTTGTAAGTAAGCCGCGCATCCTCAATACTGTCATGATAGTACGCACCAAAAAACAGCGGCAACACGTCTTCCTCTTCCACGCATACCTCATGACCATGCTTATATACCGACTCTGCCACCATATCAAGATGGAACCCGTATGGATGCACCTCGTCATAAGTCTGGTTCACATGCTCATGCAACCGATGGGCAGATAACCTTATCCGCTCAATCCTGTCTGCATATCTGCTGATACAGCTCTGAAATTCACTCTGTGTCATACTTGCTCCTTTCTGTTTCTTACAATATATTCCGCTTCTTTTCTTATCCTTTCAAACATATAACAATAGACAGTAGATAGACTGCATAAAACAGCACCAACAGATTTGTCATATTACATTTCCTATTTATATAATTTTCCCTATAAATTTCCCAAAACGAATGCACTCCTTGACAGAATATATTATGTATCAAAAACAAGAACTGTTTGTTGATTCTCCTGCTTCTTGGAATACAGTTCTTTTACATGGTTCAAAAATACAGTATCCTATCCGGATGATATGGAGGGTCAGCAATTATCAAATCGACAGTATTGCTCTTGATTTTCTTTAATTCTTTCGTACAATCACCTAATACAATATCTATCATTTCACCCCAACCATTTTGTTTTGCCAAATCCAACTCAAAGCCGAATGCCCTATCCTGTTCATCACATATACCTTGTGCGCACGAGAAGACAACCGCCCTTACAAAGCCGGCCTGTCTTCCCGCCGCAACAAGCACTGTTTATCCAATCAAAGCAGCTGCAAGCGTCTTCAAATCTTCCAGCGTCTTCTCCTTCACGGCTGACTCCACAGTAACCAAAGGCTCCACAATGGTCATGTTCTTCATAGCCTCCATTGCCTCACGCATCTTCTTTCCCGCAACCGGTGCCCATGAGCCATTCTCAATGAATCCTACCTTGCGGTTCTGGTATGCCTTTGCCTTAAGATGGTTGATGAAGTCCTCCATCACCGGCATTACTCCTGCATCGTATGTAGGAGCGGCAAGCACAAGACGGTCGTAACGGAACGCATCCTCTATGGCTTCCGACATATCGCAACGTCTCAAATCTGCCACAACCACTTTCTCTCCATGCTCATTCTGAAGAGTCTCAGCCAATTTAAGGGCGGCAGTCTCCGTATTGCCATGCAAAGAGCAATATGCGATGAACACACCCTTGCTTTCTACCTCATACTTGCTCCATGTATTGTATTTGTCAATGTAATATCCGAGGTTTTCCGAAAGGACCGGACCATGAAGCGGGCAAATAATCTGAATGTCAAGTCCTGCCGCCTTCTTGAGAAGTGCCTGCACCGACGCACCATACTTTCCGCAGATATTGAAATAGTAGCGGCGCGCCTCACAAGCCCATTCCTCATGCGCTCCCACAGCTCCGAATGTGCCAAAACCATCAGCAGAGAAAAGAATCTTCTGGCTATGTTCGTATGTCACCATCACCTCAGGCCAATGCACCATCGGCGCCATAAAGAACTGCAATGTATGCTCGCCCGTCGATACCGTGTCACCCTCCTTAACAACTCTCACTCTATCGCTAAAGCTTGTGCCAAAGAAACGTGCCAGCATTGGGACGGCCTTCGCTGAGCACAGAGCCACACACTCTGGGAACATGTCCATAATGCGCTTTACGTTGGAAGCGTGGTCTGGCTCCAGATGGCTGACCACAAGATAAGTTGGTTTGCGTCCCGCAAGTTCTGTCTCCAGACGCTGCAACCATTCCTCTGTCTTGCGTTCATCCACAGTATCCATTATAGTAATTTTTTCATCATCAATCAAATAGGAATTATAAGACACCCCTTGCGGTATGGCATACTGCCCTTCAAAAAGGTCCAAATCCAAGTCATCAACACCGATATACTTTACACCTTTCGCGATAATGTTATTTTCCATATCCAAATTTTTATTATTTAATTGTATTTACCAAGCGACAAAATTACGACTTTTTGAAAAAATAATTGTCACATCATCTGCAAAAATGAGATTCGGCATGTATAAAAACTGTGCGTTTCTATTTGGATTCTTCAACATCAAATAAAATTATAAATGACGCAACGCCGCAGCAATGACACCCACTATCTTCTCCAAATAAAACCTGTCTGTCTCATCAAAATCGGCAACACGGTCACTGTCAATGTCAAGAACTGCCACCATCTCTCCGGAAGAGGAATAAAGAGGTACCACTATCTCTGAACGTGAAAGAGAACTGCACGCAATGTGTCCGGGAAATTCTTCCACGTCCGGGACAATAACCGTCCGGTTTTCACTCCATGCCGTACCGCACACTCCCCGTCCTTTCTTTATTCTGTAACAAGCTACAGAACCTTGAAAAGGACCGAGGACAAGTTCCTCACCTTTTACAATATAAAAACCGACCCAAAAGAAACCGAAAGCTTCTTTCAATGCCGCAGAAGCATTGGCAAGTATGCTCACAGCCTCCGACTCGTCCTCGATTAAAGCCGAGAAACCGGGAATGAACTCTTCATATTTTCCTTTTTTGTCTGTCGCACTTAGCTTAAACGTTGGTTCCATTATTCTTTGTAATGTTTTGTATCCACAGAAAAAAATAATCAAAATGAAGGTTTGAGAAACAAGAGCATCATCAGGCAGACACAATATTTCCACCCGTCTTCGCTCCAATATCTCAAACCATTGAAAATAGGATGAGAGGCATTAACCGCAATGGAAATACTTCTTGACCAGTCTCATCATCTCATCCGTATTACCCTCCACCTCACGACGAAGTGAGGCATCATTATATGCGCGCAGATTCCTGACAATACCGTCAATCATGGCAGGGCTGAACACATTGTACTGTTCAAAAATACCGCGTTGTCTGTCAAGACAGTCAGCCGAAGCGGCACAACTGTCCGGCAGTTGTGCAAGCGAATGCAACCTGTCCTTGTTTTCCTCCTTATGGATATTCACGTTCACATAAGTTTTCTCCGCAATATCCAAAGCATCCGGCAGTTCGAAACCATGCCTACATGCCACTGCCAGACCTGCCATCAACAAATAAAGGTCGGCAGAACCGTCAGGAGAGCGCATCTCCACTGTCTGTTTCTGAGTGGTATCGTAATCACTGTCTCCTTCCAAAGGATTGGCAGCCTTACACATGTCCGCCTTAGCCGACCATCCCAGAGGCACTCTTACAAGTACAGAACGGTTGCGGTCGCCCCAGCACACATTGGTCGGTGCTTCCTGATGAGGCACAAGCCTGAAATAGGATATAGGATTTGTATTTCCAAAAGCGGTGATAGAAGGAGCAAGCTCCATCATTCCGGCAATAGCCTTGCGCGCCACTACCGACAACTTGCCGTTGTCAAGCATCCGGTTATGCCCGTCCTCAACCATGCGCATATGTATATGCAAGCCGGAGCCTGCTTTCCCGACCGTAATCTTCGGCGCAAATGTCACGTCATAACCATATTGGCACGCAAGATTACGGATAACCCATTTGGCAACCATCAACTGGTCGGCGGCATTTTCCGCATTGACAGGCAGGAACTCAATCTCATTCTGCTCATAAATCATGCCATCAAGAGTAAAGTTGCCCACCTCCGAATGACCATATTTGATTTGTCCGCCTGCTTGGGCTATATATGCCATACACTCTGTACGGAAATCGTTGAACTTGGCAAACGGCGCAGACTCATGATAGCCTTTTTGGTCGGTCGCCGGAAACGCGCCACTGTCAGGAGCTATCACATAAAACTCAAGCTCGCCCATAGCCTGAAATTCCATTCCTGTCACTTCTCTGAAAACCCTGCAAGCTTTTCTCAATGTATACTCAGGAGAACTTTCCAACGGCTCGCCGTCTTTATTGAAAAACGAGCACAGCATCGACAAAGTAGGAATCTCAGCAAAAGGATCAAGAAAGGCTGTACTGAAACGCGGCACAACATAAAGGTCGCTGCTTCCCGCCTCGATAAAAGTAAACAGACTTGATCCGTCCACACGCTCTCCGCAAGTAAGAATGGCATCAAGATAGGCACGGTTGTTAATGACGAAATTAAGCGTCTTCAATCTGCCGTCTCCTGCCGGATACATGAAATTCACCATCTGTATCCCATTCTCCTGAATATAGCGTATTATATCCTCTTTCCTAAATTCAGAGCACGGTTTTCCGATAAATGCCACAAGCTTGTTCGGATTCATTTCTACTTCTTTGTTCATAGTAATTATTGGTTATGATAATTATAAATGTTGGTTGTTTGTTATATTAGAATATGGTTAAATTACTCATGGCAAAAGTAACCAAAATCTTTGACCGAACAAAAAAATAGAGCATTTGTTCTCCTTTTTTTCTTATGGCCCTTGTTTTCCCTGCTCCACAGAACACAATATGGAATGCGGCA
Source organism: Roseburia sp. (assembly GCA_023665185.1). Classification (GTDB taxonomy): domain Bacteria; phylum Bacteroidota; class Bacteroidia; order Bacteroidales; family Bacteroidaceae; genus RGIG8745. Next base: position 14,339 of record JAMPEL010000064.1, read on the forward strand.
AAACAAGCAGTCCAATCCAACAGCTTGCCTCCCAAAAACAAGACTGCCGCCAAGCCGTACACACGCTTGGCGGCAGTCATCACTATCTCATCTCCGGCAACCAATCCGTGCCTTCATTAACGCATCAATACATTTTTGCCCTCAACTCCTTGATGGCATCCGATGCAATATATTCGTCATACTCCATAAGTTTGTCAATCGAGCCTTTAGGAGCAAGCTCTATCACGCGGTTTGCCACTGTCTGGATAAATTCATGGTCGTGGCTTGCAAACAGCACATTACCCTTATACTGCTTCAGGTTGTTGTTGAAAGCCTGAATTGATTCCAAATCAAGATGGTTTGTCGGAGTGTCAAGCACCAGACAGTTGGCATTCTTCAACTGCATACGTGCTATCATACAACGCATCTTCTCACCTCCCGAAAGCACATTCACTTTCTTCAGCACTTCCTCGCCCGAGAAAAGCATTCTGCCGAGGAATCCCTTGAAGTACACATCATTGCCCTCACCAAATTGGGAAAGCCACTCGACAAGGTTCTTGTCGCTGTCGAAGAACTCCGTGTTGTCGACAGGCAAATATGCCGTTGTAATTGTCACACCCCACTTGTAAGTTCCGCCCTGTGCCTCACGGTTGCCGTTGATAATCTCAAACAACGCGGTCATGGCACGAGGATTGTGGCTGAGGAACACTATTTTCTCTCCCTTCTCCACTGTAAAGCTCAGATTGTCGAACAACACTGTGCCATCGGCATCCACCGCCTTCAAGTTCTCCACCTCAAGAATCTGATTTCCCGGTTCACGTTCCATTTGGAATATGATGCCCGGATACTTGCGTGTAGACGGCTGAATCTCCTCCACATTGAGCTTCTCCAACATTTTCTTACGGCTTGTAGTCTGCTTGCTCTTGGCTGCGTTAGCCGAGAAACGGCGGATAAACTCTTCCAGCTCTTTCTTCTTCTCCTCAGCCTTTGCCTTCTGGTTCTGAGCCTGACGCAATGCCAGCTGTGAGCTTTCATACCAGAAGCTGTAGTTTCCGGCAAACATATTCACTTTTCCAAAATCAATGTCCACAGTGTGAGTAGACACGGCATCGAGGAAGTGACGGTCGTGACTGACTACAAGCACCGTATGCTCAAAATTGGCAAGATAGTCCTCAAGCCACATAACCGTGTCAAGGTCAAGGTCGTTAGTAGGCTCATCGAGAAGCAGGTTGTCAGGGTTTCCATAAAGAGCCTGTGCAAGCATGACCCTCACCTTCTCCTTACCGCTCAACTCGCTCATCATCTTATAGTGCAAATCTTCTTTTATGCCAAGACCGCTCAACAAGATTGCCGCATCGCTTTCAGCGTTCCATCCGTCAAGTTCCGCGAACTTCTCCTCCAGCTCTGCCGCTCTGATACCATCCTCATCCGTGAAATCCTCTTTGGCATAAAGAGCGTCCTTTTCCTGCATAATATCCCAAAGAACGGAGTGTCCCATCATCACGGTATTCATCACTGTACAATGGTCATATTTGAAGTGGTCTTGTGAAAGAACGGACAAACGTTCGCCCGGACCAAGCGTAATAGTACCTTTTGTAGACTCCAGCTCGCCTGAAATGGCTTTCAACAATGTTGATTTGCCGGCTCCGTTAGCACCAATCACTCCATAAATATTTCCATTTGTAAATTTAAGGTTCACATCTTTATAAAGAACCCTTTTGCCAAACTGAATGGCGAGATTAGAAATCGTTATCATATTTTTTTGTTATTTCTTTCCTGAGTATAAAATCGAAAAACATATTTTCAGTCCGCTAAAACCGCGCAAAATAAAAATGCGCCTGCCATTTTATGCCAAACTGTAATGTCATGCAAAGATACAGCTATTTTTCGGCAAAAAAAGCGTAACCAAAGAATATCTGCATAGAAAAAGATAACATTTTTCAAGAAGAAACGATGTAATCCAAAACTATTCTACTGATTTACAACAATATTTGAAGAGTTGTGCATCACACATGAAAAGATTTACCTCCCAAAAAGCCAGAACCATTCTGCTGCACATATTGCAGGACAACTGTGTGCGGGTAAGGGATGTTTTGACATTATGTCACTTTGGGCGGAAGGCGAATTTTAACGTTTGGGGCGGCTGCCGACTTAGACCCGATGCTTGGTTTTTGGATATTTCATTGATAAGTCACTGATAATCAGCTAAATGTATTTTTAGCGAAAAGTACGCGGTTTTTGA
>JAMPEL010000065.1 GCA_023665185.1 Roseburia sp.
ATTTAACTGATTATCAGTGACTTATCAATAAAATATCCAAAAGTCAAGCATTGAGCCAAAGTCGGCAGCCGCCCCAAATGTTAAAATTCGCCCTCCCGCCAAAAGTGACATAATGTCAAAACATCCCTTGCCCGCATACTGTTTGCCCGACAATATGTGCGGCAGAATAGTTCGGGTTTGAGACTTCCGTTTTAGAGTACATGCAAGCGATGCAATGGATATATGGAGACGCTGTAATATATTGGGGCTATACCCACAGTGTGTCGCGTATCACTCGAAATGTCGGATGAACCGAAAAATGTCAAGAAGAGAAAGCCTGTCTTTTTAGAAGAAAACCAGCCTGATTTTATAAGTATGCGGCGCATCCGCAGTTTCAGTTTCACAGGAGATGACTGTGTGAAAAGACGGCAGAAAGAACAGCTGAGTATGACATAAAACAACTGCCAATGATATTCCTGTTGGTATAATCTTTCTCACTTTGGAATTAAAGCCGTATATTTGTAGGCAAAGAACAAAAAATTGAAAGGAATGGAAAAGAAGTTTAATCGTACATTGGTTACAGCAGCTTTGCCTTATGCCAACGGTCCTGTTCACATCGGACATTTGGCAGGTGTATATGTTCCTGCCGACATATATGTGCGCTATCTGCGCCTCAAAGGTAAAGACGTGCTTTTTATTGGCGGCAGTGACGAGCACGGAGTTCCGGTGACAATCCGCGCGAAGAAAGAGGGATGCACACCGCAGGATGTGGTGGACCGCTACCACGGCATCATCAAGGACTCATTCGAGAAGTTCGGAATTTCGTTTGATGTGTATTCAAGAACCACATCGGACATTCACCATAAGTTTGCGGCAGATTTCTTCAAGACGCTGTATGACGCGGACAAGTTTGTCGAGATTGAGAGCGAGCAGTATTATGATGAGGGAGCAGGGCAGTTCCTTACCGACCGCAACATAAAGGGCGAATGCCCTCGTTGCCATGCCGAAGGCGCATACGGAGACCAGTGCGAGAAGTGCGGCTCCACGCTGTCGCCTGATGAACTTATCAATCCGGTCAATGCGCTTACAGGCAATCCGCTTGTGAAGCGTAAGACAAAGCACTGGTACCTGCCTCTCGACGCATATCAGCCGTGGCTGGAGGAATGGATTCTGAAAGAGCACAAGGAGTGGAGGCCTAATGTGTACGGTCAGTGCAAGAGCTGGCTGGACGCAGGATTGAAGCCTCGTGCCGTGACACGCGACCTCGACTGGGGCATTCCTGTGCCTGTGGAGGGAGCCGAGGGCAAAGTGCTGTATGTTTGGTTTGACGCGCCTATCGGATACATATCGAATACGAAGGAACTCTGTGACGCTCATCCTGAGAAGGGCACATGGGAGCAGTGGTGGAAGGGCGAGGATACTCGCATGATTCACTTCATCGGAAAGGACAACATCGTGTTCCACTGCATTGTGTTCCCATCGATGCTTAAGGCTCATGGCGGCTATATTCTGCCCGACAATGTGCCGAGCAACGAGTTCCTGAATCTGGAAGGTGACAAGATTTCCACCTCACGCAATTGGGCGGTATGGCTCAATGAATATCTTGACGACATGCCGGGCAAGCAGGATGTGCTCAGATATGTGCTTACTGCCAATGCTCCGGAGACGAAGGACAATGATTTCACATGGAAGGACTATCAGGCGCGCAACAACAATGAGCTTGTGGCTGTGTACGGCAACTTTGTGAACCGTGCGTTGCAGCTGACACAGAAATATTATAACGGCATTGTGCCTGAGTGTGGTGAGCTGACGGACTACGACCGCGCCACACTTGATGAGTTCAAGGACGTGAAGCAGAAAGTGGAGGCGCTTCTCGACAACTTCAAGTTCCGTGACGCTCAGAAAGAGGCCATGAATCTGGCACGCATCGGCAACAAGTATATCGCTGACGAGGAGCCGTGGAAGGTGGTGAAGACCGATCCTGAGCGTGTGAAGACCATCATCTATATCTCTCTTCAGCTTACTGCCAACCTCGCCGTTGCGTTTGAGCCGTTCTTACCTTTCTCGTCGAAGAGGCTTCGCGAGATGATTTGTCTCGACAGCTTCAGCTGGGACGAGCTTGGCTCAACCGAGATTCTGCCCGCCGGCAAACAGCTGGGCAAGCCTGCGCTGTTGTTCGAGAAGATTGAGGATGAGGTGATTCAGGCACAGGTGGACAAGTTGCTGGCTACGAAGAAAGCCAATGAGGCGGCTGCGGCAAAAGCCAACCCTATCAAGGAAAACATTCAGTTCGACGACTTCCAGAAACTGGACATACGTGTCGGCACGGTGCTGGAGTGTGAGCGTGTGCCTAAGATGAAGAAGCTGCTGAAGTTCCTCATCGACGACGGACTGGAGAAGCGCACTATTGTCAGCGGCATCGCGCAATGGTATGAGCCTGAGCAACTGAAAGGCAAACAGGTCTGCTTCATTGCCAATCTGGCACCGCGCGAGTTCAAGAACGGGCTTGTGAGCGAGGGCATGATTCTTTCTGCCGAGAACTGGGACGGCTCAATATCTGTGACTACAGTGGAGCACGAGGTGAAGGCAGGAAGCGAAGTGAAATGATGTGTGTGTTCTGACATTCATACGTTTGCATTATATCTGCGCCGATGAAAGCAGTAATAGATGACAAGATTCCTTTTATAAAAGGGGCTGTCGAAACGCTTGTTGATGAGGTGGTGTATCTGCGGGGCAGTGCCATTACCTCAGCCGATGTCCGTGATGCCGACATATTGATTGTACGCACGCGTACTTGTTGTAATCGCGACTTGTTGCAAGGCTCTAAGGTGAGGCTTGTCGTCACTGCAACTATAGGCTATGACCATATAGACACGGAATATTGCAGGGAAGCTGGCATACGCTGGGCGAATTGTCCGGGATGCAATGCCGCTTCTGTGCGCCAATATATACACAACTCCTTGCTGGTGCTTGGGCTTCTGTGCCCGGGCATCACCATCGGGGTTGTCGGTGTGGGGCATGTCGGGGAGCTGGTGGCAGCCGACTGCCGTGCGGCGGGTATGGACACGTTGCTGTGCGATCCTCTCCGCCGCGACCGTGGTGAGACATTCAACGGACAGCCTTTTGTCGATATGGAAGAAATTGCGCGGAATGCCGATATTGTCACTTTCCACACCCCTTTGACACATACGGGCAAGTATCCTACGTACCATCTTGCGGACAGCCGCTTTTTCGACAGCCTGCTGCGCCGTCCGGTGCTTGTCAATACAAGCCGAGGAGCTGTGGTGGACAACGAGGCTTTGTTGAAGGCACTGTGTGACGGAAGGGTGCGGGAGGCGGTGGTGGACACTTGGGAGAATGAGCCGGAGATAAGTGCCGCGCTTCTCGACAAAGTGGCTATCGGGACTCCCCACATTGCGGGATATTCTGCTGATGGAAAGGCGAATGCCACAAGAATGGCATTGGCTGTAGTCTGTGACTTTTTGGGGTGTGCCTGTACATTTGACATACAGCCTCCGGAATTGCCCGAGGAGTTGCGCCCTACTTCAGACAATCCGAATGAACGTGCCTTGCAGCTTTACGACCCACGGGTGGACAGTCGCAGACTCAAGGCTTGTCCTTCTGAATTTGAGCATTTTCGGGGAAACTATGCTTTACGCCGGGAATTTGAGTAATTATTAATATAAAAAAGGGATTCAAAATGAAGAAATTATTATTGTCTGTTGTTGTGGCAATGGCTTCAACTTTGGGTATGAATGCACAGAACTGGTTCTCAACCGATGTATGCAATCATCTTTCAGTCGGCATAACAGCCGGAACTCCGGGTATTGGAGTTGATGTGGCAACCACGCTTGGCAGCCATTTTCAGGTTCGCGGAGGTGTGACGGTTATGCCGGGATTCAGTTTCAGTACAAAAATTCTTGCCGATAAGGAATATGTCAGCAATTGGAATGGCGAATATTCCTACACTTCTGTGGAGGATGTAAATGTAGAGGGCAAGACCGGATTTACTAACGGCAAGTTGCTTATTGACTTTTATCCGGCACGAACCAAAACTTTCCATCTTACGGTTGGCGCATATTTTGGCAGCAGTAAGATTTTTGACATCTATAACAAGGATGAGGGTGCTCTGACTGATTTTAAGGGCTTGCATATCGGTGACTATATGTTGATGCCGGACGAAAACGGTAATATTGACGCGCAGATAAAGACAAGCAGTTTCAAACCTTATGTGGGAATCGGATTCGGACGCTCGGTGGCAAAGAGAAAGGATTTGAGTTTCCAGTGCGACATGGGTGTTCAGTTCTGGGGAAAACCAAAACTCTATTGTAACGGTGAGCAGATTGAGTCTTCTTCTTTCGATGACGACGGCGATTTCCTTGATATAATGAGTAACATCAGAGTGTATCCGGTCATTAGCTTTCGTCTTTCCGGAAAGATTTTCTGATATACATATATAATATAAGTTCGGGATATGGCTGGCAGAAATGTCTGGCAGCCATATCCCGAATTTTCTTTTTGCAGGCATTGAACAATGTCTGCCTGTCGGTTGTTTCCTTTGCATAAAATCATCAAATCTGAAACTTGATTATGAAAAAGGAAACATTGACAACAGAAGTAGGTGCTCCGGTTGCTGACAACAGAAATTCTTTGACAGCCGGAGAGCGCGGACCGATATTAATGGAGGACTTGTGGCTGATGGAAAAGCTGGCGCATTTTGACCGTGAGGTGATTCCGGAACGACGGATGCACGCAAAAGGCAGTGGGGCTTTCGGACATTTTACAACCACGCACGATGTGACACAATATACTTGTGCCAATGTCTTTTCAGAAATAGGAAAGAAGACTGATGTGTTTGTCCGCTTCTCCACTGTGGCAGGCGAGCGCGGCGCGGCGGATGCCGAACGCGACATACGAGGGTTTGCCGTGAAGTTCTATACGGACGAGGGCAATTGGGATCTTGTAGGAAACAACACCCCGGTGTTCTTCTTGCGCGACCCGCTTCAGTTTCCTGACTTGAACCATGCGATAAAGCGTGATCCGCGCACCAATATGCGCTCAAAGCAGAGTAACTGGGACTTCTGGACGATGCTTCCTGAAGCCCTCCATCAGGTGACCATTGTCATGTCGGACAGGGGAATACCTGCTTCCTATCGTCACATGCATGGATTCGGGTCGCATACTTACAGCCTTGTCAATTCCGAGGGCAAAAGAGTATGGGTGAAGTTTCATTTACGTACCCAGCAAGGCATCAAGAACTTGACAGACGAGGAGGCTGAAGCTATTGTGGCGAAAGACCGTGAGAGCAGTCAGCACGACCTTTATGAATCCATCGAGCGTGGAGAGTTTCCTAAGTGGACATTGTATTTTCAGATTATGACGGAGGAACAGGCGCGCAACCATTATGAGAATCCTTTCGATATCACGAAAGTGTGGCGGCATTCCGAATATCCTCTGATTGAGGTAGGGGTACTTGAACTGAACAGGAATCCGGAAAACTACTTTGCGGAGGTGGAACAGGCGGCTTTCTCACCGGCTCATATAGTGCCCGGTATAGGTCTGTCGCCCGACAAGATGTTGCAAGGACGTCTCTTCTCTTATGGTGATGCGCAGCGTTATCGTCTTGGAGTCAACCACGATCAGATTCCGGTAAACCGCGCACGGTGCCCGGTTCACAGCTTCCACCGTGACGGGCAGATGAGAGTGGACGGCAATGCTGGTTCTACGAAGGGATATTTTCCTAACGGAATAGGTGAATGGTATACACAGAGCGGGCTTGCGTACACCGATTCTCCGACCGATGGCGAGGCTATGAGATATGACCAATATGCGAACCGTACAGACGATTGCTTCCGTCAGCCGGGCGACCTTTACCGCCTTATGACGGAGGATAAGAGACGGTTGCTTATCAAGAATACGGTGGCAGACATAAAGAGTGTGACGGACAATGTGAAATATCGCCATGCAGCCCATTGTCTCCTTGCGGACCGTGAATACGGAACTCGGCTTGCGGAAGCTTTGAATCTTGATATGGCTTATGTGGAAAGACTCGCTGCAATGACGGAAACGGAGCGTTTGGAAGCTACCAAACAGAACGGAATCTGACATTTCGTCATGCCATTCCGGATAAAATGGCAGTACTGACACACAATCTGTCATGAATGACAGATTAAAGGCTTTGGCACGTATTTTGTACTTAAATAGTTGAATGACAGAAACTAAGACTAACAGAAAGGAGAAACACAAAGTTGAGGCGGAGGACATTCGACACAGAGCGATAGTTAACAGAGTATGAACTTTCTAAATTGGACGATTATGTTAGGAGTTACATTAATAGTTTACGGTATCATTGGTTCTCTCTTTGTTATAAGCAACTTCGCTATATTGAAATACAGCAAGTAGCGGAAACGCTAACAAAGCAAATATAAATTAAATTGGAAGGGCGGTCACGGTTGACCGCCTTTTTTCTGTTTTGTAGGTGTGAAAGCATAGTGTAAATGCAATAAATTGTCTTTTCTGACGTTTTTTAGTTTTGAGAGTCATTTTCCTCAACGGTAATCATTAAAGAAAAAATCTGAAGTGAAAGAATTGTATCATAGACTGTATTCAATGTTTGTCATTCTTGCATTTGTCTGCCTGCCGCTGTCTGCGCAGGTGCGCAAGGTGATGAATCGCCCGTACATCGACCAGCGTCGCATTCATTATGGCTTTATGGCGGGTGTGCATTTGCAGGACATGGAATTTCAGAATAACGGATATATTGACGAGAATGGAAATCAGTGGTTCACGGATATAGGCAATTATGACCCGGGATTTAGTGTGGGTATTCTTGGAGAGCTTTATTTGACGAAGCATCTTGCGGCAAGGGCTATTCCTTCTATGCACTTTGGCACTAAGACTGCCGTGTTCCAAAATCATACGGACAATCAAGTGCTGCGTGAGACTATCAAGTCTACTTATATTTCAGTTCCTATAGATTTGAAATTCAGTGCTGAGAGGTTCAATAACTACCGCCCGTACATGATGTGCGGTATAAATCCAATGCTTGACCTGACGGTGAAGAAGCAGAAGAATCTGCTGTTGAAATCGTTCGACTGCTACCTTGAGGTAGGTCTTGGATGCGACTTTTATCTTCCTTTCTTCAAGTTTATTCCGGAAATAAAGTTCTGCTACGGTCTGATGAATATTATAGAAAAGAACCGCACAGACCTTACTGACGAAAGTTTGCAGGTGTTTACAAAATCAGTAGACAAGGCTCGTTCCAAGATGATAGTGATTTCCTTCTATTTTGAATAGCTGAGACGGAAAAAGCGAAGGGTCGCCGCAATGTATTGGGGAAGTCTGACAATGAATGTAATGTCTGTCAGTCTCAATAACATTGCGGCGACTCTTCGCTTTCTTTTGTCGTTCCTCTTATACTTTCTGTTCTTTCAGCATGTCCAAAGCCTTGTTCTCTGCCGCTTCCATTATCTCGCGCTCTCCCGGTCCTTTGTCGTTGATTCCGCAAAGATGGAGAATGCCGTGTATAATCACACGGTGCAGTTCTTCATCGTATGATGTGTGCTGTTCTTCTGAATTTGAAAGCACGGTGTCAAGACTGATGAACAAATCACCGCTTATTACATTGTCCTCACAATAGTCAAATGTAATGATGTCCGTGTAGTAGTCGTGTTGCAGATACTGGCGGTTTACCTCCAGTATCTTCTCGTCATTGCAGAATATATATGCAATGTCGCCTACTTTCTTTCCGTAGCTTCCTGCTACCGCCTTTATCCATGCGCTTGTGTCGCGCTTTTTTATTTTCGGCATACTGATGCCGTCACAATTGTATGTAATCATTCCTTTGATAGTGTTTTTAGTCCTTCAAGATAAATGTCGCTGTTAGTGTTCATAATTTGGTAATACTCGCTTATGTCCCACAAGTCTCGCGCAAGCAATGCCTTCAGCTGGAGCTTTACAAGAGGCAGGGCTTCCTGTAGTGTGGTGTCGTCATATTTAATGTCGGCTTTTTTTGCATAATCGAGCAACAGACTGACCATTTCTTCCGGCACGGAGAACTTTGTTTGGAAGGTGGCAAAATCAGAATATGTCTTTTTCAATTTATTCCTGTTCTTGTCGATATACTTTAATGTGGTGTTGATGATGCAGCTTTTTGCCGACAATTCCCTGTGCAGTTTAGTGTATTGGGTTGTATCAAGAGGCACGTACACATCTGGCATGATTCCTCCGCCTCCATATACAGTACGCTGAAGCTTCAAAGTTGTGTATTTCAAGGAATCTGCAAAATGGATGCTGTCAACATTGGTCAGTTCACCGCTGTTCAAGCGTTCAAGCATGTCGTTGTCATAATCCTTGCGGTCGCCTTTCTTGTATGGCTTCTGGATGCAGCGTCCCGACGGTGAGTAGTAGTGGGCGACAGTCAGACGTATCATTGAGCCGTCAGGCAAGTCTATCGGACGCTGTACAAGACCCTTGCCGAATGTGCGCCGTCCTACAATTGTGCCCCGGTCGTTGTCTTGTATGGCACCGCTGACAATTTCCGATGCCGATGCTGTATATCCATCGACAAGTACCACCACTTTTCCTGTTCGGAAACGTCCCTGTCCGTCCGCGTGGTATTCGCGTCTGCCGGTAGCGCGTCCGTTGGTAAAGACAATCATGTCGTCCTTGTCCAGAAATTCGTTGGCAATGTCTACGGCTGCCTGCAAATATCCTCCGCCGTTACCTTGAAGGTCCAGCACAAGGTTCTGCATACCTTGCTCCTGCAGCTTCTTCATAGCCTCCATAAATTCTTTGTAGGTTGTCGCTCCGAAGTTGTTTATGCGGATATAACCGGTAGTGGTATCAATCATGTATACTGCGTCAATTGAGAAGACAGGAATCTTGTCACGTACAATGACAAAGTTCTGTATGCCTTTTACTCCTTGCCGCATAACCCCAAGCTTCACCTTGCTTCCCTTAGGGCCTCTCAGACGTCGCATAATTTCCTCGCGTCCCATTTTTACACCTGCTATACTGGTGTCGTTGACAAGCACGATACGGTCACCGGCAATGATGCCTTTCTTTTCTGAAGGTCCTCCGCTCACAGGCTGTATGACCGTAAGTGTGTCTTCAATCATGTTATATTGCACTCCTATTCCCTCAAAGCTGCCTTGCAATGATTCGTTCAGTTGCTTCACGTCCTTTGCTGTTGTATAAGTGGAGTGCGGATCCAGATTCTTCAACATTCCGTTTATCGCATCCTCCACAAGGCGGCTCTCGTTAATGCTGTCCACATACAATCTGTGTATGGCAAATTCCGCAAACTGCAATTTGTGCAGCGGGCTTTCTGCAAATGCCTTTTTCTGCTCCTCCGCAGTCTGCTGTGCATGAGCTGCCAGTATAGACATGGCGGCTGTCACAAGTGTAAAAATACATCTTCTCAATTCCATATTTCTGCTTTTTATTGACAGACAGGACACGTTGTCCGGATGCTTCCGGTGGCAATTCCTATCTGACATCCTTTATATTTATCCCCTCGGGCAAAAAGTCCGATACATCCTTTCCGTAGCTTAGCAGCTCGCGCACAATGCTTGAGCTGATGCAAGAGTAGATATTTTCCGTAATGAACAGTACTGTTTCAAGCCCTGTCAGTTTGCGGTTCACGTCGGCAATGTTTTTCTCAAACTCGAAGTCAGTCGATGAGCGCACTCCGCGTACAAGGAAAGAGGCTTCTATACTCTCTGCAAAGTCTGTGGTGAGTCCGTTGTACGCGACTACCGATACTCTCGGTTCGTTGTTGTACAGCGTATTTATCATTTCGATTCTCTGCTCCACGCTGAACATGCTTTTCTTTCCGGCATTGATGCCAATGCCAATAACCACCTCGTCCGCAATGTCCAAAGCACGGCTGACGATGGACTCATGACCAAGCGTGAAGGGGTCAAAACTGCCTGCAAAAAGTGCCTTTCTCATTTTTTCTAAAATAAACAAGTTGTTACCACATTTGTCCGTTCATTATGTGTGTGCTTTCCGCGCGCTCATACAGCCTCCTCGGCCTTGTCTTCCTCAATGACAAGATTGTTGATGATGAAGTTCTGCCTTTCCATCGTGTTTTTTCCCATGTAATATTCAAGAAGTTCCTGTACCTGGTCTGTCTTTTTCAATGTTACCTGCTCCAGACGTATGTCCGGGCCGATAAAGTTCTTAAACTCATCAGGCGATATTTCTCCAAGACCTTTGAAGCGGGTGATTTCCGGGTCTGGACCGAGAAGCTCTATGGCTCTTAGTCTCTCTTCCTCGCTGTAGCAATACAGTGTGACAAAATCGCCTTTTGCCTCTTTGTTCTCGTTTGCCAGCTGCTTGAGAGCTTCCTTGCGGATACGTTTCTTACGGTTTCTTACTCGGAACAGCGGTGTCTGCAATATATATACATGCCCTTTCTTTATCAGTTCCGGGAAGAATTGCAGGAAGAAGGTTATCATGAGCAGGCGGATGTGCATTCCGTCGACATCGGCATCCGTAGCCACAATCACCTTGTTGTAACGCAGTCCGTCTATGCCGTCCTCTATATTCAGTGCGGCTTGCAGCAGGTTGAACTCCTCGTTCTCGTACACCACCTTTTTGGTCAGTCCGAAAGAGTTGAGCGGCTTTCCTCGAAGCGAGAATACAGCCTGCGTGTTCACATCACGGCTTTTGGTGATACTTCCACTGGCAGAGTCGCCCTCGGTGATGAATATGCAGCTTTCCTCTTTCTTGTCGCCCTTTGCGTCATTCAGATGTACACGGCAGTCGCGCAGCTTGCGGTTGTGCAGGTTCGCCTTCTTCGCACGCTCGCGCGCCAGTTTCGTCACACCGGCTATCGCCTTTCTGTCGCGCTCGCTGTCCTGAATCTTCTGCTGTATGATTTCCGCCACCTCCGTGTTCTTGTGCAAGTAGTTGTCCACCTCGTTCTTTACGAAGTCGCCCACAAACTTGTTCACGCTGATGCCGCCGTTAGGCTCCATTGTCAGTGAGCCGAGTTTTATTTTTGTTTGGCTTTCAAACTGCGGCTCCTCCACATTGATGGCTATGGCAGCTACAATGCCATTGCGTATGTCGCCATACTCGTAGTTCTTGCCGTAGAACTCCTTTATGGTTCGCGCTATATGCTCCTTGAACGCGCTTTGGTGCGTACCGCCCTGTATGGTGTGTTGTCCATTCACAAATGAATGGTACTCCTCGCCATACTGCTGGCTTGTATGTGTGAAGGCTATCTCAATGTCGTCCCCCTTCAAATGGATGATAGGGTAGAGCGGCTGTGTAGTCATTGTGTCCGTCAGCAAATCCTTCAAACCATTTCGCGAGGTGATGCGCCTTCCGTTGTAGTATATTTCAAGTCCTGTGTTGAGATAGGTATAGTTGCGCAACATCGTGCTTACAAATTCCGTCTGGAACTTATAGTTGAGGAACAGTGTGCAGTCCGGCTCAAAATGAATGAATGTACCGTTCTCCTCCTCTGTCTCCTCGGTAGAGTCCGACTGCAATATACCCTTTTCGAACTTGGCTGTGCGTACTATTCCGTCGCGGAAACTCTTTACCTCGAAATGGCTGCTGAGCGCATTGACTGCCTTTGTGCCGACACCGTTCAGTCCCACACTTTTCTTGAAAGCCTTTGAATCGTATTTTCCGCCGGTGTTGAGCATACTTACCGCCTCAATCATCTTGCCTTGCGGGATTCCGCGTCCGTAGTCGCGCACCGATACCGACAGGTTGTCGTGTATCTCAATCTCTATTTTCTTTCCGGCATGCATCTTGAACTCGTCAATGGAGTTGTCCACAATCTCTTTGAGAAGCACATAGATACCATCCTCCGCATGGGAACCATCGCCCAATCGTCCGATATACATACCCGGACGTGTGCGCACATGATCCATATCCGACAAGTGTCGTATGTTTTCCTCCGTATATTCCGTCAGTTGTTCTCCGGCTTGTTCTTCCGTATTGTCTTTGTCAAATATATCTTCTGCCATGATGTTTTTTAGATTATGATGTCGCAGTCTGTCCGACTGCCATGTGGCACAACAAGGCATTCGCCCTGCCGTGTAGCCGTACCGTTGCCCACTGTCTTGCGGCAGGGAAAATCTTATAGCTTCTTCTTGAAGCAACGTCTGCGCTTGTGTTGCCTGCGCTCAAAATAAATCCATTGTTGCTGCACCTTCTCGTTGGATTCAAGCTCTACGTTTGTCTCCACATACTCATAGCCCTCTTCTATGTAGATAGGCAGCAGGTCGTAGAACAATATCGAGTTCACCCCTTTTCCTTGATACTCCGGCTTGATAGCCACAAGCATCAGGTCGAGCAACTTAGGTTTCTTCAGTTTCAAAGTCTTCAGCAAGTGCCACCATCCGAATGGGAACAGTTTTCCTTTCGCCTTCTGTAAAGCGCGGGAGAGCGAAGGCATGGAGATACCCACACCAATCAGTCTGCCGTTAGCCTCAGTGATAAGCGATACCAGTTTAAGGTCGAGGACAGGCAGATACATCTTCACGTATTGGTCAATCTGCCGTTGCGACAGTTCGGAATAGCCGAACAGCGGCTTGAATGCCTCGTTGATGAGCTGGAATATTTCCTGTCCGTATTCGGCAGCTATTTTCTTCGATGAAGTATATTTCTTTATTCTCAGGTCATACTTTTTCATCACTATCTCGGCAATGCGTTTGAGACGTTCAGGCAGTCCTGTCTCGCGAGGTACTGTCAGCAGCATCTCTATCCAGTCTGCTTCTTTCTCAAACCCCAGACGCTCTATATGCCGCTGGTAGTAGGGATAGTTGTAGATTGTGGCCATAGTGCTCAGTTCTTCAAATCCCTCTATCAACATGCCTTCCGCATCCAAGTCCGTAAAACCGAGCGGACCTTGAATCTCTGTCATGCCTTTTTCGCGTCCCCATTGTTCCACCGCCTCGATGAGCTTGGCACTCACTTCTTCGTCATCGATAAAATCTATCCAGCCGAATCGCACGGCATTCAGGTTCCATGTCTTGTTGGCTTTCCTGTTGATGATACCTGCCACGCGTCCTACAATCTTTCCTTCTTTGTAAGCAAGGAAATACACGGCGTCACAAAATTCCATCGCCGCGTTCTTGTCACTGAACGTGTCGAGCATATCTTCATATAAATCGGGAACTGAATATGGATTTTCCTTATAGAGTTCGTAGTTGAAACGTATGAACTTCTTCAGTTCTTTTTTTGTTTCTACTTGCTTGATAATAATATTTGCCATAGTTTATATGCAATAATAGTGGGCAAATATACGAAAAATACATTTCTTTTCCCGCTGTTGTCGGGTTATTAATGAATTTTTATTCCCTCTGCATTCTCTGCTGATATTTCTGACGGACTTATTCGCTGTCTGTGTTATGTTTATAGATACTTCTATCTCACAACAAATTTCCGACCATTAAGGATATATATTCCCCTTGCCAGTTTTCCTGCATCCTGTATGCCTTTTCCTACAATCCTTCCGTGCAGGTCATACACAAGGTTGTCGTGCGGCGTGCGTTCCGTGTTTACTTTATCAACAGATACATACGTGTCCTCGTCCATCAGCCTGATGTGGAAAACATACCGCTTGCCGCCATAGTCGAGCGCGAGCCGTGTAGTATATTCCACTCCGCTCTCCGGCACATTCTCTACCGAATAAACAAGACAGTGCCTGCCGCCTTCCCGCACGTACCCTATATGGAACGCAGTGCTCTGCCCTTCCGCGTTCAGACAGCCCGCCATGTCGAAAGGAAAACCACCCTTCGCTTCGTCATATCCGGCATTTGAGTACAGGAACTTCGACCTGTCGCTTCTGCTTGCCTGCCATTCCGCACGGACGATAGAATCCTCATCCTCTATGCCGAGAGCCTCCATAGCCTTGCTCATGTCGAGTTCCGTCCTGCCGGCAGTCGCATTGCCGAGAAGAAGCAGAATGTCCTCCTCGCCCACATACTCCGTCTCCTTATATTCTTCTACCGGCTCAACCGTGTAGTTGATGGTGTAGTATTTCTTGGTCTCAGGGTTTACGAAGTAAAGCGAGCCAGTGTATATCTCACCGGTGACATTAACCAGAAGGAAGTCTAAAAGATTCTTTTTTTCTTCGTATGAGACATTCAGATATTCAGTTCCCGGCTCCTTGTGGTAGAACACTGAATCCGGTATTTTATACCCGTCGCAGTCTATGTAAAAACGTGAATAATAACCACTATATGCACTTACTGTCATGTGGTTAAAATCACTGGTAAGCATTGTCCTCTCCGGTCTGTCCTCCAATAGCTTGCGGGCGAAAAACTCAGGTTTGTCCGTACCGGTAAGTTTGGAGATTTTGGAATAGTCAATAGTCAGGGAGGCACTTATACTATTGCTGTTGTTTCTTTTCAACAGCTGTACATGAATGTCCTCGCTTCCGACTTCTGTCCCGTCGTCAAACTCCATCGCACCGGATGTGAATGTGGTGACAAGTTCTACTTCGTAAAGTTTGTTCTCGTGTACAAACAGAATCGGGTAATGGTGTATGAAAGAGCTGTCCAACGGTAGTCCGTCCATTTCTCTCAAAGACATTTCCACCCACTCCTCCTCCTTATGAAATCTTGTCGCATAGTTAATGACACCGCCCTCGTATGGTATTGCCTTTATAGAACAATTATGAGTGCGATAGTAAGGGATAGGTATGAAATTTCCATGCACATAGTTGCTGTCATCTAACGTAAGGATGGCAAATTCCGGAATCTTGCAGCCCAGATTGTCCGTAATCTGATTCACGTCGAAGTCACAGGTCTTGTAATATTCTTTCGGCGAAAGTTCCATACTGATGCAACTTTTTCCCATATATTCATATTCCTCAAACTTTTTCGGCTCGTATTCTGTGGATTGTACATGGATATTTATCCTGTGCGCCTTATTGCCATACACCACATATAGCTCTCCCTCATACATCTCTCCTGTTACTCCGAAATTCGGATAAACAAGGGCTATGAGGCTTTCCGAGTGCAAGTCATAACGCAAGTTGTATATGGTGAAGCAGTCCGAATCGCTGTAATCTCCGGAGGGGAGGACGGCGCACGGATATACAGTTTCTTCCTCGCTATCCTCCGTCTTGAACTTGAACTCCCCGTTATATCCCGTCAGTTCGTCCGTTCGTTCTATCGTTTTCAAGTTAAGGCGGCACGCATACACCATGCTTTCAATGATGTGCGGCGCACTCATGTCCACCCCGAACTCTTCGGCTATGTCTCTCATCCCCACTTTAAGGATAGCAGAATATTTTCTGGAAATACTCAAATGCGCATCCGTCTCTCCTGTAATGTCGAGTTGGCTTATCTGCATGGTCGGAGTGGGGATAATTTGGTCATTCTCCTTTATGGACAGCTCAATGTTGAACTCCACTGTGCTGCCGCCATGAATGAGAAAGACCTGCGTGTAGAACACATCTCCGGCACGGCATTTGTCCGGCAACTGTCCGACACGGCATACCAACTCGTTCCTTATGGTGTCCGCCCTGAAATAGCAGAAAAAATATGGCTTGAAGTATCTTGTGTCCTGCTCGTTCTTTGGTGCCACATACCCGTCGCTGCTGAAATAGAACCCTCCGCTGACATGCGTGTATTCGTTGGTAAGCTCTCCGCCACCGATAGAGTCGTTTCCCCAAAAGATGTGTTCCGACAGCATAGCCTCTTGCATTTCGGCTGGAGAGTCGAAGCCCGCCGCCGCTGCTATTTCCGTCAGGTTGAATGCAAACAGGTCTGTGGTCGCATCGTCACGCTCATATTGCTCTGCCGTTATGTCGTATGATGTGGTTGTGGCAATGGCTGTGGCTGACCATACGGTCAGGAGGCAAAGGAGTAGAAGGGACTTTTTCATGGTTGCGCTGTGGATTTGAGATTTGTGGTAATTGCCTGATTGGAACTATTATGTCCGCATGTTATACTTTTTCCATAGGAGTTATTGCTCTAAAGTTGAACATGCGCAAATATATGGATTTATTTTGGTTACGCAATGTTTTTGAGAAGATTCTTTGGGTTGAATGATTTTTACCGGCTGTCAAGTGTTTGCAGGTGTACTTTTGATAAATGCTTTTGGCGCGTTTTATAGTGATTGATTACAGACTCCTCCGTCACTTCGTGACACCTCCTCTAATTTAGAGGAGGAGCTATATACCTTGTTAATCAATACGTTAGTTTCTCTGCGAACATGGTAACCAGGTTCCTCCCCTAAGTTAGCTAATCTTTGTACACATTTTTGCAGATG
>JAMPEL010000066.1 GCA_023665185.1 Roseburia sp.
TATTTGCAAGGCGCACCGATTTTTTTCGCAAGGTGAACAAAATTTATTTTCAAGGCGCACAAAATTTTCAAAGCCCGTTTTTCGGGTCAAAATCGGGCATTTTCCCAAATCATTCCCTCAAAAAGACGGCAGCCGCCTTTTCCATGCTCCGAAAAACAAAAATGGATTCCGTGCCCGAAAAAAGACAATTTTAAGACAAAATTCTCATAACTCACTGATTATCAATACATCCTATTTTGCCTCAAACCATGCGTTTTACGTCTAAAACCGCGTACTTTTCACTAAAAATACATTTGTTTGATTATCAACGACTTACCAATAAAATCTCCAAAAAACAAGCACCGGGTCTAAGTCGATAGCCGCCCCAAATGTTAAAACTCGCCTTCCATCCAAAGTGACATAATGTCAATCGCTCTTGCCTGCCGACTACTGTCCGGCCAATATGCTGTGGTGAAATGAATCGGGCTTTGCGGGGCTTCCATCATAAAAATGCGGACAAGAGGCATAATGGATGTAAAGGCACGGCAATAACTTCTTCCGTATTTCTTTTCTTCATGCAAGTATGCTTTTTTGTTGGAAAAATGTATGTAATTCTAATCAGCAGAAATTCTACTTCAAGTATATCGGTGGTCGTAAGGTGATGGCTCTGCGCAGGTTTTCTATGGTGGGTTACACAAAGATTGATTTGGGAATAGTGAAACTGCATTTTGAAATTGGTGCAGGTCCGAAGCCAGTGGAATGGGTTGGCGAAGGTTAGCGGTGTATGCCGCAGTTATTTGTAAGAAATTGCATGAATAGAGTAGGAGGCAGGCACTAATCGCATACGACTGTATCGGCGATTAATGCTTGCCTCCCTGTCTGATATACATTTCTTCAATGAGAGAAAATTGTAGGTGAGAAAGTCCTATTTCTTCTTCATATATGATAAGATACACGAATTTTTTCTTGTCAGAACCTTTCTGCATGTCCGTCGCAGCTGCTCTGCTGTGACATTTCTGTATCTTTCCACCTCCTTGTCGAGGTCATTGGCATCGCCATACATCTCGAAGACAGCCAATTGTGCGGCAATATATTGGTTGTCTGTCCGCTCCATGCAGTTGGTGGACTCATATTTGTTTTTCAGCTTTTCCAATTCTGTTTCTGGAACCAGTTCATTGCGCAGAATTTCCAGTTCGCGCCATACGGCATTCTCCGCTATCCTCATGTCCACCCCTTCGGCAGGCATACCTATTATATATAGCATACCTGCGTCTGTACGGCTTGTAATATAAGCGTCTATACTGGTAAAGAGATGATCGCGCTCCACCAGGTTGTGATAAAGTCTGCATGAGCGTCCGTTGGCAAGCACATCGGAAATCATATCACACGCATAAAACTCCTCGTCTGTCCGGCTGCATATATGGAATGCCATATACAGAATGTTGTTGGGCACATTCCTGTACACCGTTTTTCTTCTTTGCCGCTGCTGCGGCGGCTCTTGCGGGATGGGGCAGGCTGTCGTAGTGCGTCTTGGAATTGTACCGAACCATTTCTCCGCCAGCCGCACGGTTTCCTCAAACGAGATGTTGCCTACAACAGACAAAATGGCATTCTCAGGAGTGTAGAACCGGAAAAAGAAGTCTTTCACCTCGTCCATTGTGGCTTTCTCTATATGCTCGGGTGTCAGTCCTATCGTAGGCCAACGGTACGGATGTACCTTGTATGCCATTTCTGACAGCAAGTGTGAGGTGTCGCCATACGGCTGGTTGATATAGTGTTGCTTAAATTCCTCTACCACCACATGCCGCTGCACCTCAAGCGATTCAGGAGTGAAGGCAAGCGAGAGCATACGATCGCTTTCCAGCCAGAACCCGGTCTCCACATTCGATGCAGGAACCGTCAGATAATAATTGGTGTAATCGTTGGTTGTATACGCATTGTTCTCTCCGCCCGCCATTTGCAGCGGAGTGTCATAATCGGGAATGTTGACAGAGCCGCCAAACATCAGATGCTCGAATAAGTGGGCGAATCCGGTATGGTTTTCGTCCTCATTTCTTGCCCCCACATTATATACAATGTTGAGCGTGACCATCTGAGTCGACTGGTTTTCGTAATGCACAACCCTCAGTCCGTTTTCTAAAGTGTGTTTGTTGATTACCATGCCCGCAGTTTCTTATTCGTTGACAATTGTAACTTTTATAATCCTTATGTCCTTGAACGGCTTGTCTTCGCCATCGGTCTTTGCCTTTTCTATATCCTGTACCACTTTCATGCCTTCCACGACTTCACCGAACACCGTGTAGTCGCCGTCCAGCCATGGTGCTCCTCCGTATGTCTTGTAGGCTCTCCGCTGCTCTTGGGTAAAAGATGCCGGTGGGTTGTCTGCCACCTCGGCTTTTGCTTCTGTCAGCAACGAGTCCAAAAGGTCGCTAACTCCGTCGCGGTCTCTTCTCAGGCGCATGGCTTCGAGACGCGCTGTGTATTTCTCTGCTTTCCGTTTGTAAACCTCGTTCACTTTGTTGTCATATCTTGCGCTTTCAAATCCTGCCAGATTGTCATCCGTCTGGTGCTTGCCCGTGACGATATAAAATTGATACATGTCTGAAGCCTTTTGAGGATTCTCGTCATCGCCCTCCCGTGCGGCAGCCACTACACCTCTTTTGTGGAAGTGTGTCGGATAAACGAACTCAGCAGGAATCGTAGGCGCGATAACTGTCGTGTCCTTTGTCTCTCCCGGACGGGTGTCAGGATCTCCGGTCTGTATCATGAAATTGCGTATGACTCTGTGGAATGTCACACCATCATACATTCCTTCTTTTACGTTCTTCACGAAGTTGTCCCGATGCCCGGGGGTGTCATTATATAGTTTAATACGGATTTCTCCGGAAGTGGTTTCAAGAAGAATCTCCGTTTCTTGCTCGTTGTCATTGGTCTTTTGTCCGTTACAACTGACTGCAATCATGCAGCATGTTGCCAATATTCCCGTCATCAGTTTATTCATTGCCATACATTTTAGAGGTTATAGAATGGTGCAAAATTACTTCTATTTGTTGGATTTTTCGGGAAATGGAATGAAAAAAGAAGCTGGCATACTATTTGTTTTTTCTCGGATTGAGACTGTAAGGGCTATTCCTATGTCGTTTGCCGCTGATTTCGGAAAGACAGTCCATCCGTTGTGCAGACATGAAGTGATGGCTGTCGGCAAACAATGCCGCTATACAAAAATCTCAAAACTACAGTACTGCTTATAAAAAACACAGTGTGGTTTTGAGATCTTTGTGTGCAAGAAATCAGTTGTTTCTACAATGGTTTTTCCAATTCACGGCATTAAATTTTCTAATCAGCACTACAGGTTAGAGAATTTTCATGCTGTTTTTGCTTTTGCAGCACTGACGGAAAAGGAAGAATGTGCATAGGAAAAATCAGATTCCGTCACTATATATATTAAGGTATATGTGTTTGTCACGGTTCGCCATTTGAACTTGCTTTTCAGTCCCGGCATATCACCAAAAAAAGGAAACGGCCTTCATTTAATACCATGAATGGATATTAGAAGGCAAAGAATCAAGTTGTTTGTATGGAATTTTATAAAAAAAAGCATGAAAATTTGGATTATTAAAGTTAAAGCGACTATATTTGCTAATGGAATAAGCAAGAAAATTACTAACTACCTTAAATACTAATTAATTAAAAAGGTCATGAGTCAAAAAAGAGTTTACACTTTCGGTAATGGACAAGCTGAAGGTAATGCCAAGATGAGAGAAGAACTTGGCGGTAAGGGTGCAAACCTTGCAGAGATGAACCTTATTGGAGTTCCAGTTCCTCCTGGTTTTACAATCACTACTGACGTGTGCAATGAATATTACACCGTTGGACAGGATAAGATTGTAGAACTTCTGCAAGGCGAAGTGAATGCAGCTGTAGCGCATATCGAATCTTTGATGAACAGCAAATTTGGCGACGTCAACAATCCGTTGCTGGTTTCTGTACGTTCCGGCGCACGTGCTTCAATGCCTGGTATGATGGATACAATTCTGAACCTCGGTCTTAACGACAAGGTGGCAGAAGGCATGGCACAGAAGACAAACAATCCTCATTTCGTATATGACTCATATCGCCGTTTTGTACAGATGTACGGTGATGTGGTTCTTGGAATGAAGCCGGTGAATAAGGAAGATATCGATCCGTTTGAGAAGATTATTGACGAAGTAAAGGAAATCAGAGGCATCAAGCTTGACAAAGACCTCTCTGTCGAGGAATTGAAAGACCTTGTTGTACGTTTCAAGAAGGCTATCAAGGAGCAGACTGGCAGCGATTTCCCTGACGATCCAATGGAGCAGCTTTGGGGCGCTATCTGCGCTGTGTTCCGCAGCTGGATGAACGAGCGCGCTATTCTCTATCGTAAGATGGAAGGTATTCCTGACGAATGGGGTACAGCTGTCAGCGTAATGGCTATGGTATTCGGTAACATGGGCGAGACATCTGCTACCGGTGTTTGCTTCAGCCGTGACGCAGGTAACGGAGAGAACCTGTTCAATGGAGAGTATCTTGTGAACGCACAGGGCGAGGACGTGGTTGCAGGTATCCGTACTCCACAGCAGATTACCAAGATTGGCAGCCAGCGTTGGGCTGAGCGTGCCGGAATATCTGAGGCTGAGCGTGCTGCTAAGTATCCTTCAATGGAAGAGGCAATGCCGGAAATCTATGCAGAGCTGAATGCTATTCAGGAGAAACTGGAGAACCATTACCGCGACATGCAGGATATGGAGTTCACAGTGCAGGAAGGCAAGCTGTGGTTCCTCCAGACACGTAACGGTAAGCGTACAGGTACAGCGATGGTGAAGATTGCTATGGATCTTGTTCGTGAAGGTCTTATCGACGAGAAGACTGCTCTTCTCCGTTGTGAGCCGCAGAAACTGGATGAGCTTCTTCACCCGGTATTCGACAAGGAGGCTTTGAAGAAGGCTAAGGTCATTACTCAGGGACTTCCAGCTTCTCCGGGTGCTGCTTGCGGTCAGATTGTATTCCATGCTGATGATGCTCAGGCTTGGCACAATGACGGTCACAAGGTGGTGATGGTACGTATAGAGACATCACCTGAAGATCTTGCAGGTATGGCAAGTGCAGAGGGTATTCTCACAGCACGTGGCGGTATGACTTCTCACGCTGCAGTCGTGGCACGTGGTATGGGTAAGTGCTGCGTTTCCGGTGCTGGTGCAATCAATGTTGACTATAAGGCAAAGACCGTAGAAATTGAAGGTGTAGTGTATAAGGAAGGTGATTACATCTCACTCAACGGTACAACAGGACAGGTTTATGCTGGCGAGGTGCCTACAAAGGCTGCTGAGCTTAGCGGCGACTTCAAGGAACTGATGGATCTTTGCGACAAATATACAAAGCTTCAGGTACGTACAAACGCTGATACTCCGCATGACGCACAGGTGGCACGCTCATTCGGCGCGAAGGGTATCGGTCTGACACGTACAGAGCACATGTTCTTCGAGGACCAGAAGATTGTGGCTATGCGTGAGATGATTCTTTCTGACTCTGTTGAAGGACGCGAGAAGGCTCTTGCAAAACTCCTTCCTTATCAGAAGGCAGACTTCAAGGGTATTCTTGAGGCAATGGACGGCTGTCCTGTGAACATCCGTCTGCTCGACCCACCTCTCCATGAGTTCGTTCCTCATGATATTGCAGGTCAGGAAAAGATGGCAGAGGAAATGGGTGTCAGCGTAAAGGAAATCCAGAAGCGTGTGGCAAGCCTCGCTGAGAACAATCCTATGCTCGGTCACCGTGGTTGCCGTCTGGGTATCACATTCCCTGAGATTACAGCTATGCAGACACGCGCAATTCTCAGTGCTGCATGTGAGCTGAAGAAGGAGGGCAAGAACCCAATGCCTGAAATCATGGTTCCGCTCATAGGTATTCTCTATGAGTTGAAGCAGCAGAAGGAAATCATCAAGAAGACTGCCGCTGAGGTATTCGCAGAGTATGGCATCGAAATAGAGTTTGAAATCGGTACAATGATTGAGATTCCTCGTGCCGCACTTACTGCCGACCGCATCGCTACTGAGGCTGAATACTTCTCATTTGGTACAAACGACCTTACTCAGATGACATTCGGTTATTCTCGTGACGATATTGCTTCATTCCTCCCTGTTTACTTGGAAAAGAAGATTCTGAAGGTTGACCCATTCCAGGTTCTTGACCAAAACGGTGTCGGCCAGCTCATAAAGATGGCTGTAGACAAGGGTCGTGCTGTCCGTCCGGGAATGCGTACCGGTATATGCGGTGAGCACGGTGGTGAGCCAAGCTCTGTGAAGTTCTGTGCTAAGGTTGGCATGAACTACGCTTCATGTTCTCCATTCCGTGTGCCTATCGCACGTCTTGCGGCGGCGCAGGCAGCAATCGAGGATTAATCGAACATAGCTGATTATTAATAATATAGGTGGCAAGTTGCTCTAAAGCAGAGACTTGCCGCCTATATTGTTTTAGAAAACAACGTACATTTAAGCACGCTTTTTGAGCAGAATGAACACACATGTTGTATAAATGTTGGTTAGTTTTCACAACGGTGTTGACAGTGTGTTGTACAAAAGTTTCTCTTTAGCTGTCAGAGAGTTGGCGCAAAAAGTTGGATAACCTATAAAATAGTGCTGTAAACATTGGAACACAGAACAGTATCCGATAGTCTTCGTCAGGTGTTCAAGTTTGCTATTTTGGAATATAACGACTATGATAACAGTATTATCCACATCATCATAAATCCGTGTCTGAAAGTGATGATTTCATCGGCTGACTGTGCTGAGAAGCGTGCCATCACTCAGGAAACGTGTCGGGAGTTTTTTCTCGTTTTCTGTTCCGAGAAGCAAGTTGAAGTTGCCGCTGACATACCAGACCGCTCAATCGTGATGCTCAAAATCGTCAATCTGGACAAGAGCCAGACGGTTGTGAATCAAAAGTAAAAAGACAAAGGTTTCTGACCTATTTCGTGAAGCCACGAAAATGGCACAACTCTGAAATAGTTGATTTTGGAAACAGTTTTCGCATTTGCATCATCAACAGGGAGAAGCGTACAAGTAAGAACTATGTGTTATTTCTCGGAGCAACTGATGCGGAAAGCAGTCAAGCTCCTTGCCTCTGTCTTGTGCAGTTCCAGATAGATGACAGGGAACTTGTCA
The DNA here is from genome assembly GCA_023665185.1 of Roseburia sp. GTDB lineage: Bacteria > Bacteroidota > Bacteroidia > Bacteroidales > Bacteroidaceae > RGIG8745. Next base: position 7,161 of record JAMPEL010000066.1, read on the forward strand.
TCTATGCCTATCAGCGTAGTTCTGATAGCAATTGGGGACTTCCTGCCGATATACACCATACTATATCTGATGTCCCGCCAGATAGATGTCCCATTGAAATCAATAACCTTAAATTTGGGGAATGTTCATATATACACAAACAATATTGGAAGGACGGAAAGGCTGTTAAATGGAGATGAGAGCGTGAAATTTGATTTGAATGTATGACGATGAAAAAGCAGGGGTTGGCTGATTGTCAAACACCGTTTCGGGTTAAATGTATCACATTCCGTTTTTGTTTGTCAGATACATGTTTCGTTTTTGAAATCGGTCGCATTTCGTTTTTCTGTGATTAGATACCGGCTTTGTCTGCACATCCTTGCTTGTCTGTGCAATTGAAATGTGGCACGGTTTAGGATGGTACATCTTTCGTGGTGATGTAGCACTCTTTTTTCATGACTGAGACAGATAGTTATTGCAGTTAAGTCTTATAAATAAGACGATTGTAATAATTTTCTATTGGATATGGCAAGGTGTTTTATATATTTTTGTACCTTTGTAAAAATTGATATAATAGATAGTGTTTCTTTTTGAGATTGTATGTCTAAAAGGGAATAAAAAACGGACTATACTTTGTGATGGTATTGTCTGATTAATGCTATAGTAGATTTGTGTGATGAGAAATCAAAACTATATGAATATGAAGAATAACAACTTGGTTATTATGGCAGGCGGTGTGGGAAGCCGCTTTTGGCCTATGAGTACTCCGGAATGCCCCAAGCAGTTTATTGATGTGCTTGGATGCGGCAGGACTTTCATCCAATTGACTTTCGACCGTTTCAAGGGTATTGTAGAGCCTGAGAATGTATGGGTGGTGACATCTGCAAAATATGCGGACATTGTGAAGGCACAGTTGCCGGAAGTGCCAGTGGAGAATATATTGCTTGAACCTTGTAGAAGAAATACGGCACCGTGCATTGCGTATGTCAGCTGGCGCATCAAGGCAAAGAATCCTAAGGCAAATCTGGTGATTACACCAAGTGATCATATCGTGATGAATACGGATGAGTTCAAGCGTGTCATCAACTCCGCACTGTCTTTCACTGCTGAGACTGATGCTATTGTAACTTTGGGTATGACACCAACACGTCCTGAAACCGGTTATGGATATATACAGGCGGATTTGTCCACGTCTTCATTGCGTAACAGCTCTGTGTTCCGTGTAGACTCATTCCGTGAGAAGCCTGACTTGCAGACTGCAAAGGAATATATAAAGAAGAAGGAATATTTCTGGAACTCAGGTATATTTGTTTGGAGTGTGAAGACCATTGTGAATGCTTTGAGAGTGTATCAGCCGAATCTTGCAGAGATATTTGAGGGCATGAATCCAGTGTATGGTACAGAGAAGGAACAGGAGATGATAAACAAGAAGTTCCCTGAATGTGAGAATATTTCTATTGATTATGCTGTGATGGAAAAGGCAGATGAGATATTCGTTCTGCCTGCCGACTTCGGCTGGAGTGACCTCGGCACTTGGGGCTCATTGCATACTCTGGCTGATAAGGATAGCAATGACAATGCAATTATAGGAAATGAAGTCAAGTTATACGAGACAAAAAACTGTATTATCCACACTTCTGAAGAACGCAAGGTGGTGGTTCAGGGTCTTGACGGTTATATCGTAGCGGAAAAAGACGATACACTTTTGATTTGCAAATTATCGGAAGAGCAGAGAATAAAGGAGTTTTCTGCGCAATAAACTTAGTATTGTCGTTTTTTAGTCAATTGTTCCCTTTTTCTCAAAAGCAGCAGAATAATTATGTGTTGTGCTTTTGAGGAAAAGGGATTTTTCAAAGGTTGTTTTGTATCTGTTCTTATCCGGATTGTGCAAGTTGTCTTCAACTTCATATTTGGGTATCTTTTGTTCCACATTTTGCGACACATGATGCAGGCTTTGAACATGGGCTATATGGTTATAGCTTGGGCAATTCTCCATCCTCCTCTTCCTCCGTGTGCTGTATAGGACTTTAATATGCTACCAGCAATCTTGCTTGGAAACGAAGGAAAAGGCTGTATTTCCGAGGCCAAAACATCAACACGGTTTGCCGCTTTCGGATTGTTCTCCGACAAAAGGCTTCCTGAAAGGATTTTCATTCGATAAAAGAGAGCCTTTGATGCCGCTCTTTTGCAGGAATCTGTATCGGGTATATCCTGTATAATCCTTGCCACCGCTTTCAAGGCCTTCTCTATGTAATCCATTCTCTCCGAGAAATTGTTTCCGGTGATGCTGTCCGGATGTATGAATATACGGTGAAAGGGAGTCTGGGTGTACCATATCGACTTAGGATGTGCGAACAGTGCTCTGACACCAAGTTCCCAGTCGTCCCAAGTGAGAAGGCCTGTATTCCATCCGCCAATTTTTCTTAGGAATATGGTTCTGAAAAGCATTGCCTGCGTATTTAGCATCCCGCTCAGAATCTGCATTGCCGGATGCTCTGTCTGCTTGAAAGACCTTGTCTGAGTCCTGTCTCCGATGCATTGGGCAGTGGTCAGCATAATCATATCATAATTGTCAGAAGCTTTATACAACCAATCTGTCTTTGTAAAGAAATCGGCTGAGAATTCATCATCAGAGTCAAAAAAATAAATGTATTCCGTATCGCAAAGTTCCAGACCTTTGTTGCGTGCAAAGGAAGCCCCTTTCCGGTTCTCTTGCGCTACGATGATGCGGAAATCAGAATGTCGCTTCCGAAACTGTTGGATGTACTCGTATGAACCGTCCACAGACCCGTTGTCTACGAGAATGATTGTCGGTACATACGACCGACATTGTCCTGCGGCTATCAATACGCTTTGCAGGGTGCGGGGAAGATACCCGACCCTATTATATATAGGTATTACGACCGTAATGCGGCTGTTTGTTGTCTCCATACAATGTTTTTGCAATAAATGATGCCATCTGCCATGTTCCTCATCAGAGGAAACGGATTGGCACCTTTGTGAAACAAATAGAACGCACATTCTTTCAGGCAAAGGTAGACCGCCTTGCATAGCCCGTAACAGTAGCAGAATGTGGCACCCTTTGAGCGTTGTACCCGTATGTCCGTAAGAAAATGCTCGCCCGTAGTGTCGAGTGGGCTTTCCGCTATGACATGCGGAAAATATTCCACTGTGAGTCTTGCGTCTTCCGCATCTTTCAGGAAAACCGATTCCTCACCTGATACAAGAAAATCGGCTCCCAGTCCGTAATGCTCATTGAAAGAGATTCCGGCTTTCAGTATCCTGTCTCTGCGGAATGTTATTTCCACGGAGGTAGGGTAGTAGTATAGCTGTTCCGCCTTTGCATAACTCATTCTATTTTCCGGATACTTCTTGTGGAATATGCCTTTGCTTGAGATTGTCTGAAACAATGCTATGTCTGTATCTTTATTCGACTCATAAATTTGCAGGACAGTGTTGATGTATTCTTCTTTGTACCGTGCATCGTCATCAGAAACGATACAAATGTCCGCCTTCGACTTTGACAAGGCAAAATTCCGGTTTCTCGAAAGTCCGCGCCCTTCCAATGTGAATATATCGACATCTTCCCTCTCTTTCAATTCTTTTGGTATATCTTTCAGGTATTCGGGAGAGGTGTATTGCATGGAAACAATATACCGTATATTTTCGCGTGCTTCCATAATGACCGATACCACATCTTTAATTCTGCTGTCAAGTGTGCAGATGAGAATATCGACAGTCATATTATTCTTATTTTATTTATAGGATTCATTTGCTTGTCCAAAAGTCCAGATATTGTTGTGCCACCTTCACATAGTCATGATGGCGGCGGACATATTCTACACTTTGTCTCGACAGTTCGGGTATGTTTTCGGAGTGGAGTACCAACTGCTCCAGTTTGCGGCAGACATCTTCCTCATCGGGAAGCACATTGACAATAGGCCGCAATTCCTTCTCGCCGAGTATCTCATAATTCTCCTCTTCTCCGCCTCCTACAAGTACAATGCCCTTTGCCATTGCCAAGAGGGCATTCATGGCGGGAGTGTAGGAATACAGCTGGTCAAGCATCACGTCACTGCTGTTCATGAGGTTTTGGTATGTGTCGAAAGGTACGGACTCAACTTTTATAATCTCGCATTTGTCGGAATATTTCTCCGCCACTCTTTCAAGAGCGCGCAGCATCACATCTGTTCCCTTATATTCGGAACGTCCTTTCTGTATGCCCACAAAAAAACGCACTTTCTGATGCCGCTCATGATTTATCGGGACGATATTGCCCATATTGATGGGAAAAGGAATGAAGCAGGTTTTGTCAGGAAAGTGTGGACGGTAGCAACAGTCATATTCATAAAGTCCTGACACAATGCCATCGCAGTCCTCTGCCACAATCTTGTTTATTTCAGTCTTTTCTCCCTCAAGCCAGTCTTCAATGAAGGGCTTGTTGAAAGGTTCGTCTGTACGTTGCCTGTCGCCTATATTGAAGTCTGAATAGCGGAATGTCTTGCAGTCAAGACATGTCTTTACCCAATAATGGTCCATGCCGAATGCACCAAGAAACACCTTCTTGTTGTTCCGCCGTATATATCTATAAAAAGGAAGAATCTTGTCTGCCCTCAGGTCAAGAAACACAGGATTGATAAGTTGTACAATGTCATATCCTTTCATTTTCGGAAGTGTCCGTACAATGTCCATCATATAGCGTATGGTGTCCAGTTTGCCGAGCGAACGGCGGCGCAAGTCAATGTCACGGCGATAGTTTTTCCAGCCGTCACCGTCAGAGATGACGCAAACCTCGTGTCCGAGTTCACGCAGTCCTTCCGATAATGTCCAGTGTACATTACTGTAATCGCCAAGCAATAATATTTTCATATTTAGAGTCGTTCTAATCAAAAAAATGTGAGTTACCGCATTGTCTACCTATCCTTCTGAGAGGCATGAAACGCGATAACTCGATGAGATGAAAATTCGGTATGCAATTATTTTTTTGCAAGCTTTATGGCAAATCCTCCTCCTGATGCCAGATGTATGGACAAATGCGACTCGCTGTCTACCGTCTGTCTGATTACTTTATAATCTGTTGCCGCCTTGTCCGCATTTGTTCCGTCGCAGAAGATGACCGCCTCATATTGCGTGTGTTCCGGAAGGAAACCCAAATGCAGCTCTATGTCACGCGCGTCCCAGTTTGTCTGTCCTCCCACATACCATGAGTCGTTGTTCTTTCGTGCTGTGACAATATATTCTCCCATTTTTCCGAGTGGAATGATAGTCTCTTCAAACACAGTCGGTATAGACGATATGAAGTCAGTGCATTCCTTCTCCTTCTCATACGCTGTCGGAGTATCGGCAAGCATGGTCAGTGGAGAGTCGTGGACAATATACATGGCAAGCTGGTGGCAGCGTGTACCCATTGTCATCGGATTGTAGTAGACCGGTTGGAAATCTTTTCTTGAAGCGTTTCTCATTCCGCCGGGAGTGAAATCGACAAATCCGGTCTGCATACGTATGAACGGGAATGTGACATCATAAAGCGGCATGTCCTTCTCGTCTGCTTTGCTCCATTTGGCTTCTTCCATACCGAACACAGCCTCAAAGTTAATCACATTCGGATATGTGCGGTTAATGCCGGTAGGTTTGTATATGCCGTGCAGGTCGAGCACCAATTGGTGTTTGGCACATGTCTCAGCTATTCTGTAAACCATCTCTACACCTTGCTGGTCGTCGCGGTCAAGGAAATCCACCTTAAATCCTTTAATTCCCATTTCAGAATATTTGCGGCATGCCTCTTCAAGATCTTTGTCAAGCACATTGAAGACAGTCCATAGTATGATTCCCACATTTCTTTCTTTGGCATACGCGACAAGTTCCGGCAAATTTATTTCCGGTATGGTGACCAGCATGTTTCCACTCTTTGGCTCATACCATCCTTCATCAAGTATGATGTATTCAAGTCCGTTTTGGGCGGCGAAATCTATATAATGCCTGTATGTGTCCATGTTGATGCCGGCTTTGAACCCGACCCCGCTAAGTCCCCAGTCGTTCCACCAGTCCCATGCAACCATTCCTGGCTTTATCCATTCCGTATTTCCTATTCTGCTCGGAGAAGAGAGAGAATACACAAGGTTATTCACCGGCATTTCCCGGTCATCATGGCTAACTGCGATGATTCGCCACGGAAAGGTACGATTACCCTTACATCTGGCTATGTAGTCTTCGGTGGAAGTCACATATTCTTGTTGTCGCCACGGATAGAAGTCTGTGCTCTTCGGATATTTGGCGAACTCACCTGTAAGCGAGGTGCCGTCTGCTTTCAGGAACATGCCCGGATATGCTTCCAAATCACTCTCCATGATGGTCAGTTTGGCAGTCTTGCAGTCAACGGTTGCCGGAAGAAATGCCAGAATATTTTTTGACTGTGATAACGGAGCCACATCATAAGTGGCTTGAAAAGCCATTGCCTTTTGGTTTTTCTCATTGGTGGAATAGGGCAGCCATGCCGTATAGTCGGAGGTGAAATTGAACTCAGCCGTCTCCGAATCAATGGTATAGACATCGGAAAAATATTTTGTGGTCGACAGGCGGTAGGCAATTCCTTCATCGTATGCCCGCATTTCAAGGCAGATGCCGTTTTGCAAGTTGATGGACAGGTAGTTGTACTTGTTTTCCACTTCCGACTGTCTGTAAAGGAATGTGTTGATATTCTCTTTGACACTGCCGCTGTTTTTTGATGCAATCCGGACATTTTCAGTCATGTTGCCCTTTTCCGACATGCTCAACCCTATCCGGTTGTCACGCATCAATACTGTGCCGTTGTCAGTGAGCGAGTAAGTGATGTCTTTTCCTACTTTTATCTCCACTCGGATTTGTTTGTTCGGCGAAACAACGCTAAATGTCTTGTTGCCTGCCGATGCCGCTGACGCGCTTATGTAGAAAGCCAATGTTGCGGCAATAGTATAGGTCTTCATTTTTATTCTCGTGATAGTTTTGTTGTATGATAAGAGAGAATGGCTGTTTTATTTTCCAACCCTCACTGTATAATTGAATCGTCTTTCCTCTCCCTTGTCCTTTTGCTCGTATGGATTTCCGATTATAGGCTGGTAATGGTCTTTGGGGTATCCCATCACTACAAGAAACATCCTTTCCGTATCCTTTTCAGGAGTGTAGGCTATCTTTCCTTTGAAAGCGGAACATGTTTTGCTGTATTGTGCGTTTCCCTCCGCATCAGTAGCCACAATTCCATATCTGTATCCATTTTTATTCTTGTCGCCGCTTCCCTCGAATGATATTTTGATGTCTTTTCCTTTGTCCACAGGCAGTTCGATTACATTGAACCCGTATGTACAAGGCACTTCATTTTTTGCCGGCATAATGATTCTGTCATTATCGGCATGAAGGCAGCTTGTCGCCATCTGGCAGGCATATTTCCTGTGGCTTTCTTTTACTCGGGGAAAATCAAATGTTACGAGGCGCGAATAGCATTCATACATTTCGTCTGCCATTTCGTCAAGACCGAGGTTGTACAGGCGCATGTATGTCATAGCCGGGTCCTCGCCGATGCGTCCGTGCCGGAAAAGTTCGCCCATGACTGTCAGTCCCCGTTTCATGCTCCAGTATTCAAGGACATAAGGCGAATGATAAATGTTCTCACCATGCAGGAACGGCAGATAGATATGTTGCTTGAATCCTTCCCAATGATAAAGCTCATCTGTCACCCATTCCTGATTCACTTGCCACAGCATCCATTGTGAGGCCATCTCAAATATTCCGCCTCCGCCCCACGACTCACCTTGTCCGTCACAGCCGATTTGCGACTGAAAGCTATGTCCCAGCTCATGGGCTATGCAGTTCAGCTTTTTGTCTTGTACGCGGTTGGGAGCAATCCATAGCGCGCCAATCTGCTGGTCATAGTCGCCTCCGTATGCTGTGCCCTCAAGCGAATAGTTCAGCATGACCATCATGCGGTAGCGTTCTGATTTGGAACCGGGAAGTACGAATTTGAGCGTGTCCCGGTAATATGCGTAGAAAGACTCCAGTTTGTCAAGCAGATTACCAAGGTCCACTTTCATATTGTGCCCGTCAAGCTCCGGTGCTTTTGCGAGGTCATCGCCAAATCCCTTCTCCCAAAAAACAACAAAGTTTGGTGTGGTTGCCATTCTGTGAAAACTCCATTTTGATTCCGGATTATAGAAATCGTTCTTCTGCAACTCCTTAGGTATATATATATCCTTTCCCTCCGGGAGGCGGATATTTTGTCCGTTTGATGCCAATGGAGACGCAGACAGTGCGGAGGTAAAAGCCAATGCGGTAATTAGTTTGTTCATGATACGATTTGTTTTTAGGATAAAAAAGGGATTCTCGCTACAATAGGACGAGACCGTTCTGGAAGATACATTCCAAATGGATGTCGCCACATACGGACTGTGTCGCCACTGCATCGCAAAGATACAATAAAGAATTGAAAGTGAGTCCGAAATGCGGAAAGAAAGTTTCTTGCTGATATTTTTTAGGTTCATCCGGCATTTCGAGTGATATGACACACTGTGTATAGCCCTTATCAAAGATTTTGCAGCGTCTCCATATATCCATTGCATCGCTTGTACGTGCTTTATAAACGGAAACACTAAAACTCCGAACCATTCTGCCGGGCATATTGCAGGACAACGGTTGCGGACAAATGTATTTTGACATTATGTCACTTTGTACGGAAAGCGAATTTTAACGTTTGGGGCGGCTATCGACTTTGAGCTGGTGCTTGATTTTTGGATGTTTTGTTGGTAAATCGTTGATAATCAATCAAATGTATTTTTAGCAAAAAGTATGCGGTTTTTGACGTAAAACGCATGGCTTGAGTCAAAATAGGATGTATTGATAATCAGTGAGTTATGAAAAAATCGTCTTAAAATTGTCTTTTTCCGGGTTCAAAATCCATTTTTGTTTTTCGGGGCATGGAAAAGGCGGCTGTCGTCTT
>JAMPEL010000067.1 GCA_023665185.1 Roseburia sp.
TTGGGCCGAAAAACGGGCTTTGAAAATTTTGTTCACCTTGAAAATAAATTTTGTGTACCTTGCGAAAAAAATCAGTGTGCCTTGGAAATAAATTTTCAGCACCTTGTAATTTTGGTTTTTTGTGGGCTTTTGGGTGGGGAAGGTGTGTTTGGCGGTGAATTTATATGTCTTTTAGTCATATGAATTGTTCTATTTGTCTTCTTTGTTTTTGGGGGTTGAAACCCTCCGTAGAATCGCGTTTTTGCGACCGAGGCAAGGCGCGGTTCGTTTTGAGGCGATTCTACGGAAACGGGATTTAACATATCAAAATGTCAGTATATTCTAATTTTATCGACTTTTGTGACAGACTCCTCCGTCACTTCGTGACACCTCCCCTAACTTAGGGGAGGAGCCAGGTTACCATGCTTGCAGAGAAACTAATGTATTGATTTACAAGGTATATAGCTCCTCCCCTAAGTTAGGGGAGGTGTCGCTTTGCGACGGAGGAGTCTGTCAAAATACACCCCAAAAGCATACTTACAAAAAGTCAAACATCCTGTCTGAACACATTAAAAACACATTTACAAAAAAAATCAGGGAGTCTGTCAGATTCACCAGCAAAGCATCACCTGCGTCAATACTCAACTCTATAAAAATGTCGCTCGAAATGTCGGATGAACCCAAAGAAATCCACAGAAAGAGTCTGCGGATTCCGCACGGGATTAAGATGTATTCAGACGGACTCCTCCGTAAGCAAAAGGAGCGGAGAAACCGGTTGAATCCACCCGCGCCCTCCTATAACCATTATATAATTTATTTTGAAAAAATAGACTTTTTGTAAATAATTTGAGTGAAAATACATACCTTTGTCGCCAAATACCACCGGAAACGATGATATATACAGTTTGAAACAATGATACAATAAGTGAAAACAGGTCGAACCAACACGCTGAAGTGACACTGCATAACGACAAAAGGTGTATGTGGAAACAATGGCTGCCGACAGCACGAATGGGGATGCTACGAGGCATGGGGAAACAATGAGGTAAGAGATATAGAGGAATAGAGAATAAGAAAAGTGTCGCAGGAGTTGGTTTTTATAAATTCAATCCCCCACACATAATATTATAAGTTTCGGGGCATAGCCTCATATTATTAATTTAAAAAAATGCGTATGAAAAAAATTTCCGCATTTGCCGCAACAATGCTGATGGCATTGGCTGCGGGCGCACAGACAACGGGTTCTGCAACCCAGGGTGAAAATGACGTCACTATCGTTCCTGTATCAGGAACGGTTCTGGCAAGTAAGACAGCGACTGTCAGCTTTATGTTCAGTGAGGCTGTAAGCTGTGACTCTATTGTCATAAGAGGCGGCCAGATTATTGAGGGACTGCCGAATTATGGACAGGTGGTAAAGAAACTTGATGGTTTCGCTCTCTCCACAGAGAAAACGGTTGAGATTGACGAGTCCTATTGGGGTACTGCCATCAATGACAGCAATGCCATCAACATCTCTCTTTATGGCGTGTACACGGCTGACAGTGTACCAGTGACTAACACAGAAACTGACTCTGCCAAAGTGGTGGCTGCCTACACTATCTACGACCCGGCTACCGCTGCATTTCTTGGTGTAGAGCCAGATCCAGATTGGACTGCCGCTCCTGACCTTTTCGGATGGGACATCTCTTATGCTTTCAGCGACTCAGTGGATTGCTCGGGTGCTGTGGTGATTCTGGAGTTCTTGGATGAGGATGGATTTGTTATAGATGAGGAGTACACACAGACTATTCCATACGACTCGATGGAAGCTGTTTATAACCTCCGCTCACAAACCTACAATCTGTATGTTCCTATTCCTGATTTGACAGATGAATTAGGTGTATTTGATGAGGATACACAGGAGTATAAGTGGTATTTCGCAAAAATGCGAGTTTCTCTCAACGGTATCAATGCCGAAGGTCTGGAAGTTCCTTATGCGACAGATTATGAGGCGAAATTTGATGTTTGGTTCTCATTGAGCAAAGCCGCAGGCAAATTGGGCGGTGACGTTACAGGCATTGCAGATGTGGATGCATCGTCAAAGACTGTTGATGTTTATTCTGTGAATGGAACATTGGTAAAGAACGGTGTGTCAATGTCTGTACTTTCTGAGTTGCCAAAGGGTATTTATATCGTCAATGGTAAGAAAGTACTTGTGAAATAAATCAGTTTATTAAAATAAATAATCCTTGTGGAAATCGGTATAATGCAGGTTTCCACATAGGATTGTTTGCAATAAAAAAATTATGAAAAGATTATTTTTATTAGGCATTCTCTTTTGTTCTTTGGTTTCTTTGGTTAATTCGCAGACAATCATTCCTGTCTCTACTCAGCCAGCTGAAGGGGAGGAATTGTCTGTTTTGGAAGAAATAATAATAGATTTTGATATGTCGGGTGCTGTAGAAAGTACCGGTGAGGATGCCTCGTCTTTAGGTATAGCAAGCCAACTCGGCAATATTAACAAATATCGTGTTCTTCTTTATAAGGAGACTCCGGATGAGGAGTTGGCAACGAATCAGAATATAAAGACAAATGAAAATATTGTAGCCTCGACTTATCGTCAGGTATCATATACAAAAGTTGTACCGGGTGAGCATTCGATAACAATCCCTTTTACTAATCAGGTGGTTTTGGAACCCGGAGTTGATTACACAGTATTTATTCCTGCGAGCAGGTTTGCGGGTACGACAAACACTAAAAATTACTTTACGACCACAGCCTATAGAGAGCCTATTATCATCCATATAAAAGGTAAGGCAGCTGAAGGTCTGCAATTGCAGTCGCGGGTGCCTGCAACGGAAAGCGTGGAGGGACTGAATGTCTTGACTCTGAACTTCAATAAGGATGTAACGGTTGCTCCTGAGGCAGCGGCAACTGTTATCTGTAAGAATGAGGAGTATGCCAAATCGTTGTCGATGACAGCTGAGGGCAGCAGTGTCTCTATTGATTTTGGAGAGCTGCCTTTCTATAAGAATAGCACTTATTCTGTGGAGATTCCTGAGGGCGCGATTCTTGCCGCTGAGACAGGCGAGGCATACGAGGGTGTCAGCTTGCAGTATAGCGGTGAGAGCCTGAAATACTTCACAACAAGCGTGGTGACACCGGCAGCGGACGGCAACATCTCCTATCTCAACAACGTTTCTGTGTCGTTCGGGCTTGATGAGGGGCTGTTTATCACAAAGGTTTCCCCGACATTCAACCTGTATGAGGGTGATGTGGAGACAGGCGAGCTTATCGGCTCATACACTGCGGAGGTGAACAGCGCGTTGGACGGTTTTGACATCAATATCAGGAAGTTCGACTTGAAGCCGAACACTACCTATACGCTGTATCTGAAAGAGGGCACTTTCAGTCCGTATCGTTTGGTAGGAGGAAACCAAAGTATCAACAGCCTTTATACCAATGCCGCCGTTGTCATCGCTTACCATACTTCTGCCGACATGCAGGAGTTTCCGCGTGTGACTCCAGTATCGGCGGAGACACTTGAGGGCAGCAAGAACACCCTGCGCGTGGTGTTGCCGGGATATGAGTTCGACGGTAAAGAGTATGCGCCGACACTGAACGGCAACCATCTGGCTGTGAGCATCGAGAACATCCAGTACCTCCTTAATAATAGCAGCGGGTCAGTCGTGACGCATGAAGCCCAGTATCTCACAGCGCAGGTCTACAGCGGCAACAGCCGTGTGGGCAGTGTGAGGCTGAAGCGCGAGGGCAATCCAATGTCTGATACGGAGATATGGCTGACAGGCTCGATGGGCAAGGCACTCTATGCAGGAAAAGAGTACCGTGTGGTAATCCCTGCTGACGCTATCATTCCAACCAGCGAGCTTGCCGATGTGGCAGGAAACAAGGAGACAACGCTGACATTCGAGGGCAAGGGCGAGCACGCGCTCAGCATCGTGTGCGACAATGTTGCCGAGAACAGCACGGTGGGAGAGTTGCGCACGCTGACATTCACTGCCGACGAGACAATATTCGCTCCGCAAACCGAACCAAGCGTAAGCGTGAAGAGCGGCGATGTTACACGCAACTATCCGCTGACATTGTTCACTACCGAGGGCAATACAACAGGAATGCAGGCCAATCTTGTGGATGAGAGCGGACGTGGATTCATCCCTGAGACCGGAAAGGAAAGCTCCATCTCTATCCGTGCGAACCTGTTCACATCAAGCTCGGACCCGCAGCTGCGGAACGACGCGCTGACCGTGAACTTCACTGCCGCTGTTCCTGACACTGTTTTCGTTACGGAGACAGTTACCGTGACAGACACGCTTGTGGTGAAGGATACAATAGAGATTGAGATTCCGGTTGAGGTGGAAGTGCCTGTTGAGGTACTTGTAAAGCCTGAGACAGTCAATGTCACTTATATGGCGGGCGACTATGCGACTACCGTTTTCGCATCGGCAAAGGACAGCACCCTGACTGTCGCTGTCGTTCCTGAAGAGGGCTGGCAGCTTGAAGATCTGTGGCTTGACGATGTTGATGTCAAGGCTGAGGTGGTCGATGGCACTTATACTACACCTGCGCTTGCGGCCGACGCTACTCTGAAGGCTGTCTTCGGATATGCCGGTGAGCTGACTCTTACGGACATCAATACAGGTATCGCCGAAGTGAGCGGCACAGACTATGCGGTGCGCTTCGATGCCGGCAACCTCATTGTCGAGGGTGTCAAGGCAGGCGACACAGTGGAAGTCTATTCGTTGGGCGGCATGAAACTGGCAGCCCACCAGGCTAAGGAAGACCGTGTGGTTGTCGGCGGCTTGTTGAGCGGACAGACATACATTGTGCGCATAAACAACAAGTATGCAGTCAAGATTGAGAACCGATAAACAGTAAATCCCCGACCGGAGGCAGCGTTTCGGCGCGCCCCGGAGTCGGACGGATAAGACAAGCATTTTTCTATTGAAAGAGCCGGGGAGCAGTTTCTCCGGCTCTTTGTTTTATTATTGTGATAAAATATTATGAATGTCACAGACAAATTGGGTTGCCACACCGTTAATATGACAGGCTGATTAAGTGGGAAAGAACAAAACACGGTTCAAATATATCTATAATCCGCAATAATTCCTTACCTTTGATGCACTCTTAACGAGGTATGAACACTAAAAATCTATAGGAATGAAAAAGAAAGTCTATGCAGTGATGTTGTCTGTATTTGTGTCTGCCGTAGTGTCGGCACAGGATTATGACCGGAAGATAGTGCCGCAAAAGAATGTGCCGCTTGATTCTATCCGCTTGAGCGATCCGTTTGTCTTGGCTGACAAGAAAACCAAGACATACTATATGACTGGTACGGGAGGTATGATGTGGAAAAGCAAGAATCTGCGCACATGGGAAGGACCCTATACTGTGGTGAAGACTGATCCGGAATCGTGGATGGGACCGCGTCCTATGATATGGGCCGCTGAGATTCACGAGCATGACGGTAAGTATTATTATTTTGCCACCTTTACTAACCGTGAGGTCAATATTGATACGGTGGCGGGCAATGTCATAGAGCGACGCGCCTGCCATGTGCTTGTCAGCGACAAGCCCGACGGGCCGTATGTGCCGATGGACAAGCCTGTTTATCTGCCTGCCGACAAGCCTACGCTGGACGCCACTTTGTGGGTGGACAAAGACAGGAAACCATATATGATATATTGCCATGAGTGGTTGCAGAACTTGAACGGGACAGTGGAGAAGATTGAGTTGAATCCTGATTTCAGCGGTACGGAAGGAGAGGGCAAGATTCTTTTCCGCGCAAGCGACTCTCCGTGGAGCAGAGAGAATACAAGTGATGGCAGCATTAAGCCGAACAAAGTGACTGACGGCCCTTTTGTGTTCCTTACCTCTAAGGGCAAACTCGGGATGCTGTGGACAAGTTGGATTCGTAATGTGTACACACAGGGTGTGGCTTATTCGGAAAGCGGAACTCTTGACGGCCCGTGGATTCAGGAGGAAGATCCTATCACCCCACCGGATTTCGGACACGGAATGATTTTCCGCACTTTCAACGGCAAGCAGCTGATGTCGGTTCACAGCCACAAAGATTTGGGACAGGGACATTATTTGCGTATTCCGCATTTCTTTCTTGTCGATACTACCGGCGACAAATTGGTTGTTGTCAGAGAATACGAGCCTTAATTTGGACTGATGGCAGAGGATGATATTTTTCAACGGACGGAATTGCTGGTTGGTTCTGAGGTCATGACGCAACTTGCATCTGTGAATGTCATTATTTTCGGAGTGGGAGGAGTCGGCTCATGGTGTGCCGAGGCTCTTGTGCGCTCCGGCATTCGGAGGTTGACAATTGTAGACAGTGATTGTGTGGCGGCATCCAATGTGAACCGTCAGCTTATGGCAACCACAAAGACCATAGGGCTTCCCAAAGTGGAAGTGTTGCGCGAGCGTCTGCTTGACATAAATCCTGCGGCGTCTGTCGATGCGGTACAGAACATCTATACAAAGGATACAGCCGCTGATTTTTGTCTGGACAAGTATGATTATATTATTGACGCGATAGATTCTCTTGAGCATAAGGCAAATCTTATCCGCCATGCCTGTAAGACAGATGCCGTGCTGTATTCTTCAATGGGGGCGGCACTCAAGATGAACCCATTGAAGATTGATGTGGCTGAGTTTTGGAAAGTCAGGGGATGCCCGCTTGCTGCGGCTTTGCGCCGTAAGTTTAAGAAGCAAGGCGAGCTTCCGGCACGCAAGTTCAGATGTGTCTACAGCGAGGAGTTGTTGGAAAACCGTACTCCTGCGGCTTGTATGCCGGCAGAAGGCGGAGCGGCTGACAATCCGGAATTTCACAAGGTGCAGACAAACGGCACTGTGGTTCACGCTGTGGCTACATTCGGACTGATGCTTGCCGGACTGGTGGTGCAGGATTTGTATGATAAGTATGGTGATGACTGTGCTTGATGTATTTCTTTATGAGTGTATAGTTAAAACAAAGCAGATAAAATGAAACGGTATTTTTTTGCAGTATCTCTTCTTTTGACTGTAATGGCGGGCGCGGAAGCCCAGACACGCTATACAGTTGGCTCAGTGAAGGGAGAACGTATTGAGGTTACTAAATCGTTGGACAACTGTCCCGATGAGGGAGCTATGAATATTATCGAGCCATATAAGGCAGCGGTAGACAGTGTGATGTGTCCTGTACTTGGAAAAAGCAGCATGTTCATGGATGCGGAACGTCCGGAAAGCCTGTTGTCCAATTGGGTGGCAGACGTGCTTCGGGAATCGTCTAAAAGAGTTGAGGGTATGAAACACATGGCGGATATTGGCTTGTGCAATATCGGCGGTCTTCGTGCGGCATTGCCGGAAGGCGATGTCACTGTGGGCGATGTGATAGAGGTAGCTCCTTTTGAGAACAGCCTGTGTGTGCTTACACTTCAGGGCGATGCGCTGCTGGCATTGATGAGACAGATTGCGGCTGCTGGTGGAGAAGGAGTAAGTCATGGTGTTGAACTTGTTGCGGACGTTCATGGAGCCTTGATTAGTGTACGGCTTCATGGCAAAGCGATAAAGAGCAGGAAGAAATATACGATAGCCACACTTAATTATCTTGCAGAGGGCAATGACGGAATGCTGGCTCTGAAGGATGCTGTAGAGTGTAAGAGTACGGATATTATGATACGGGATGTATTGATGGATTTCATCAAGGAACAAGAAGAACAAGGTAAGATGCTTGGCGCAAGATTAGAGAACAGAATTGTTGTGAAAGGAGGTGCGGAATGAAAATGAACAGATTTTTTTCCGCAATTGCTGGTGCGGCAGTTTTCTTCTCTTGTTGCTTTGTGGAAATATTGGCGCAGGACAATGTGGCGGACAAAAACATTCTTGTGGTTCATACTAATGATACACACAGTTGCATTATGCCGATAAATCCGAATTATGCCGATACACTTCAAGCAAACAAAGGCGGATATTTGCGCCGTGCCGCATTGGTGGCGGAACTTAGAAAAGAGGATCCGGAACTGTTGCTTTTTGATTGTGGTGATTTTTCACAAGGCTCTCCCTATTATAATATATTCAAGGGCGATGTGGAAGTGTCGTTGATGAATTATATGAAGTATGATGCCTGTACAATTGGCAACCATGAGTTTGACTTTGGACTTGAGAATATGGCTCGGATATTCCGGATGGCAGATTTTCCTGTTGTATGCTGTAACTATGACTTTACAGGGACAGTTCTTCAGGATATCGTAAAGCCGTATGTGATACTCAGCCGTGAGGGACTTAAAATAGGAGTCTTGGGTGTGTCGCCAAAGCTCGAAGGGCTTGTCTCGGGAGAGAACTATAAAGGAGTGGAGTATCTCGATCCGATAGGAGAGACAAATAAAGTGGCGGAGTATCTGAAACTTACGGAAGGCTGTGACCTGATAATTTGTCTGTCGCATCTTGGATGGGGCGGTGCTGAGATGGATGATGCCCGTTTAATAAGAGGTACAAGGTATATTGATGCTGTGATAGGAGGGCATTCCCATACTTATTTTACCAAGCCGGAATATGTGGTGAATGCCGACGGACAGTCTGTTGTATGTAACCAAATGGGCAAGAACGGACGTTTTGTCGGCACGCTTGTGTTTGAGATGGTTCCTGAGTGGAAATAAGGCATAGCACGGTCTTTTTTGTCTTTCTTTGTCGGACTCTGACAGATGTTCCGGTGTATTCAGGAGTCTCAGTTATAAGGTTCTGGCAAATAGAAACAGAAAAGGGGCGCGGCAAATCGTTTGGATTTGTCATGCCCCTTTCTTTGTATATCTGTAATTTTGAAGATACTGTAATTTCAAGAATTGTGCACTATAACCATATTCTTTTAGTCTTCCTCTTCCTCATCATCAATCTCTACCACATCAATGTTCTCAATGTCCTCAAACTTGGCATCTTCTTCCATCTCATTCTCTTCTTCATCTGCCTCGTCCTCCATGTCATCCTTCAAGTCATCGATGTTGTCTGAATCATCGTCCTCATCAGTGTCGTCTTCTTCATCCTTGTCGTAATTGTCTTGTGAGGAAGAAGTGGGCTGGTAGCGTACTTTCTCAATGCGTGGCTTCGACTTGATAAATATTGCCTCAATCCATCCTCCACGGGTAAGCTCAAGTACGTCATATCCGTCAGCTTTTCTTCTGTCAACAACTCCGCCGGCACGGTGCATGGCATATGCCGGAAGCACGCTACAGTCCACGTAGAACGCTGACTCTATAATGTCCTGTATTGCCAACGGAAGTCCTTTCCAGCCTGTTCCGAGATTCTTCTCTATCAATTCAAGAACTTCGTAAGGTTCAAAATGATGAATATTTTCGAGAGTCAAGTCTGTGATTTTCTTTATCTGTCTTTTGCGTATGGCTATTGCGTTGTTCTCTCCTTCGTTTGGTGCAGAGAACACCTCGTAATGTTGAGCTTCCAGTGCCGCAACTTTCTTCTCGTCATCTCTGTTGAGGTACACAATGTCAAATACCGGACGAATTATATTCATGTAGTGAGCTTCGTTTTCTGCATACTCTTCATGCTTCTTCCCTTCGATAAGCATCTGGTTAAGATCGTTCTCGCTCAGTGTCCAGACATTTCCCTTTGTGAGTTCGTCCAAAGTTATGCGCTTTGTCAGTCCTTTCATGTTTTTATTATCCTATTAATACAAGTTCTTTATTTATCTCATTAAGACGCTGCAAAATTACTAATTTTATTTTTCAGTAGCAACAACTTTCTTTTTCCATATAATAATTACATGTTTTTTTTACTGTGTGCTGACAGCAAGGGTGTCGGGCAGGGCATGAAAAAAGGTCTGCCGCAGATTCTTTCTGCCTGACAGACCTTTATGAGTGTTATGCTTCCCGGAGTTTTTCATCCGGCATTTGTGCGGAGTGTTTATTTCAGGATATTGTAGAGCAAACTTGCCATTGACACCAGAATACTTGTCGATGTAAACCACAATGATGTTTCCTGGCCGATGCCGGAGTTCTTTGCCTTTGTCTTGTTTGGAATTACATATACAATGTCATTCTGCTGAAGCTGGTAATATGGCGACTTGATGACGTTGGCATCGTTAAGGTCAAGTTCTGCAATAGTTTTCTCACCCAATGCATTCTCGCGTATAACCTTCACGCAGTTTCTCATACCGTAAATTGTCATATCTCCACCCATAGCAAGAGCCTCAAATATATTGACTTTTCCGTTGGCAATGGTATATATTCCCGGACGTGCGACCTCGCCCATGACTGCGACTTTGTAGTTTGCCATTGTGACAATTACAATAGGTTTGATTTTCAGGTCCTTTGCCATAATAGCCTTTTCTATAGAACTTTCAAGTTCTGTTTTGGTCATACCCAAAACTTTCAGCTTTCCGAGAACTGGAAAATCTATGTAGCCATCGTTGGAAACGAGATAAGACTGCAACGCTACTTGTGATGAGAGCCGACTTGGGTCTGGCGATGTGCTGTTTGTCATATTGTTCGATTGTATGGCAAGGTTGTATATTGCCACAGCCTGCGGCTCATCCGGACAGTTTACAGTAATGGTCAAAATGTCCTTTGGCATGATTTTCGCATCATACAAACCTATTGAACCTGATAAATCTACATAGTCACTGTTTTGCAAATAAGGGACATCTTTATAAGATGTGCAGCCTATTATAAAAAACATAGACAATACAGCCGTTAATAATGGGATTCTTTTCATTATTATTCCTCCTTTATATGTGTTTATAATTATTTCTTTCTAATGGTTTATCTTTTTGTGAGATACCTTATATTATATATGTCTCGCCTGCTACTATCCCCTGTGTCTATTTATAATAAAGGCATATCACTCTGCAAAGATATATCTTTTTAAGTCATTTATAAAAAAATACCTCGTCAAAAAAGGCGATTGTATGATTTTAGAAGCTGTTTTTGTGATTATCCGAGGACTTTGGTTACTTTTGATTTATGTAAAGTCTGTTTGTGGTGTATTCTGGGTTGTGTTCCAGACTGTACTTATGCATCTGTAGGAAGTAAGGCTTGTATATAAAAGAGAGACTGTAAGAATTGTCCTGATGTAATAGAGACAAAGCTTACAGCCTCACTTCTTTATAATCTTGTCACTTCAAGATTTTCTTTTGGTTGATGATGTACACACCATGACGGTCTGCCTTGCGTACTCTTCGTCCCGATGTATCGTATATGTCCTGCTCCCTGTCGTTATCCATGTGGATGCCGCTTATTCCGACCGGATCAGAGATTACACGTATTGTTCCGTCGGAGGTCAGTGACGAGGTGTCCCAAAGCAAACCGCTGCCTGGAGCTGCCGGACTGACGACCGGAGTCCCGGTAAGTTGAATCTCCCCGTTGCCAGTGAATATCTTCAGCTCATCGCCTGCCTCAAACTCGCCGTTCAAATGTGTAATGTCGAATACAGGAGAATATAGATTCACTTTCCCGTTGATTTTCAAGGCATCACAACGCAAGTATGCAGACTTGCGCGCCTTTATCAGAATCCTGCCTCCCGCTTTCACTGTCAGTGTTCCGTCAGCAGTCAGTGTTCCGACAGTTGTGGAAGCCAAGTCCTTTCCGCAACTGATTGTGCCTCCGTTATTGATTGTGGCTGATTGTATGTTTCCCGTACCAGTCAATGCCGCACCATTGTGTACTGTAATGTTTCCTGTGATGACGGATGCTGTGCCATACGCAGCTACGCAACCTTCATGTACATTGACTGCTCCTTGACCGCTGCCGCTCAGTGTCAGCGTTCCGCTGCCATATTTGTTGATAATCGCATTGGAGTTGAATATGCCTGCATATGTGTCGTCCTTTTCCGTATAACCGACATTGTATGTGCCGGTAGACAGGGTACAGTCAGTGGCGGAACTTACAAGGCTTCCAATCTTAGTTGTCAGATTCTGCTCCGTACCGCTTTGGCTCTTGTAGTGCGCCATATATACACCCGCGTCAAGTTTCAATGTGGCTTGCGACAAGTCAGTGGCACTGACAAGTCGTAACTGTCCCGATGTCACCTCGTATGTTCCTTTGAATGCCGACATGTTGGTAGACACATCACCGCGCACATAAGGGAAGGAAATCTTTATGGTGCCTTCGCCCGCAAGTTTTCCCTGCACCTTGCAGCGGCTTCCGCCAACGAAATTCAGTGTCTTTCCCTTCTCTATTTCAAGCGAGTTGTTGAATACCGGAACTGCCGACGATGTGTTGTTGTCAAATATGCGTATAGTTCCTCCTTTCGCCGTAATCAGCGATGTGGATGTGCCGAAAGTGGTGTTCCATGTACCCATTGCCAATGTGCCGCCCTCAATAATCGTTCCGCCGCTCCATGTATTGCTGCCACTATATGTGATGTTCAATTGTCCGGCACCTTTCTTCACGAGAGTCCCGCTTCCCTTTATGATGCCTTTTAATGAGGTGGTTCCGCTTGCCACCTGTATGGTAGCCGTATCAGTGAGCGTCATTCCACGGTTGGTAGCCGTATTGGAGTTGTTGACTATAAGTGTGGCTTTTCCTATTTTCAGATTTTCTGCCGATGCCGAAGCCGCGCCTATTGAGCTTGCTATGCCCTCATCGGCAAGTTCTTTCACTGTTACCGTTCCACCGTTGATGATTGTCGCACCGGTGTAGTCGCTCTTTGTCGTGTTCAGTGTCAGTTTGCCATTGCCGTTCTTCACCAGCATACCATCACCGCTAAAACCGCCGTCTCCGTTAAATGTATATGTTTTCTCCTCATTATCGACAGTCACTTTCTGTATTGGCATAAGCTCGTTCACGCTGACAGTCGTAATGACAGCCTTGTCATTGAACTCCACAGCATCGTTTGCAACAAAGCCTGTCGGGTTCTCTTGTATGCGGAAATTCTCGGTTTGATAGTTCCAGCTGCCGTCTATATAGCCTGTCCAAACCACATCTGCCGAGGCTTCCCGCTGTTCGTTAATGACAAGCCATATAGCCTTGTCCTCATTGACGATATTGTAAGAGATGCCTTTCAGACCATTGACAGAGAAATTATCCGTGCTTCCGTCCAATTCTCCGGTATATTCAATCAACTTATATTTCCCCGGCACCGGCTTGTTGTTGTCGGTCACGATGGTGAAGACTATGTGACCATTTGCTTTCAAGTCGCCCTCAATCTTTATCAGGTCTGACAGGTTTTTGCCCTCAGCGTCCGTGCCAATATTCATTTCCATGAAAATGCGTTTGCCGTCCGTATCCAGTCCGTTGGCGAATGTGATGACACCCATGTCAAATGCTTTCGTTGTTTGTCCGGGAGCGATACGGCAACCCTCATAGTTGAGTGCGCCTTCAAAAGCAATGTCTGCCACTGTCGCGTTTCCTGCCAATGTACCCCTTGCCCTCAGCTCAGTCTTTCCCTTTATGAATGAGCTTGTTTCGAGTGTGCCTTCCGATATGTATGTCGTTCCGTTGTATTCAAGCGGAATGTCAGCCAAGAGTGTGCCCGCCTGACTCTTCCATAAGTCCATGTCGCCTGACAGTGCTCCACTTCCCGACAGGCGAACCGTCTGTCCTTTCACAGGCATGGCATATACCGCGCTTGGCGCAACATGAGAGTTGACTTTTATGTCGGTACCCGATGTAAGGTCTATCAACACACTTTTTCCGTCGGAGTAGGCTGCGGACGAGGAACGCTCGTAGTTGGTGAATCCAGTGCTGCCCTGCGACCATTCGCCACCGCTTTTCAAAATGAGGTCTGTCACCATGCATGGCGGCAATTGCGGGCGCGGCATGTCATAGCCCAGATAGAACCCTGGATCAGGACTCTGGTAATAGCCTTTTGTCGTGCATTGCATACGGTATGCCGGGTCTTCCTGAAGGCAATAAATATTGTCCACCTCAGTAGGGTAGTCAGTGGTGAATCCGGCAATGCCTACGCACACACCGTCCTCCACATGGCGCAATATCAGCTCCTCGCGCCAGTCGCCGATAATGTCGCCCCAAAAAGCGGCGCGCTTGGCATAGACTGTAAGATACCTCCAGTTACTGAGTTTGGCTATTTCCAACAGTCGTCCCTTAAAATAATCCTGTATGTATATATTATAGTGGCTGTCGCTTGTCTGTACTATTTCCCTGTCAAGCTCACCGTCCCACCATACACCTTCCGTAGGATAGGAGGCCGTGAGGTCTGGTATCAGTTCGCCTTGCGCGTTATACACGTTTCCCATTGTAGACCACATCTCCCATCCAAGATTGTCGGGGTCGATGTCCATACATTCGCCGCGCCCCACATCGCCTACAGCCGACAGGTACCATTTCTTGATAGGTTCTCCGGTGGCGGCGTCATACAGAATCTGTCCCAGCATGTCACCCGCATACTGCTGTATGGCGAAAGTCTCAAGTCCGGGACGCTCCGGGTCGATGTCGCTTGTGCGGAAGCGGTCGCCATGAGCAATGCCGGTGTCGAACAAAGTATTTCCGTTGTGGTCCATTGTGTATCCACCGACAATCATCTCGTCTTTTCCGTCACCATCCGGATCTGCTATGCGTATTTGGTGGAAAGCCGGTCCTCCCGGTGTCTCGTTGAATATCTGATGCCAGTTTTTAGCCGTACCATCCGTAAAATCGAAAGCCCATGCGCCATTATAATAATGGTGTGAGCCGTCCGTGAAGCGGGTATGGTATTCCATGACCACTGCCGGATGTATTCCGTCATGGTAAAACACTCCGACATGCCCCACATGCTTGTTGTACTCGTCGCCCATCAGCTGTGCCCGGTTGGTGCGTGTATAGCAGTCTGCTGCATACGTTTGCTCCACAGAGCATTTTTCCTTTCCCGTCATGCCGTCCACAACAGTCATATATCGTGGCGCGTTGCGTGTGCTTTGCTGCTCGTAGTCAATGATGCCGTCACCGTCAGTGTCGCCTGTCTCGCTGCCGTTCACAAACAGTCCGAATGTCCTCGTGTCCGGATTCCAGAACTGCGTGCCGTCGCTTGTCTGCATAACCACCTCGCCCTTACCGTCGCAGTCTATGTCGTAGGCAAGAATCTGGTCGTCCTGCCCGGAGCAAATAAGCTCGTTAGGACCCATCTTCACTGTCCACAGAAACTCGCCTGTGCGCAAATAACCTTCTATATAGCAGTCGAGACTGTTTTGCAGATTCATTCTGTTTACCACATAGTCCATCTCTCCGTCCCCGTCAAGGTCTACAGGCCATACGTAGGTAGTGTTGAAGTTTTTCGCTTCCAGTGGCGAGTCCATGAAACTTATATCCACGAATTTGTTGCGCAAGTCCTGGCTGCTCATCTCGAAAGGAACGCTCAATGCCGACTCCTCGCCGTTCTTGACAATTGTCACGGCTATCTTGCTGCCCGTTCTGACTACTGATGAAGTCGTTGTATAGTTCGTGTTTTTCAATGGAGAGTTGTTGATTTTCGCGCCGTCTACATAGATATTGTAAGTTGCGTTCTCCGGCTCTTGCGCAAGCCGCCTCCATGAAACAAACACGCTTGTCCCATTTTTCACGGCAACCACACCTCTGCCGAGCGGTTGTTGCTGCCGTTGTGCGTTGGTGGAGCTGAATGGCATTGTCGCCAATATGGCTGCCAACATGGCTGGTGAATATCTTCTCATAGATTACTTGTGTTTTAAATGTATATTTTGCAAAGTTATTGTTTTTTTTATTTTAGCTTTCTTTTTGCGATGAAAAATAACGCTGGCCCGAAATATTGGGAAATATTTCGAAATGAATATCGCAACCTCAATGCAACGTGGTGTAGTCCGTATTATATAAGGTCTCTGCCGGAACTCTTTGAATAGTTTAAGGTATATGTTAGGGCGAACTTCATATCGCATGTTATAGGTTTGTACGACATTTCGAGAGATTTATTTTGTTTTTATAGAGTTGAGTCTTGATGGAGGCAATGTTTTGCTGATGAATCTGACAGGCTCCTTGATATTTTTTTGTAAATGTGTTTTTAATGTGTTCAGACAGGCTCCTTGACTTTTTGTAAGTATGCTTTTTGGTGTATTTTGACAGACTCCTCCGTCACTTCGTGACACCTCCCCCAACTTAGCTAATCTTTGTACA
>JAMPEL010000068.1 GCA_023665185.1 Roseburia sp.
AAAAGTCAAAATTACAAGGTGCTGAAAATTTATTTTCAAGGCACACTGATTTTTTCCGCAAGGTGAACGAAATTTATTTTCAAGGTGAACAAAATTTTCAAAGCCCATTTTTCGGGTCAAAATCGGGTGTTTTTCCGAATCACTTTCTCAAAAAGACGGCAACCGCCTTTTCCATGCTCCGAAAAACAAAAATGGATTTTGAACCCGAAAAAAGACGGTTTTAAGACAAAATTTTCATAACTCGCTGATTATCAATACATCCTATTTTGACTCCAACCATGCGTTTTGCGTCTAAAACTGCATACTTTTGCTGAAAATATATTTAACTGATTATCAACAACTTAACTACGAGGTGTCCAAAAGCCAGGCTCAAAACGGTACTGAAAACTCCTTGAAATGTTAAAAAAACTCTGTTCCTTCAAACTGACATAATGTCAGAATACCTGTGCCGGGATGATTGCGGGCGCGTTTTTTGCCGCCTTTCCCATTGCGTAAAAACAATTCCGTTTGCCTTAAAACGGGGCTGGATAAGCAAGTTTGTTCAAACCAATGGAAAACTCTTATAAAACTTGTCAATCCGCTGACTTTTTGCGGAAAAAAGCGTAGCTTTGCACTTGGTTTTGAAAGAATGAATTTATAATGAAAGGTAATCTGTTCAAGACATTCCTGCTGACACTGATTGTGGTTGCGGCATTGATGGGAATGTTCTTTATGCCGAGACTCAGTTTCGGAGATACAGAATTGAGACGTGTGAACATTCTTGCTGATGTGGAACAACGTCATAAAGATTGTGGGATAATAGACTTTATTTGCGAAGACTCGGTTGTGACTGATGACATGGCGGTGGCTGACAGTACGGCTGTTGAGGCGGAGCGTAAGCGGATTTATGTGGACGAAGTGCCTCAGGGTATGGTTGCCATTGAAGACCGCTTGGATTCCGTGGGTACAGGCCGGGAAATGGACAAGTTCTATCGTGCTTTGTCATGTGCTTCCGAGCGCAATGTGCGCATTGCCTATTTCGGCGACTCGTATATCGAGGGCGATATTCTTACACAAGACCTCCGGCATCTGTTTCAGGAACGTTTTGGAGGTAAGGGAGTGGGCTTTGTCGATATAATGTCGCCTACGGCAGGTTTCCGCCAGACGGTGACGCAGACGGCTGCCGGTTGGAGGGCGCACCATGCGAACGATGCAAAAGAGCTTGGCTTTGAGGCTGGCAAACAAGGAATTAACGGACGCTATTTCATTCCGTCGGGGCAGGCTGTTTTCGGACTGAGAGGACAGAAGCGGCTTTATGGCGCGCAACTGGACACGATGGAGACAGCCACGGTCTTTTTCACTCCTTGTGGCGGACTGCGTGTTTCCGTGTCTGTCAATGGGGCGGAATACTACACCCTGTTTGAGGACTGTGACACTTCGGAGCAGCGACAGAGCCGTGTGATGGCGCAGTCGGTGAACGGACATATCGGACGCTTCGACATGAGTGTGGATGGCAGACCGGAGGCCCGTTTCTATGGTGTGGCTTTGGAGGGCAGATGCGGTGTGACTGTCGATAATTTCAGTATGCGCGGCAGTAACGGATGGCACATATCCGGCATTCCCGAAGGCACGATGAGGCGGTTTGCGCAGTTGCGTCCGTATGACCTTATCGTCTTGCATTACGGACTGAACGTGGCGTCTCCGAAGATGTCGGACTACAGCTATTACACCAAGCGTTTTGTCAAGACCATCAACCTTCTGAAAGCTGCCTATCCTGAAGCGAGCATATTGGTTGTAGGTGTCGGCGACCGTGATGCGAAAGATGAATACGGCGAGCTGCACACAATGAAAGGTGTGCGTGAGTTGCTGTATTATCAGCGCAATATGGCGGCCGAGACGCATGTGGCGTTCTGGAATCTTTACGATGCGATGGGCGGTGATGGCAGTATGGTACGGATGGTCGAGAAGAAGCAGGCGAATTTGGACTATACCCATATCAACTTTGCCGGCGGAAAGCACATCGCGCGTCTGTTGTTCGATGTGATGATGAACGGCAAGGACAATTATGAAAAAAGAGAGAGCTTATGAACAAAAAAAGACTATTTATAATGATAAGCCTGGCGGCAGTGATGATTTTTGCCGGCACGTCTTCTTACAGAATGATGGCGGACAATGAGGATGACCTCTTGCCGGGCGATTATGATGTGGCTTGCCATGACAAGGAGCATATAGACGGAACTGCTGACATGGAAGCGGGGCTGTTGGCTCCCGATTCAGAGGAGGCGGAGCGGACATGGGCTGCAAGTGCTGTGGAGTTCACTCCGGTGGACATTCCCGCCTCGTTCCGTGGCACGCACGACAACAAACTGGTTGGCGGGGAAAACCTGAACGGGGTGTTCGACCTTATTGCTCATGGCGATTCCGTGGTGCGCATCCTGCAAATTGGCGACAGCCATGTGCGGGGACACTCGTTCCCTGTGGCTGTGCGGCATACGCTGGAGGAGAGTTTCGGCGCGCAGGCTACAGGCGACGACAAAATCAGTTACCATACGGACTGTATCGCTTCGGAAACGGGGGAGAGCGGCATCGTGTACAGTGCGATAGGCATTAATGGGGCGCGTGCATCGCGCTTTGCGGAGGACGATATGATTCAGCGGATTGCCGCACAGCATCCGAATGTGGTGATTGTGAGTTTCGGCACTAATGAGAGTCATGCGAAAGGGTATGATGAGGATGTGCATAGTGGTACCATCGACACGCTGCTCTCGCGTATCAGTGAGGCATGTCCCGATGTGCGTTTCCTGCTGACCACTCCTCCCGGCTCTTATATATCGTTGCGCACAGGGCGCACTTATCGCGACAGGCGCGGGCGGCGCAGATATTCGTATGTGAAGCGTCAGAACACGCTGACATCGCGGGTGGCTGCCAATATTGTGAACTACGGCAAGGAACATCACATTGCCGTATGGGACATGTACACCATTGCCGGAGGCGAACAGTTTGCCTGCACCAATTGGCGCGGTGCGGGGCTTATGAATAATGACAGAATACATTACACAGTAAACGGCTATCGTCTTCAGGGACATCTGCTGGGCGAGGCATTCCTTAAAGCGTATAACGAATATGTGGAGCATTGACTGGCAACGCGTGCTTGAGCAGTTGTCGTATATGCCGCAGCAACCGATGATATTCAGCAGCGGCATATTTCTTTTTTTGTTTTTGGGATTTTCTTTTGTCTATTGGTGTCTTGGCAGGCGCGACACGCTGAGGCTGTTGTTCGTGACCGCCTTCTCGTATTACTTCTACTACAAGAGCAGTGGAATGTATCTTGTGTTGCTCGCGCTGGTCACCACTACCGACTTTTTCATTGCCCGTGCCATTGCTGCCGACAGTGAGGAGCGGGCGGGCGCGCGGAAGGATGGGCATTCCGCAGCACAGCGGCTGCTGTTGCTGCTCAGTATGGTGGTCGATTTGGGACTGTTGTGCTATTTCAAATATACCAATTTCTTTGGCGAGATGCTCGCTCCGCTGTGGAACGGCACGTTTGAGCCGCTCGACATATTCCTGCCGGTCGGCATATCCTTCTTTACTTTCCAGTCGATGAGTTACACGATAGATGTGTACAGAGGCAATCTGAAGCCACTCGACCGCTGGCTTGACTATGCTTTCTATGTGTCGTTCTTCCCTCAGCTTGTGGCGGGACCTATAGTGCGCGCCCGCGATTTCATTCCGCAGATACGCCGTCCGCTGGTTGTGAGCCGGGAGATGTTCGGATCGGGTGTGTTTTTCATTGTCGGGGGATTATTCAAGAAGGCTGTGATTTCAGATTATATCAGTGTGAACTTCGTGGAAAGAGTGTTTGCGCAGCCCGATTTGTATTCCGGACTTGAGAACCTGCTTGCCGTCTATGGGTATGCCATGCAGATATATTGCGACTTCTCAGGGTATAGCGACATGGCGATAGGTATTGCGCTGTTGCTCGGATTTGAGTTTCCGATGAACTTCAATTCGCCTTATAAATCGGCAAGCATCACGGAATTTTGGAGACGCTGGCATATATCATTGTCTTCGTGGCTGAAAGATTATCTGTACATCTCGCTCGGAGGAAACCAGCACGGAAAGCTCAGGCAGTATCTCAACCTTGTGATTACGATGCTTCTTGGCGGACTGTGGCATGGAGCGTCGCTCAATTTCATTGCATGGGGAGGGCTTCACGGTGTGGCATTGGCACTTGACAAAGTGAAAAACGCTGTGCTCCGGCGTCCGAAAGACTACTGTAGCCGTGGCATGAGACGGGTGTGGGAAGTGTTGCTGACATTCCATTTTGTGTGTTTCTGTTGGATATTCTTCCGCAATACAACATTTGAAGGTTCGTGGACAATGATAAATCAGATATTCACGCATTTCCAGCCGCAAATATTCGGACAGTGGATTGAGTCGTATTGGGCGGTAGGAAGTCTGATGCTGTTGGGCTACGCGCTTCATTTTCTTCCTTCTTCCCTGTCGTTTTCGGTGCGCCGTATGGTCATCCGTATGCCGCTGATATGTCAGGCATTGCTGATAGTGGTCGTTATCTTTATCGTAATACAGATAAAGAGCAGTGATGTGCAGCCGTTTATTTATTTCCAGTTCTGACCATCGTTTGCGGAAGGAGTTTCATTTTATGACAGCGAGAATTATTTTTTGTATATTGTGTCTTTGCCTGAATGTCCCGTATGCTGTGTCTCGGCAACGGGTGTTCACACGCAAATATACAGTCCACGGTCTGAGCGACAATCAGGTACAGCACATCCTTCAATTGCGCGATGGGCGGATGGTGATAACCACAAAGGGAAATATCAACATCTACGATGGGAACAATTTCAGGTACATTCATTATGACGGTGATGGCGAATATGCGCTGGAAGACTATAAGGGCGCGTATCATGTGTATGAAGACAGTTGTCACCGTTTGTGGTTGAAGGACTATGGACGCTTGCGGTGTTTTGACCTCAAGTATATGCGGTATGTGACAAATGTGGACAGCCTGTTTCGCACGTTCCATGCCGGAGACAAGATAACTGATTTGTTTGTGGATTCGGAAGGTGGGCTGTGGTTGGTTACTCCACGGAATGTCTGTGATGAGGCGGGGAATATGAAGGTGCCGAAGCACGTATCCTCCGGCACGTTACAGGATTTGGACATTTCCGGCGGAAATCTCTTTCTGTTTTATTCTAAGGGGAATGTGTGGCGCGTGTCTCTCGGAAAGAAAGGCGGTCAGCGGCACATTGCCGCATACAGTAAGGACAAGGCGGATTTGACTGCTGCCACCTCGCTGGTAGTTAAGGCAAGGAATGGCGATTTCTATCAGTTGCGGTGCGGACGTGAGTCTGTGCTTCTGCGTTATGCGGCAGATTTGTCTTCGTGTTCGGAACTGTTGCGCACGGATGGTGTGCTGCATACTCTTGCTCTCGCACACGACAACTCGGCATATATTACCTGTCCGAAAGGTATTTGGCACGTCAGTCTTTCAGACGGTAAGTATGAGCTTGTCGACAGTATTTCCACAGGCGACGGGACCAGTATGTCTTCGGAGGGGCTTAACACTATATTTTTCGACTCGCAGGGCGGTACATGGCTGGGTACGTACAATAGCGGATTGTTGTATGCGCATCCCGACAGATTCCGTTTTCGGACGGTTGCCACACTGGAATCGTTGGGATTGGCAAGAGACGGTCTGCTTTTTGCCGACAAAAGCAAGCTGTATGAGGAATACGGAAAGGAACATTGTACGGACATTCAGCGTGACAGCAGAGGATGGGTGTGGGCAGGAACTGTAGACGGGCTGTGGCTGTTCAGGCAAGGCAAGGACAATCCGGAAAAGTTTTATGCGGAGGACGGGCTTTCAAACAATTATATCCATTCCATTGTGGAGGACTTTTGCGGGAATATGTGGATAGGTACAAGTTGCGGCATTACCCGGATAAGTGTGAGCCATACGGACAGTATGTGTCTTGGGTTCGAGCGTTTCGGAACGGATGACGGTTGTCTGGATGGAGAGTATTGCACAGGAAGGGCATGGAGACAGTCTTGCGGTGACATACTCATGGAGGGAGCGGGTGGATGGACAGTGTGGCATCCGGACAGTGTAGACACAAATCCTGTATGGTTTTGCCCAATGCTTGTCGGAGTGACAGTCAACGGATGTCGGTTAAAGGTTGGTGACAGCCTGTTGCCGGAAGCCGAGAATTTTATGGCGCATTTTGATTTTGATACTGGACAAAACTCTTTGGTTTTCGACATATCGCCGCTCAACTATATACATCCGGCACGGACTGTGTATGCCTACCGCCTTTCGGATGGAGGCGATGCACCGTGGAATATGGTGGGGAATGGCAGATCGGAGAGTGTGGTGGATGCCGCCGGAACAATTCATCTGTCGTTCTCGTATCTGCCTCCGGGAAACTATGAACTGTTGGTCAAGGCTGCGATGAACGCGGATGTGATGGAGGCGGAACCTTTGCGTGTCACTTTTTCCATACGTGTTCCGTGGTGGCAGACGGGATGGGCCTATACCTTATATATATTGTTGGCGGTTTGTATTCTTGTGGCTGGTGTCTGGCTTTACAATCGTATGACACGGATTCGTCTGCGCAGGAAGTACAAGGAGGATTTGTTGCTGCTAAGGATAAAGAATCTCATTGAACGGTGTAATGAATATAAGCAGGAGATTAGTCGCAGGACTATGGAGGAACCGCAACCTGTCAGTATGCCCGAGCCGAACATGTCGGCTGCCGACTATGAGTTTGTGGACAAGGCGATGGCATTGGTGGAGCGGAATCTGGACACTCCGGGATACGGAGTGGAACAGTTGAGCCGCGACCTTTGTATGGAACGCACCGGACTGTATAAGAAGATGACGCACCTGCTCGACAAATCGCCAAGTGTCTTTATCCGGAACATACGCATACACCGGGCCGCCGAGTTGCTCCGTAGCGGTACGATGAGTGTAGCGGAAGTGGCGGAAAAGGCAGGGTTCAGTTCTTCCAGTTACATGAGCAAGTGCTTTGTGGAAGAGTTCGGATGCACTCCGTCGGAGCTTGTGGCAAACGGGGAGAAATAATCGTTCTGAGTCGATAAGACGCTGAAAAACCGTTGTTTTCAACATTTGTGTTGTTGAAGTCAACGGTTTTGTTGTTGGATATAGAGTATATACTTCTATTTTTGCCGTTGAAAATTATTTCAAATAGCAGATTTATTTCTAACCTGTAAAACGAATGAAAATGAAAAAATGTTTGTTTTTCTCTCTTGTGATGTTCGCTGCCATGACTGCCGGTGCGCAGACAGTGGAACGCAATCAGCACGGAGTGAAAGTAAGTGCGGGCGATGCGCAGGATTTATGCACGGAAGTTGTGTTCTATTCGCCGTCCGCTGTCAGAGTCGTGAAGTATCCGGGCAGTGAGGGAAAGATGCCGGAGAAGACAAGTTACAGTATCATTGCGGAGCCGGCAGATGTGACGTTTATGATGGAAGACGCTGCGGGCAAAGTGGTTCTGAAGTCGGAATGTATGTCCGTCACAGTGGATAAGTCTACCGGAAAGGTGCGGTTTGCCAATCTTTCCGGCGAGCAGCTTCTTGCGGAGCGCAGTGCCGACATGCAGCTTATAGCCGAAGGTGTTGACAAAGGACAGTACAAAATCCGCCAGTCGTTTGTGCTCGACAAGGATGAGGCTATCTTCGGACTTGGACAGAGACAGTGCGCGGACTTGAATCAAAGAGGGCAGAAAGTGCGTATATGGTGTGGCAATACCAACATCACAATACCTTATATGTCGTCAGAAAAAGGCTACGGACTTTATTGGGACAATGCCGGCGACTCCGGTTTTGAGGACACTCCGGAAGAAACAGCTTTCTCCTCGGAAGTGGCGCGCAGCCTTGACTATTACTTTATGTACCGCGACGGCAGTCAGGATGGGGTGATTGCGGCAATCCGTACACTTACCGGACAAGCTACCATGTTCCCACTGTGGGCAATGGGACACTGGCAGTGCCGCGAGCGTTATAAGAGCAGTGACGAACTTTGTGAGGTTCTCGACAAATACCGTGAGTTGCAGATTCCTCTTGACGGAATAGTGCAAGACTGGCAGTACTGGGGATGCGACTCCAACTGGAATGCCATGCAGTTTATGAACCCGCACTATATCAACAAAATGGGCGATGAGAAATGGATGCGCTATCTGCCTAATGATGAAGACCCTAACGCGCAATATCCGGAACCGCGCATCAAGTCGCCGAAAGAAATGGTGGACTATGTACACGGTCATAACGCGCACCTGATGATTTCCATTTGGGCAAATTTCGGACCGTGGACGCAGCAGGCAAAGGAACTTGACAAGATTGGCGCGCTTATGCCATTCGATACATGGCCGCGCAACCGTGGTGTGCGACCATACGACCCGTTCAATCCGAAAGCGCGCGACATCTATTGGAAATATCTCCGCAACCTCTACGATATGGGCTTTGACGCATGGTGGACCGACTCGACAGAGCCTGACCATTTTGAGAAGCCTGGCGATTCCGATTATATGACACACGACGGCTCATGGCGCAGTGTGAAGAATGCCTTTGCCCTTATGACAAACCGGGGAATCTATGAGCACCAGCGCAAGATGAAGAGCAACGGAAAGCGTCCGATTCAGATGACCCGTTGCGGCACGTTTGGCATACAACGCTACGGCACTTTCAGCTGGAGCGGTGATGTGGTGTCCGACTGGCATATTATGAAGAACCAGATACCGAGCGGACTCAACTATGTCATTTGTGGCATTCCGTTCTGGAATACAGATATTGGCGGTTTCTTCGGATGGGAATACAACAACGACCCGCACAATCCTGCCATGCAGGAGTTGCAGGTGAGATGGATGCAGTGGGGATGCTTCATGCCGCTGATGCGCAACCATTGTTCCAGTCCGATGGTGAGTGAGCTTTACTGTTTCGGAAGTCCCGGCGAATGGGCATTCGATGTGCAGAAGAAGTTTATAGAGCTTCGCTACCAGCTCCTGCCTTATATCTACAGTACTGCTGGCGAGGTGGTTCAGAACAGCGGCTCAATGATGCGTCCGCTTGTCATGGACTTTGCTTCCGACAAGAAGGCCATAAGGCTCAACGATGAGTATATGTTCGGACGCTCATTGCTTGTGAAACCAGTGACAGACCCTCTCTATACGTACCGCGACGAGCGCAAGAACGGACACACCATCTATCCCGACATCACGAAAGCTGCCGCTCCGGTGAAGGTATATCTTCCGGCTGGAACCGACTGGTACGACTTCTGGACTAACGAAAGAAAGCAGGGAGGACGGGAGATACAGCGTCTTGCCCCTATCGACATTATGCCTGTGTACGTAAAGGCGGGTACGATTCTGCCGATGGGACCTGTCGTACAGTATGTCAAGGAAAAAGCGTGGGACAATCTTGAGATACGCATTTATCCGGGTGCAGATGCCGATTTCACGCTTTATGAGGACGAAGGCGACGGCAACAACTATGAGAAAGGACAGTTTACGCTCGTCAAGTTCCATTGGGACGACAAGAACCATAGCCTGACTGTTGCCGACCGTGAGGGCAGTTACAAGGGAATGCTTGCCAAGCGTCAGTTCAGACTGGCAGTGATGGGCGGTGCTTCCGACAGCTCAAAGACAATCGAATATACAGGCAAAAAAGTCAGCGTCACTTTGTAGTCTGATATTTTTCCTGCTTACAAGGTAATGAGGTGATAACTTTGAAACCTCATTACCTTTTTTTTGTTTGTTTTGCGGATATGGCATGGAAAATCGTAACTTTGTGCCATGAATGATTTTGGAAATGTAAGATAAACAAAACAATATGGAACAGAAACTTTTTGTGTATAACACATTGACGCGCAGAAAAGAGGAATTCAAGCCCCTTCATGCGCCTCATGTGGGAATGTATGTGTGCGGTCCGACCGTCTATGGTGACGCTCATCTCGGACACGCGCGCCCGGCAATCACTTTCGACATTGTTTTCCGCTATCTGAAACATCTCGGATACAAAGTGCGCTACGTGCGCAACATCACCGATGTGGGCCACCTTGAGCACGATGCCGATGAGGGCGAGGACAAGATTGCCAAGAAAGCGCGTCTCGAAGAGCTTGAGCCGATGGAGGTGGCGCAGTATTACACCAACCGTTTCCACGATGCGATGGACGCGCTTAACGTGCTGCCGCCAAGCATAGAGCCTCATGCCACAGGACATATTATCGAGCAGGAGCAACTGGTGAAGGAGATTCTTGACAACGGATTCGCATACGAGAGCAACGGCTCCGTTTATTTCGATGTGGAGGCTTATAACAAGAAACACAGATACGGTGTGCTGTCGGGACGCAACCTTGACGATATTATCAATAACTCAAGAGAACTTGCCGGAGTGGGAGAAAAACGCAACCAGGCCGACTTCGCGCTTTGGAAAAAGGCGCAGCCTGAGCACATCATGCGCTGGCCGAGTCCGTGGAGCGACGGATTCCCGGGATGGCATTGCGAGTGTACGGCTATGGGCCGCAAATATCTGGGCAGCCATTTCGACATTCACGGAGGAGGAATGGACCTGATTTTCCCTCACCATGAGTGCGAGATAGCTCAGGCAGTGGCGAGTCAGGGAGACGAGATGGTTCATTATTGGATTCACAACAATATGATAACCATCAACGGACAGAAAATGGGAAAGAGTCTGGGCAATTTCATCACGTTGCCGCAGTTCTTCTCTGGAGAGCATGAGAAGCTGGAGCGCGCATATTCTCCGATGACAATCCGTTTCTTCATTCTTCAGGCACACTACCGCTCAACGGTCGATTTCAGCAATGATGCGTTGCAGGCGGCGGAGAAGGGACTGAACCGATTGCTCGATGCTTACAAGGCTCTGAACTCCATACAGCCGATGGCTGAAGGAGAGACCGTGGACATGAAATATGTGGAGGACTTGAAACAGAAGTGCTACGACTCGCTCAGCGATGACTTCAACACTCCGATTGTCATCAGTAACCTTTTCGATGCATGTCGTGTAATCAACACAATTGTTGATAAGAAGGCGGCTATTGGTGCGGAAACGCTCGAGGCATTGAAGGCGGTGTTCCGCCTGTTTGCCTTCGAACTGCTTGGCTTGCGCGAGGGCGGGGCTTCCGCCTCTTCAGCCGGTAACGATGGCAATGCTGCCCGTGAGGAAGCTTTTGGCAAGGTTGTGGACATGCTTCTCGAACAGAGAGTGAAGGCTAAAGCAAATAAGGATTGGGCTACTTCCGACCTTATACGCGACAATCTGGCTTCGCTTGGTTTTGAGGTGAAGGACACGAAGGACGGTTTCAGCTGGAAACTCAACAAATAGGCAGTGTATGGGAAATCTCAGTAAGCTGCTGATGTGGCTGTCATTTGTGTTTGTCATCATCTGTTTTGGAGCAAGCCTTTGGATGGCATTTGTATTGAAAGACAACATGTCGTACATGATGGCTGGAATATTCTTTATCGCCATTATATGGCTCGCGCTTAACTTGCGCAACTTAATGAAAAAATAAAATGTATAGGGCGCGGAAATTGAAAATTCAGTTTCCGCGCCCTTTGTTTGGGATAGCTATGCGGAATCAGCTTATTAGGTCGGTTGTGTTCTTACAATCGTTGTGCTTCGGGGAATGTGCCGTTTGCCGCTTGTTCTTTGACTTATGGCTCATCCTGCATTTCAAGTGATAATGGCAACCGCATTGTATGCATAGCTCTTGCTTGACGGATTTGCATATTCCTATATTGTCGGGCCGCTGTATGTAGACGAGGCGTGCTGACATTATGTCACTTGGCAGGAAAAACAGAATTTTAACATTTTCGCGGCTTCTTGTCCTCAACCCATGTCTGGTTTTTGAATGCTTTGTTGGTAAGTGCTTGATAATCAGTTGGATATATTTTCAGCGAAAAGTAAGCAGTTTTAGACGTAAAACGCATGGTTGGAGTCAAAATAGGATGCGTTGATAATCAGTGAGTTATGAAAAATTGTCCTTAAAATTATCTTTTTCCGGGTTCAAAATCCATTTTTGTTTTTCGGGGCATCGAAAAGTTTGTTGCAGTATTTTTGAGAGGGTGTTTTGGAAAAATGCCCGATTTTGACCCGAAAAACGGGCTTTGAAAATTTTGTTCACCTTGAAAATAAATTTTGTTCACCTTGCGCAAAAAATCAGTGTGCCTTGGAAATAAATTTTCAGCACCTTGTAATTTTGACTTTTTGGGCATTTTTGGAGAGAAAGGGTGTGTTTTAGCTTGAATTTGTATATCTTTTAGTCGGATGAATTGTTCTGTTTGTCCACTCGTTTTTTAAGATTCAAAAGCCTCCGTAGAATCGCGTTTTTGCAACCTCGGCAAGGTTTGGTTCATTTTGAGCGATTCTACGGAGGTCGGATTTTAACATTTTGAGTTGATGTAAAAGTAAGCAAAATTCTTTGTATACTGACATTTTGCCGGTACTTTTGATTCCTTTGCTGTTATTTATGAATATGTCCCCGAGGGCATATCGTAACAAAACGGCAATTTGTTGGTATCCATTGCTTGTCATAACCCATCTGTTGTGAATTGCTTTCAAATTAGTATCTTTGCAGTATCAGAAACAACTGTAGCGGGGCACACCTATTCTTTCGTCTAGTTGTGAATTGCTTTCAAATTAGTATCTTTGCAGTGAGAATACCATTTCAAAAAACAAAAATAATGGGCAGAACGGAAATATTGCGTAACTTTGCCACATCAGCAAAAACGAAAAAGCATTATAGTTAGATATGAAAGCAATTGTAAGTATCATCATGGGCAGCACAAGCGACCTTCCGGTCATGGAGAAAGCTGCCAAGTTCTTTGACGAGATGGAGATTCCGTTTGAAATCAATGCTCTTTCAGCACACCGCACACCGGATGCAGTGGAGGCTTTTGCCAAAGGAGCACAGGAGCGCGGAATAAAAGTGATAATCGCAGGCGCGGGCATGGCTGCCGCACTGCCGGGTGTCATTGCTGCAAGTACCACCCTCCCGGTGATTGG
The DNA here is from genome assembly GCA_023665185.1 of Roseburia sp. GTDB lineage: Bacteria > Bacteroidota > Bacteroidia > Bacteroidales > Bacteroidaceae > RGIG8745. Next base: position 13,036 of record JAMPEL010000068.1, read on the forward strand.
CGTTCCGGTGAAAGGCCCGGTATTCGACGGCATGGACGCTGTGATGTCAATGTTGCAGATGCCTCCCGGAATCCCGGTAGCCACAGTAGCTGTCAACGGCGCGCTCAATGCGGCCATACTTGCCGTACAGATGCTTGCGCTTGCCGATGAGCCGCTGGCAGCCAAGTTTGCCGCATATAAGGAGAACCTTAAGAAGAAGATTGAGAAAGCCAATGCCGAACTGGCAGAGGTGGAGTATAAGTTCAAAGTGAACTGAGCAAAGACCATATTTTAGAAAAGTGCAGAAACATTACATCTACTTATGGTTATGTTCTATACGCGCCAATACATCCGGATTTGTCCGGAGTCAAACATTGTCCGCAAAAAGTTTCTGCATTTTCTTTCTACAATATCTTGCCGGAAAGGGCGGAGCATACTTTGCCCGCTACCGTTCCGGCAACTTTTTTATCCTGCCATTCTCAGTGACACACTCTGATGGCATACAATCATATAACCTCATATACAAAAAGCACCTTCAAATGAATATTTTCAACTACAACCGCCGCAAGACAACCGAAGTGAACATCGGCGCATGTCCGCTTGGCGGTGACAATCCTATAAGAGTACAGTCAATGACCAACACGTCCACGACAGACACGGAGGGATGTGTGGCACAGGCAAAGCGCATTGTCGATGCCGGCGGTGAGTATGTGCGCCTGACAACACAGGGAATACGCGAGGCTGAGAATCTGAAAGCCATCAATATAGGGCTGCGTCAAGACGGATACACCGTGCCGCTGGTGGCTGATGTCCATTTCAATGCCGCCGTGGCTGATGTGGCGGCGCAATATGCCGAGAAAGTCCGCGTCAATCCGGGAAATTATGTCGACCCAGGAAGAAAATTCAAGCACATCGACTATACAGACGAGGAATATGCGGAAGAAATCGCCAAGATTGAGGCGCGTTTCGTTCCATTCCTCGACATCTGTAAGAAGAACCACACAGCCATCCGTATAGGTGTGAACCACGGCTCGCTGTCCGACCGCATCATGTCGCGCTACGGAGACACTCCGGAAGGAATGGCGGAATCGTGCATGGAATTTCTGCGTATATGCGTGAGACAGAATTTCTCTGATGTGGTCATTTCCATCAAGGCAAGCAACACGGTCATCATGGTGCGCACCGTGCGGCTTCTTGTCGATGTGATGGAAAAGGAAGGTATGGCATTTCCGCTCCATATCGGAGTAACAGAGGCGGGCGACGGTGAGGACGGCAGAATCAAGTCGGCTGTCGGCATTGGCGCGCTGCTGTGCGACGGCATTGGCGACACCATCCGTGTGTCGCTCAGCGAGGCTCCTGAAGCTGAGATTCCGGTGGCTTTGAAACTTAGGGATTATGTGGCGCAGCGCGGCGGACATCCGTTCATTCCGGGCATACAGGCCGAATGCTTTGACTATATCCGCCCTTCACGGCGCACGACCCGGGCTGTCGGGAACATTGGCGGCAACCATGCTCCTGTGGTTATCGGCAGCGACTTCCGCACACAGGATACTGACGGGCGCGCCATACAAGAGCAGTTCAAGCCCGACTATCTCTATTGCGGCAGCCGCTTGCCGGAGAAACGTGTCGCAGGAGTCTCCTATATCACTGACGCCACGGAGTGGGAGAACTACAGCCACGACAGCAGTGTGCTGCCCGCGTTCAGCAGCTACGGCGAGTCTGCCGCGCTGCTTCCCCTTATGGCCATGTGCCATGCGCCGCTGAAATTCCTTTTTGCCACGTATGCCACACTGACAGAGGAGGTTCTCGCTTGCCTGAGGGTGCATCCGGAGATTGTAGTGATAAGCCAGTCGAACCATCCGAATCGCCTCGGCGAACACCGTGCGCTGGTGCATGAGCTGATGGCAAACGGCATTGAGAATCCGGTGGTCATATTCCAGCACTATAACGAGACGGACAAAGAAGACTTGCAGATAAAGTCTGCCGCCGACATGGGCGCGCTTTGTATCGACGGACTTGTGGACGGTATTTATCTCCACAACAATTCCGCTGCCATTCCGGCCGACATTGTAGATTCCACAGCCTTCTCCATCCTACAGGCTGCCCGTCTGCGCACGTCCAAAACAGAATATATCTCTTGTCCCGGATGCGGACGCACGCTCTACGACCTTGAGGCAACCATCAAACGGATAAAGGAGGCGACTTCGCATCTGTGCGGATTGAAGATTGGCATTATGGGATGTATTGTCAACGGTCCCGGCGAGATGGCTGATGCCGACTATGGATATGTAGGCGCAGGTGTGGGCAAGGTTAGTCTCTACAAGGGCAAGGTTTGTGTGGAGAAGAATATCCCGTCGGAAGAGGCTGTCGGACGCCTGCTTGAGTTTATTGAGTCGGATATGAAGCAACAGGCCTGATATTGCATTTATGTTTTGACAGGCTTCGTCCTGCCAATTGGTGTGTTGGCTTTTCCGGCAGTAGGGCATATACAATCTATATGCCCTACTGCCGGAAAAGCCAATGTATAATTAAAGATAGTTCATCCGGCATTCTTAAAAGTCTGAGCCGTTCCGCCGCATATATTGCCCATGTCAATATGCAGGCAGGCATTTCTGACATTATGTCACTTGGCTGAAAAGGCGCATTTTAACATTCCGTACAATGTGCCGATGCTTGATTTTTCAGGCTGTTTGGATAAGATGTTGATAATCAATGAAATATATTTTTATAAAAAGGGTGCGGTTTTATACCAAAAACTAAGGGTTGAGATCAAAATAGGGAATGTTGATAATCAGCGAGTTATGAAATTTTGTACTCAAAACTGTCATTTTTCGGATTCAAAATCCATTTTTGTTTTTCGGAGCATGGAAAAGTTGATTTCCTTCTTTTTGAGGAAGTGATTCGGAAAAATACCCGATTTTGCCCCGAAAAACGGGCTTTGAAAATTTTGTTCACCTTGAAAATAAATTTTGTTCACC
>JAMPEL010000069.1 GCA_023665185.1 Roseburia sp.
TCATCTATGAGCCGACACTGGAGGACGGGAGCACGTTTTTCGGCAGCCGTGTGGTTAATGACCTCGAAGCGTTCAAGGCGCAGAGCCAGGCGATTATCGCCAACCGCTATGACGCGTGTCTGGATGACGTGCAGGAGAAGGTGTACACGAGGGATATTTTTAGAAGGGATTGAGTATGACTGATTTATATTTGCTTATACTTGTACTTCTACTTTGCGGTAAATGGATTCTTATAGTACTTATATTTCCTTTTCAGGCTGCTTATGCTTATAGATATAAATGTGGAAATAGAGCTTCCTTTGTCTTGAAGCTTTGTTCGTATCCATATAGAATATGGGATAATATAATTATGCGTGGTGGATGGCAAAGATATATGTTGTATCAGGTTTCCCTATTTCCTTCTTGTTCTTTTCGCAAGGCTGTTTATCGTGCTTTGGGTGCAGAGATAGCTCCCAAAGTAGTCTTTCATTTCAGGACAGAAATTCGTTCTCCTCATCGTTTGCAAGTTGGTTGTGGCAGTATAATTGGTGACAATGTTCTATTGGATGCACGCAATGGCTTGATAATTGGGAATAATGTGAATTTCTCAAGCAATGTGTCCGTTTACACGGAACAGCATGATCACAGAGACCCTTTGTTCCGGTGCACTTTAGGCCCAATGGGGGGGGTAGAAATAAGTGATAGAGCTTGGTTGGGTTCCAATGTTATCGTACTCCCTGGTGTGACTATCGGTAAAGGTGCTGTTTGTTGTGCAGGTGCTGTAGTAACTAAGGATGTTCCGCCTTTTGCGGTTGTCGCAGGGATACCTGCGCGAATCGTCAATATGCGTCCGGACAATCTTGTTTATGAGTTTGGCGGAAACAGCTGTCGCCTATATTGATTTTTATTTATAATTTATGCCTTCAATAAAAAAGAACTTCTTATATAGCAGCATCCTAACAGCAGCTAATTATCTATTTCCAATGCTGACTTATCCATACGTATCCCGCGTATTGGGAGTAAGCAATATTGGAGTCTGTGCTTTTGTTGATGGAATCGTAAACTATTACATTCTTTTCTCCATGATGGGAATTGGAGTATTAGGCATACGGGAAGCTGCAAAAAACAAAGGAAACAAAGAGAGTCTCAGCCGTGCTTTTTCTGGCATATTTGCCTTGAATGCGATATTTACAGGGATTGCCATAGCCGCCTTGATAACAAGCATCTATATAGTTCCACAATTCCAGATGTACAAGGAACTGATGTTTGTGGGAGTGATTAAACTTCTCTTCAATTTCCTATTGATAGAGTGGTTGTATAAGGGACTGGAGGACTTCAAATATATAACGGTCAGGACTCTTCTTGTCAAGATTCTCTATGTCATATCCGTATTTATATTTGTCCGTGAAGGATCCGATTACATGGCTTACTATATTCTTAGCGTTTTGATGGTTGTATTCAATGCCTTGTTCAATATTGTTTATAGCCGCCATTTTGTAGGATTCAAAATGCGGGGACTAAATGTGAGGTCTTATGCGAAGCCTGCATTGATATTGGGCTTTTATACAATGCTGACATCAATGTACACGACATTCAATGTGGCATATTTGGGAATTGTGGCGCCATCATCAGAAGTCGGCTATTACACGACAGCCACAAAATTATACTCAATTCTTATGGCTGTGTTTACAGCCTTTACGGGAGTCATGCTTCCACGCATGAGCTCTTATGTCTCAAGCGGACAGATGGACAAGTTTAAGTCACTGCTTGGAAAGTCGCAGAACGCTCTTATATCTTTCTCATATCCCGTTATTATATATTCAACCGTATTGGCCCCGGATATAATCCGTGTCCTTTCAGGCACAGGGTATGAAGGCGCGGTAACTCCCATGCGTATAGTCATGCCCTTGATGTTCATTATCGGGTATGAACAGATTCTTGTGATTCAGACATTGATGCCGCTGAAGCAAGACAGGGCCATATTGGTAAATTCCATATTGGGGGCTGTGACCGGACTGGTCTTAAATTTTGCTTTGGTAGGCTCTCTTTTTAGTATCGGGTCTGCAATGGTCTGGATATGCTCGGAGGCGGTCGTACTTATAGCGGCGCAGCTCAGAATAAAGAAATGTATAGGTCTGGGATTCCCGATAAAGATGGTGACAAGGCATTTGGCCGGAAACATACCATTACTGGCATTAATGGTATGTCTGTTTGTCTTCATTGATATTTCGGCATTTTTACGTCTTGTGGCTGGAGCATTATTGCTCGTTGCCTATACTGTTTTTTATCAATATAAAATAAAGAATGAGCTGTTCATGAATATGACAGGGAAATTGGTAAGGAAAATATATAAAAGATAGATATATGACAAGTGTTGTAAGACTGTTCCAAAAAGTGTGGAAATATCGGTTAGACCTGCGCAGCCTGCCGTGGAGCATATACTTTAATTTTCATTATCTTCCATTTAAGGATGCCGTAAAGCTCCCCATTTTATTGTATAAGCCAACGTTCAAATCCTTGAGCGGTAATGTTAGAATAATTAAATCGGGGGGGGGTAAAATATGGCATGGTGAGACTGGGGTTTCCGACTGTTTCCATATATCCCAATTCCGGCATTATGATTGAGAATCATGGAGGAGCAATTGTGTTTAAGGGCAGTTGTAGAATCGGTAATGGCTCATATATTTCTATTGGAAAGAAAGGATGTGTGGAGTTTGGGGACAGATTCAGCGCAAGCACATCCTTGCGTTTGATTTCTTACGACAATATATGCTTTGAGGACAGGGTAAGGCTTGGATGGGACATCATGGTCATGGATACAGATTTCCATAAGCTTACAAAATTGTCCGGCGGATATTCACGGGGACATGCGCCTGTGCACATCGGTTCTGACAATTGGTTCGGTAACGGATGTAGAATCATGAAGCGTACACAGACTCCCAATCATTGTGTGGTGGCTTCCGGCACCACACTTTCAGGAAAAGTCTCAGTTCCGGAATACAGCGTCATCGGCTATAATTCTGAGGTTGTTGTCAAGGCAACCGGAGTTTGGAGAAATATAGACGATGATATGATTGATTATGAATTGTGATTTTGAATAATGAAAGAGTCACGTGACAACTCTGTATCCATAGCAAAGGCAATAGCCATCATGTTGATGGTGCTGGCGCATACTCAATTCTCCCGAAGCACCAGTCTGTATATCAACATGTTCCACATGCCATTGTTCTTTTTCATGGCAGGATATTGCTTTAAGGAGAAGTATCTTTTGGACACAAGGAAATTTGTCTTGCAGAAAATAAAGGGAATTTATGTGCCTTATGTCAAGTGGAGTCTTCTGTTTCTTGTTCTGCACAACATCTTCTTTTATCTGGACATTTATAGCGGGGAGTTCGGCTTTAACGGTTTGGTATCCTCATTATATTCATGGAATGACTTTGCAAGAAGATTCATGTATATCGTTACACGGATGTCCGGACACGAGCAACTTCTTGGCGGATATTGGTTCATGAAGTCCTTGTTCTTTGCCTCTCTTATCAGTTTTCTTACAATTAAATATGTCCGGAAAATTGTAATCGGGGGGGGAATTTTGTTGGCTGTAACCTTTCTCCTGTACGTTACCAATTGGAGCATACCTTATTTCGGGATCGGAGCGCGTGAGACTTTTGCGTCTGTATTTTTTGTGGTTGGATATACGTACAAAAAATATAACATGGACTGGCATAACAGACCTGCAATAATCCCTGTCATCGCATTGCTTCTTGTCCCTTCTACAATGTTCTGGTCTGCTTCACTGCTTGACATGGACGTTGTCAGACTTATACCATGGGGATTTACAGCGGTTGTGGGCACACTGATGGTTTTTGCCACAGGCAAGTTGCTTTGCCGTTCCAAGAAAAGAATACAGGACTTGCTTGTATTTATCGGGGACAATACGCTGGATGTGCTGACATGGCATTTCCTTTCATTCAAGATTGTGTCCCTGCCTCTGATTTGGCTATATGATTTGCCACAGGAACAGTTAGGCGAGTTTCCTACAATAGAGTGTCTTTCCCGTCAGGGATGGTGGATTGCTTACTTTATAATAGGTCTGGGACTGCCGCTTGTTTGGAAGATGAGAAAATTATAAATCAAAAATGTATGTTTTCATTCTGATGAGCATATGATTTTTATTATAAGATGGTAAGAAATACGATTTTTAGTGATAAGCTGGATTCAAGACAATATGTTGTTTTATGGAGTCTTTTTTTCTTGTTTGTAATCTTATCACGTTCTTTTAATTGTTTGTTTTGGAATCCGGTTTATGGTGGGTGGATAACAAATATAATGTCAATGCTATTATTTGCATGGTTCTTTTTAAAGTGTAAAGTAGATAGAAAGATGCACTTAAATAGAATTGTAAAGATGTTGATGTTATTACCTTTTTTTTCAGTCATTAATTCATGGATATTATATGATCAATCTCCTGTAGAAGGAATAAAAGCTACAATGTCAAACTTCAGTATTTGGGGTGTTTATTTTATATTGCACAGATATAAAGTAAAAGAAGTGGTAGTTCTTAAATTCTTTTTGTTGGTTGCCGTTTTGATGGCTGCTATTCAAATAATACAACAGTTTACTTATCCAAATGCAATTTTCGGTGTAACACCACCAGATGATGTTTTGGAGAATGGAATTATGGAAGTTGCGGAAAATCGTAATGGATTGTGGAGATTTCGTATGAATTGTGATGGCTTTTACACAATGCCAATATTACTTATGGTATGGTTGCAACTAAAACGGCATATAACGCTGAATAGATTACTTTTAGTTAGTGTATTGTTGCTTTCTATATATTTCACGTTGACACGTCAGGTAATGGCTTCTGCGCTGCTTGCCATATTTATGTCTTTCTTTATAGGACAGAAAAAAATCAATGTCAAGTATCTTTTATTTGGTCTTGTTTGCATTATAGGATTGTATGTCTATTATGATGAACTTTTTGGACAATTGGCAGAACAGGCTTCTGATGAAGCAAACGATGATAATATACGTATATTAGCCGCTGAGTATTATTGGAATGATTCTTTTCGTACACCATTTACATTCCTTTTTGGATTTGGTAATGCTGTTAGTGGTGCCTTTCTGCATTATGTTGAGAGTCTTACCCAAATAAAACATTTTTTTGTGACGGATGTTGGTGCTATTGGTTGTATCTGGCGCTATGGATTTGTATATACGATAACCGTTTATTATATGCTCTATAAATTGTTTTTTAGATTGAAGAATATAATACCGTTATATATACGTCTGATGGTTGTATTTGCATTTCCAATGTCTATAATGATATTCCCAGCTATAGTTTCATACCAATATCTGGTTTGGGCTTGTTTGCTTTATATATGCGATTTACATATTAGTCGCTCTTCTTTAATAATGAATATTCCAAAGAGTTGATAGATTATGGTTTTTGATACTGAAAACATCAAATTTTCAATAGCGATTCCTGCTTATAAAGGTTTTTATTTAAGGGAGGCGATAGAAAGCTGTCTTGCGCAGACTTACCGGAATTTTGAAGTGATTATTGTAGATGATGCCTCTCCTGAGAACCTTCGTGGTATAGTGGAAGTTTATCTGAAAGATCCGCGTATCAGGTTCTATCGCAATGAGAAAAACTGTGGGGCTGTCGATGTGGTGGACAACTGGAATATCTGTCTTGGATATTGCACTGGTGATTATGTGATCTGCATGGGAGATGACGACAGGCTTATTCCGACTTGTCTTGAAGATTATGCTATGTTGATGGATTCTTATCCCGGGTTGGGTGTATATCATGCACAAACGGAACTTATTGATGAAAATGGAACTTTTTATGATATTCAACATCCTCGTCCAACATGGGAAAGTGCGTTGTCCTTACTTTGGAACAGATGGAATGGTCGTGATAAGCAGTATATAGGTGATTTCTGTTTTTATATAAAGGTTTTACGGAAATGTAAGGGCTTTTATAAGTTGCCGCTTGCATGGGCGAGTGATGACATAACGGCTGTTATGGCTGCAAGTGAGAAAGGAATTGCCAATACAAAACGTATAGGTTTTCAATATAGGGTAAACAGATATACTATTTCTAAAACGGGCAATATAAAAGAAAAAATAGCGGCCGTAATAGGAGAAAGAAAATGGTATGAGAATTTTCTTGAATCATACAGTGTACATTCTGATTTGGATGAGAAATACACGACTTTGATTAAAAGACAGTTGCCTGAGCACTTCCGGCTTAAAATCAAAGCCTTGATAACAACAGATATGGGACAAAATGCTTGTAACGTATTCCATTGGATATTGCATAGAAAGCAAATAGGTCTTTCGGTTGTTAGTATTGGAGATTCTTGGGTGACGGCTCTTAAGCGACGTATGAAATAATAAAACTTATAATCTCAATATAATGAATGGTTTACTTGCGTTTTTTCGTACTTGGCCGGTTGCTGTGGCAATTTGGTATAAGACAAGAATATTACAGGATAAATATGCTTTACGTTGGCTTGATGATATTAAGCCTTTTGGTAAAAGTTTCTTTGCATTAATGGCGGAGCGTCCTTTTTACGTGAATCTTGCTTGTCACAGATTAGGACGCTTTGGGTCTGCATTAATACTTTTGTGTGGATATAAATCGGGGGGGGGAATTTTATATTCGATTTAAAAGAATACAGGATTGCCCTGTAGGCGGTGGTGTCTATATGGACCACCCATTCGGGACATTCTTCAACGCAAGGAGCATTGGACGTAATTTGCATGTAAAACATAATGTTACTATTGGTAATGCAAATGGTGGTCTGCCTGTAATTGGTAATAATGTACATATTGGTTGTGGAGCTGTTGTTGCCGGAAATATTACAGTTGGTGACAATGTTATGATTGGAGCTAATTGTGTTGTTGTAAAAAATGTCCCATCTAATTGTACCGTAGTTGGAAATCCCGCTTATATTGTGAAACTGAATGGCGAGCGTGTAAACATTAAACTTTAGAAATGAAAGTATATTTTTCTGTCAATGACTTGTATAAGCAGTTCAATCCTTATACATGGACATTGGCTGACGGTTTGAAGGCCATAGATTCGTCTGTTGAGATCATTTGGGGACATGGATATTTTTGGAGTGATGGAATCTATTCATGTGATATAGTTCATATTCATTGGCCGGAACAATTGCTGATGAGTCATGGGCTGCACACGGCTGTGGAATTAAAGGACAGATTATGCGAGTTGAAACAGCGTGGGGTGAAGATTGTGGCTACCTGTCATAATTTGGAACCGCATACAAACAGAAGTGTAGATCGTGTGGAAAGTTATGATGTGGTCTATGGCATGGCTGATTTGATTTTTCATCTTGGCGAGTATAGTCATTCTCTTTTAGAAAAAAAGTATCCTCATGTAAAGCATGTTGAAATACTGCATCATGTATATGATACGGTATATACGAATATTCCGTCCTATTCAGAAGCTATTAAACATCTACATTTGAATCCTCAATATAGGTATGTGCTGTGTTTTGGGCAATTTAGAAATGATGAAGAACGAAAACTTGTTTTAGGTGTTTATGGCGAACTGAAGAATGACGGTTATCGTATTCTTGCACCAGGATTTTCACCTGTTGCCCATCGTAGAAAAAATATCTGGTTACTGTTTAAGACACGTCTGAGCTATCTGAAGTATTCACTTCTGTATCCCGGAATTATCAAGTCTTTTGATGTAGTTTCAGATAAAGATGTGCCATTCTATTATGCCGCATCAGATGTATGCTTTATTCAACGTAAGGATATTTTGAACTCAGGCAATGTGCCTTTGGCATTCTATATGGGAAATATTGTCATCGGGCCTGATATGGGTAATGTAGGACCATTACTCCGCATGACGAAAAATCCTGTTTTTAATCCTAATGATTTCTGTTCTGTTATGGATGCAGTCCGTGAGGCTTTGCGGATGTCAAATGAAAAAGGTCTGGATAATCGTAAGTGGGCAGAGAGCAATCTGCTGACCGAGACTGTATGCAGGAGGATTTTGGAAAGTTATAGAGATATATTGCTTTGCAAATGACCTGTTGTAAAATGAATTGTAATTTATAGAATAAACGTCATTGTATGGATACACCTAAAGTTTCAATTATTGTTCCGACATATAATGTCGAAAAGTATCTTTTGCAGTGTCTGGAGAGCATCGCAAACCAAACATATACAAACTATGAAGTGATAATCATTATAGACGGATCTACAGACCGTTCTTATGAGATTGCCAAAGATTTTTGTGTTAATCATGAAAAATTTGCTGTCTATTGGCAAGAGAATGCGGGGAGTGGACCGGCAAGAAATAATGGGCTTGACCATGCTACTGGAGAACTTGTAATGTTTGTCGATCCTGATGACTGGTTAGGAGTGAATCATCTGAAAAATCTTGTAATAGCTCAACAAAAAGGGGATTATGACTTGACAGCTTCATATCGTTGTACTGTGACTTTTAATAAATATGGTAAGTATACAATACATGCAACTAAAGAATTGATGGATGTAAAGAGTCATGACGCAAAGCATATACATGCCAATTATTATTATTATGTTTGTGTATTGGATAATCCAACGAACAAGCTTTATAAGAAATCAATAATAGATTTGTATAAAATTGAATTCCCTGATTTGAGACGTTCACAGGATGTTGTGTTTAATTATAGATTCTTTGAATTTATGAGTAGCTTATGTATAATCCCTGTAGCAGATTATTATTATCGAGTCTTATATACAGAACGCATCAATCGTATAAAACCTAATTATTATAAGACACTTGAATTGATGTTTAATGAGCGTCGTGAGATGCATCAACGTTTAGGTGTAGATTTTCCTCTTTGTAAAGCTTGTACCGAAATTTATGGCAGCTTGATTGCGGTATTTGAGGCTTATACAATATATGGTTGTAAATATGATGATTTGTTTAAATCGAATTTTATTAATACGGTCATATCAAATACAGAAACGAAAGGAATGATTGATAAGATTCGTTTATTGGTTATACGAACTCACAATGATCTTGTAATACGCGTGATGATGAATCTTCTATGCTTGTTGAAGAAAACATTTTCATAATGAGTAGATAGATATAGGTAAGCATGAAAAAAGTATTATATATAAGTAATATAGAAGTTCCATATCGCACAATCTTTTTTAATGATTTATCTGAAAAGTGTGATTTGACAGTGTTGTACGAGCGCCAACGGTCTACCAATAGAGATAGTAAATGGGTTTCATCCGAGGTTAAAAAATATACTGTGAGATATTTGAATGGTTGTAATATTGGAAACGAAAATTCTTTCTCTTTTTCTGTCTTCAAGTATTTGCATAATAATTGGGATGTAATTATTATTGGATGTTATAACAGTAAGGTACAAATGATGGCCATGCTGTATATGAGAATATTGGGAATCCCTTTTTATATAAATCTTGATGGAGAACCATTTATAAAAAAGAATATGAAAGGATTCTTGAAAAGTTTTTTTCTTCGTGGTGCAAAAGGTTTTTTTGTAGCAGGAGAACAAACGATGAAATCTCTCAGAAACATATTTGATGCAAATGTGAAGGTGTTTCCATATTATTTCAGTTCTTTGACAAATGCAGAGATTGAGAAACATTCGCTTGAAGATTGTCTGCGTGAAGATTTTGTTCTTGTTGTTGGTCAGTATTTTGATTATAAAGGAATGGATATTGCTTTTAATTGTGCGTGTTTGGATACAACAATAAGATATAAATTTGTTGGTATGGGAAATAGAACAACTCTTTTTCGTCATGATATGGGCTTCATTCCGTCAAATGTAGAACTTATTCCTTTTCTGCAAAAAAAGGAGTTGTTTGAAGAATATAAAAAGTGCAGGTTGCTTTTGTTGCCAACCTGTCAAGAGTGTTGGGGACTTGTTGTTAATGAAGCGGCCTCTTTTGGGACACCCATTGTTTCTACATGGGGAAGTGGAGCTGCGGTAGAGTTTATAGGAGATGATTATCCTCAATATTTAGCTATTTCAGGAAATGTAAAGTCCATATTGAAATGTTTGAATTTATGTATGAAGTCTGATAATACCAACTATGGGGACTATTTGAGAAATAAAAGTAAAAAATATTCTATTGAAAATATGGTTGATGCCCATGTGAAAGTCTTTGAGTGTTAGTGCTTTCTGCTCAATAGTCCTCTTTGTTTGGCATGATTGATACAGGAAAAATATAGGTTCAATCATTGGTGCAGGTTCTGTTGTTACGAAAGATATTCCTCCATACGAAATATGGGGCGGGAATCCCGCCAAGTTTATTAAAAAACGGTCGGTTGAGAATTTGTAAGACTGTCAAAATCATCTTTTCCCCTCCTCATAAATATTTCTGTTGATCTGTTGAAAATTTTACAATCCATAGTCAAGCAGTTTAAGGATAATAATGCTTATGGAGCTGTTTAATCTATCTGTTTTGCTGTTCTGTAAACATGATATAGTTGCAGTAGAAAGATGATTTTGCCCAACTAAATTCTCAAAACTGTAGTGTGGTTTTTGTAAACTTCACTGCTGTTTTTATAAACCGCACTGCGGTTTTAAAAATCTTGCACGCAAGAAATCGGTTCTCTCCACATTGATTTTTGAAATTTATCATACCGTTTTTTCAAATCTGCCGCGTCAGATTCTCAAGTCGGCAGTGCTGATTAGAGTTTTTTTCATGCTGTTCCGACTTTTGAGGTACAGATGCTTTTCATTTGAACTGTTGCTGTCCGCCAAATATTTTTGCTTGGAAGCAATATAAGAATATTTTATATCTATATCCATAAATAGATTAATGCCTGTGCATTGGTCTTCTGTTTTATTTGTCTATGCGAATTTTATTAGTCAATAAGTTCTACTACCGCCGTGGTGGAGACTGTATTTATATGCTGAATCTTGAGCAGCTGTTGAAAACTCACGGACATGAGGTGGCGGTATTTGCCATGCAGTATCCTGAAAATATTCCTTCGGAGTACAGCCGTTATTTCCCTTCTGAAATTTGTTTCAGACCGGGGATGGGGATGATTGAGGCATTCATGCGCCCGTTTGGCACAAGCGAGGTGCGAGGGAAGTTTGGGAAACTGTTGGATGACTTCCGTCCGGATGTAGTCCATTTGAATAATATCCACACCCAATTATCGCCGATAGTAGCAAACATGGCTCATGAACGAGGCATAAGAGTGGTATGGACATTGCATGATTACAAACTCTTGTGTCCGCGTTACGACTGTTTGCGCAATGGCAAGGATATATGCGAGGAATGCTTTGCCGACAAGCATAAGGTGCTTGACCACAAGTGTATGAAAAACTCAACGGTAGCGAGTGTGTTGGCTTATTGGGAGGCGAGGAAATGGACGCGCGAGAAGTTGGAATCTTATACGGATATGTTTGTCTGCCCAAGCCTTTTTATGGCAGACAAAATGAGGCAGGGAGGTTTTGATGTTGCAAAACTGAAGACGCTGTGCAATTTCATTGATGTGGACAAGTGCAGAAAGAACGACTATTCTAAGGGAGACTATTATTGTTTTATCGGTCGTCTGAGTCATGAGAAAGGTGTCAAGACATTGGTTGAGGCTGCCGGCAGGCTTCCTTATAAGTTGGTTGTCATTGGTGGCGGGCCGTTGGAAGAGGAACTTAAATCTGCGGCAAGCTCAAATATTGAGTTTGTCGGCTTTAAACAATGGGATGAGATAAAGACTTTAGTTGGTAAGGCTCGTTTCAGTGTGATACCATCGGAATGGTATGAGAACAATCCGCTTTCGGTTATCGAGGCTCAATGTCTCGGAACTCCGGTTCTTGCAGCCCGTATTGGTGGCATTCCGGAGCTTATTGACGAAGGTGTTACGGGTATGACATTTGAGAGTCGCAATGCGGATGATTTGGCGGAGAAGATTAAGCTTATGTGGGAGACTTCTTTCAATTCCCGGAAGATAGCAGATGATTCTGTCAGGAAGTATAATGCTGAAAAATATTATGAGGATATTATTCGCATATATAGTGGTAAGGAATAAATAAAGGAAATAGATAATTGTATGAATACTAAAATACTGGAAATCAATAAAATAACTGGGGGGGGTAAAAGCTCCGCCCGTTATGACAGTTTTAATGGATTGAGAGCCTTGTCTGCAATCGGAATATTGCTGATGCACTATTTATCGAATATAAATGCAGACATAAAGGATTATTTGAAAGATTATAGCTTGGTTTATAGCGAGATAATTCCTTTTTGCACTCAATTTGTATTCTTGTTTTTTATAATCAGTGCATTCTCGATGTGTTGCGGGTATTTTTCTCGCTTCGCAACAGAGCGATATGTGATAAATCCGGGAAATGCGGAAATGAGGTTGTCACGGTTCGATACAGAACAGTTCTATTCCAGACGTTACAGTCGCATATTGCCATTCTTTGCTTTGCTGGTCTGCATTGATTTTGTCATGAATCCTTCCATGAATGAGTTCTATCAATGTTTTGCAGACCTCACTTTGGCTTTTAATCTTCTGCCAAATCCTCAGATTGAAGTCATAGGAGTCGGCTGGTTCTTAGGGGTCGTGTTTTTGTTCTATATGATCTTCCCGTGGTTTGTGTTCCTGTGTCAAAATAAAAAAAGGGCTTGGCTGGCCATGAGTGTAGCAGTTGTGTTTCATGTTGTCTGTGTCAGATATTTTCTGACAGAGGAGTTTTGTACTCCGAGTCAGATAGGCAGTGCCCGTCGGAATATAATATACTGTTTCCCTTTCTTTATGGCGGGAGGATTGTTGTTCTTGTATAGAGTCGAAATTCAGAAAATCTTTGAGAATCGCAACATGAAATTGTTGTTATTGATTCTTTCCCTGATAGCAACAAGTCTGGTTTTTACTCCCAGATCTCCAGGCATATTGGGCGAAAAGGTTCTTTTTCATTTGATAGTCTTTGTTTTGTGGACAATTTATGCGATGACAGGAGGATTTTGTATAGGCAAGACTCGTCTGTTGGACAATAAGTTGATGACATTTATCGGAGGTGTCTCTATGGAGATATACTTGTGCCACATGGTCATATTCAGAGTAATAGAGAAAATTCATTTGGAGAATTATATTACAAACCCTCATCTTCTGTATTGGTTTTGGTGTCTGGCAGGCATAATCGGCTCTATATTATTTTCAGTATTAGTAAAGAAACAGTTATTCCCTTTCTTGGAAAGAATTATATCGAAGATTGTACTCAGGCAGTCTTTGTCGTAGATAGAAATTTAATAAATCAATAAACTAACATTTATATGGCAAACAAAAACATTCCGTGTCCTACGGATGCGAGCATCATTTTGACATATCGTTGTCCGATGAAGTGCAAGATGTGTAATATATGGTTTAATCCAACAAAGAAGCAGGAGGAGATAAAGGCAAGCGATTTGAGGACACTACCGCGTCTGAAGTTCATTAATCTTACGGGTGGCGAGCCTTTCATCCGTGAGGATCTTGCCGAGATTGTGGAGGAATGTTATAAGCATACTGACCGAATCGTTATTTCCACAAGCGGATGGTTTGAGGATAAGGTTGTGGCTCTTGCCAAGAAGTTTCCTAATATCGGAATACGTATATCCATCGAGGGACTGAGTTGTAAGAATGACGAGCTGCGCGGACATGCCGGAGGATTTGACAAAGGATTGCGCACGTTGCTTACCCTCAAGCAGATGGGACTGAAGGATATTGGTTTTGGATGTACGGTGTCGAACAATAACTCTAAGGACATGCTTTCGCTCTATCAGCTAAGTCTCAGTCTTGGCATGGAGTTCGCCACTGCCGCATTCCACAATTCCTATTATTTCCACAAAGATGACAATGTGATTACGAATAAAGATGAAGTATGTCGTAATTTTGAGCAGCTGATAGAATGGCAGCTTAAAGAGAAGCATCCGAAGAGCTGGTTCCGCGCGTGGTTTAATATGGGACTCATCAACTATATCGAAGGCGGTCGCCGTATGCTGCCTTGTGAGGCAGGAAGTGCTAATTTCTTCATCGATCCGTTTGGCGATGTCTTTCCATGCAATGGTCTTGAAGAAAAATATTGGAAAAAGTCGATGGGAAATATTCACGATACCCCTGATTTCATGAAGATTTGGGAGAGTGAGCAGGCGCAGGAAGTGCGCCAGATGGTTCGTCGTTGCCCTAAGAACTGTTGGATGGTCGGTACAGCAAGTCCGGTGATGCACAAGTATGTGAAGTATCCGCTTAAGTGGGCTTTACAAAACAAGCTGCGTTCTATGCAGGGCAAGCCGGCATGTCTTGACAAGAAGTGGTGTGACGTAGGTCAAGACCCGTGTCAGGGCGATTTGCGCGAAAAATTCTGAGAAGAAAATAAATCTATTAATGCTTTCTTCTGACTATGAGCCATAGTGCGGAAGCAAGGGCAATGATGACTATGCCGGCATATTGGGCATATTCTTTAATACGGATAATAAAATCTTTCATGTCTGTTTGTTTTAGTCATGGCAAAGATATGTAATTTGATTAATATCTGCAATGGTCTTGCTTCTTCTGTATTGTCAGACAATTGTGTGGTTTGTTTATGAAAATCGTTGTTACCGGAACTCGCGGCATTCCCGATATTATGGGTGGGGTGGAAACACATTGCGAGGAACTGTTTTCCCGTATTGCAAAGGCTGGAGCGGAAGTCACCCTCATACGCAGGAGCAACTATGTCCATGACGCACTGACAGAGTGGAACGGAGTGAGACTCGCCGATGTGGACTCTCCCAAAAAGAAGTCTTTCGAGGCAATCATACATACGTTTCGCGCCATCAATGCGGCGAAGAGGCTTGGTGCAGACATTCTGCACGTCCATGCCATTGGTCCGGCATTGCTTGTGCCGTATGCCAAGATGCTCGGCATGAAGGTGGTGTTCACTCATCATGGTCCTGATTACGACCGCGACAAGTGGGGCTTTGCCGCAAAAACAATGCTGAAACTTGGAGAGCGAATGGGCTGTAGGTTTGCCGATGAAGTCATAGTCATATCTGATGTGATACGGAATCTAATATCCTCTAAGTATGGCCGTACAAAGAATGTACACCTTATATATAATGGTGTGCCGGAACCTGACATTTGCGACAATCCGGAGTATTTTGAGGAACTTGGCATTGAGAAGGGAAACTACGTCTTGGGCATGTGCCGGTTTGTTCCCGAGAAGAATCTGCACCATCTTGTGGAGGCTTTCGGTAAGTTGAGCACGGGGAACGGAGCCTCGCGCATAAAACTTGTCCTTGCCGGGGATACGGATTTTGAGGACGACTATTCCCGCATGTTGAAACGCATTGCGCGCGAGAATGGGGTTGTCCTGACAGGCTTTGTCAAAGGACATAAACTGCATTCCTTGCTGACACATGCCCGCTGTTTTGTGCTTCCTTCCTCACACGAGGGATTGCCGATTGCGCTTCTTGAGGCCATGAGTTACGGTCTTCCTGTCATAGTCAGTGACATTCCTGCCAATCTGGAGGTGGGGCTTCCCGAGAAAGACTATTTCAGGTGTGGCAACGTTGATGAGTTGTCAGCCAAACTCCAGAGTGTTGTCAATGGCGAATGTCAGCGCATCCGGTATGACATGTCCAAGTATGACTGGAATATGATTGCCAAACAGGTGGCAGAGGTCTATGCGTATTGCCTGTCCGGCAACTGCGTTCTGTGAAAGAAGGCATAGAAGATAAAGCCCGGAGGGGCATCACTTCAAAGTAAATGAGGTGATGCCCCTCCGGGCTTTATTGTACTCATCTAATATTCTGAGTGACAATAACCACACACTGTGTGTATAGCCCTTATCTGATATATTACAACGTCTCCGATACATCTGTTGCGTTGCTTGTATGTGCTTTATAAACGGAAGTCTCAAGGCCCGAACCTTTTTGCCGCGCATATTGTCGGGCAACAATATGCGGGCAAGGGATGTTTTGACATTATGTCACTTGGGAGGGATGGCACATTTTTAACATTTCAGCGGCTG
>JAMPEL010000006.1 GCA_023665185.1 Roseburia sp.
ATCAGTGTACCTTGGAAATAAATTTTCAGCACCTTGTAATTTTGGGTTTTACTGGACTTTTGGATGGAAAAGGCATGTTTGGAGCGAAATTTATATGTCTTTAAGTCGGACGGATTGTTCTTTTTGTCCACTTGAAATTTAAGGTTCAAAAGCCTCCGTAGAATCGCGTTTTTTCAACCACGGTAAGGTTCGGTTCATTTTGAGGCGATTCTACGGAGGGCGGTTTTAACATATCAAATTATCAGAATATCTTTATTTTTAGCGACATATTGACACACATATATAAATGTATTCGACAGACTCCTCCGTCACTTCGTGACACCTCCCCTAACTTAGGGGAGGAACCTGATTACCGTGCTTACAGAGAAGCCAACTATTTGATTAACAAGGTATATAGTTTCTCCCCTAAGTTAGGGGAGGTGTCACGAAGTGACGGAGGAGTCTGTCAGAAACCTGCATAGCCCATGTCAAAACCCTGCATAGCACCAGTCTAAAACACCAATATCGCATCTGTCAAAATCACAAACAAGCATCTGCCAAATCCGGGGAAACTTCTCAACACGGAAGACGCTATTTTCCCGTTTTATTCGGTTTTTACAACGACATTCGCTATCTTTGCACATATTATATAGTAAAAAACATGACTGTATCCGAACTTATCAACGATGCCGAGAAAACGGCATTCTCTTTTGAAGTGCTCCCCCCATTGAAAGGAACGGGCACGACAAACTTGTTCAAGACAATCGACACTCTCAAAGAGTTCGACCCTCAATACATCAACATTACCACTCACCGCAGCGAGTATGTGTACACGGGACAGCCCGACGGGACTTTCGTGCGCCACAATATGCGCCGTCGCCCCGGTACGGTAGCCGTGGCCTCTGCCATCATGGAAAGATATGGCATCAAGACTGTGCCGCACATCGTTTGCAGCGGAAACACGAGGGAGGATATTGAATACATGCTGCTCGACTTGCAGTTTCTGGGCATCACCGACTTGCTCGTGCTGCGAGGCGACAAGGCAAAAGAAGACGCCCACTTCAAACCGGTGGAGGACGGGTACAGCCATGCCACAGAACTGATAGCACAGATTAATCAGTATAATGGCGGAACATTCATCGACGGCTCGCCGATAAAGTCGCCGGGCACTAAATTCTCGTATGGTGTGGCAAGCTACCCGGAGAAGCACGACGAGGCTCCGAACATGGAAGCAGACATTGCCGTATTGAAGATGAAGCAGGACATGGGAGCGGAGTATGCGGTGACACAGCTGTTCTACGACAACGAGAAATACTTCTCTTTTGTGAAACGCGCATACAAGGCGGGAGTGACCATCCCTATCATCCCGGGCATCAAGCCGCTGGCAAAGAGAAGCCAGATTACAGTGGTGCCCAAGACATTCCATCTCGACATTCCACACGAGCTGGCGGCAGAAGCCGTGAAGTGCCAGACTGACGAGGAGGTGAAGCAACTCGGCATAGAATGGTGCGTGGCACAGTGCAAAGAACTCATCTCCAATGGTGTGCCTTCCATACATTTCTATACGGTATCGGCAGTGGACAGCATCCGGCAGGTGGCAGAACAGATTTACTAACCGCTTGCCTACCGGAAGAGGGGATTCCGCATACGGACGCCCACGAACAAGAGTCGTCATATATAAGATTGGCATTGCCGGTCAAGCATAAACATAAATCTTTCACATCGTGTTTTTCAACGACATCATAGGACAGGACAGTGTAAAACAACGTCTCATTTGCGAGACAAATGAGGGCAAAGTGGCTCACGCACTGATGCTCTGCGGCCCGGAAGGTTGCGGAGCCATGCCCATTGCCATAGCCTACGCGCGCTATCTGCTTTGTCAGGGCGACAAGACAGAGGGCAATGCCTGTGGGAAATGCCGGCCATGCCTGATGATGGACAAGCTGCAACATCCCGATTTGCATTTCGCATTTCCCATATACAAGAAGTTTTCTTCAGGGAAACCTACCTACTGCGACGACTTCCTTCGCGAATGGAGGGGAATGGTGGAGCAGTCGCCCTATTTCGGCATGACGGAATGGATGAGTGCCAGCGGGGCTGAGAACCAGCAACTGGTCATCTATGCCGACGAGAGTGACGCGATAGCCAAGAAACTAAGCCTGAAATCGAGTCAGGGCGGATACAAGGTGATGATTGTGTGGCTGCCGGAGAAGATGCACGAGGCATGCGCCAATAAACTTCTGAAACTTCTTGAAGAGCCTCCGGCACAAACGGTATTCATCTTGGTGAGCGAGCGTCCCGACCTTGTGTTGCAGACCATACGGAGCCGCACACAGATGATTGACGTGCCGCGACTTCCGGCGGAGGACATAGAAAAGACACTTGTCGAGAGAATGCACATATTGCCTGCCGAGGCGGCACGAATAGCCCGCACGGCAGGGGGCAACATGGCGGCAGCCTTGAGAAATGTCACTGACGACTCGGAGTCGCAACTTTATTTCGACTTGTTCGTGAGCCTCATGCGCCTGTCATACATGCGCAAGGTGAAGGAGATGAGACAGTGGAGCGAAAAGGTCGCCGGACTGGGACGGGAGCGTCAGAAGAATTTTCTGACTTATTGCCAGCGGATGGTTCGGGAGAATTTCATTTACAATTTCCGCCGCCACTCGCAACTCAACTACATAAACGAGCGGGAAGCGGAGTTTGCCGTGAAATTTGCCCCGTTCATCAACGAGAACAATGTGATGGGCATCATGGAGGAACTGTCACTCGCACAGCGCGACATTGAGCAAAACACAAATGCGAAGATTGTGTTTTTCGACTTCTCGCTGAAAATGATTGTACTGATAAAGAACAGATAGACAAGCCGGGGAAACCAGAAAACAAACGAGGTGCCGGCATTAACTTTATATTGAAAGGACTAAACAACATGAACGAATACAAATGTGGAAGCGGAGGATGCGGACTCTGCACTAAAGGATGCAGCCGCCATACAGACAAGCTGAACTCCTACGACTGGCTTGCCGACCTGCCCGACAACGCGCAGGCTTGCAACATCGTGGAGGTGCAGTTCAAACCGCCACGCAAGGGTTATTTCATCAATTCAAACAACCTGACACTTGAAAAAGGCGACATAGTGGCTGTGGAGTCGAGTCCGGGACACGACATCGGAACTGTCACCATGACAGGACGTCTTGTGCCGCTGCAAATAAAGAAAGCGAATCTCAAGCCCGATGTTGAGCTGAAACGTATCTACCGGAAAGCCAAACCGGTGGACATGGAGAAGTTTGAGGAGGCAAAAGCGCGCGAGCATGGCACAATGATTGCCTCACGACAGATAGCCAAAGACCTCGGACTGAAAATGAAAATAGGCGATGTGGAGTATCAGGGCGACGGCAACAAGGCTATTTTCTACTATATCGCTGACGAAAGAGTGGACTTCCGACAGCTCATCAAGGTGCTTGCCGACCGTTTCCGGGTACGCATCGAGATGAAACAGATTGGAGCCAGACAGGAAGCGGGACGCATAGGCGGAATCGGCCCGTGCGGCAGGGAATTGTGCTGTGCCACATGGATGACAAACTTCATCAGTGTATCGACCAGCGCGGCACGGTTTCAGGATTTGTCGCTCAACCCGCAAAAGCTCGCCGGACAGTGCGCCAAACTGAAATGCTGCCTCAACTACGAGGTGGACCAATATGTGGAGTCGCTGAAGCGTCTGCCTTCAAGAGAAATCACATTGCAGACGGAAGACAACGAATACTTCTTCTTCAAAGCGGACATTCTGGCGCATACCATCACTTACTCTACGGACAAGCACATACTTGCCAACGAGACTACAATCAGCGCGCGGAGAGCTTTTGAAGTCATCACAATGAATCGCAACGGCAAAAAGCCGAGTGCATTGAGCGAGGGAGAAAAGACGACAGAGAACAAGCCGCTCGACTTGTTGGAGCAGGAGAACATCACACGCTTCGACCGCAACAAGAAAAAGAGAAAACGCAGAGACAACAACGAGGGCAACGACAACGGCAAGGAAAGGTCACAGCAGAACCAACAAAACCGGCCGCGCCGACAGGAGAGGCAAGAAAAACCGGAAAGGCAGGAAAGGCAAGAACGTCAGGAAAAACGGGAAAGACAAGGACAGCCGAACCAGCAAAACGGACAGCAGCCGCAAAACAACAGGCGAAACAACGACAACCGCCGCCCACGAAGAAACAACTCACAGCGGAACAACGGCGGCAACCCAAATAACGAAAACAAGAACAATCACTGACGAAAAACGGCAACACGCACAATGTTCCGGAATCAGTATCTACTTCTTTGTGACAACAGCAGGTAATGAAACTGAAATCATTCATGCACATCATAACAGGACTGTCGGGCATATTGCTATTAGCTATGTGTCAGGACAGTCCTTTTTTCCACCGGTTTGCTAAAGTGGACAGAGACGGATGGCACTCCGACAGTGCCGCTGTGTTTGAGCTTCCTGTATATCAGAAAGACTGCCACGCGAATGTGGATGTATGGATTCGCTCCACAGCCGAATATACAAGCGAGTCGCTCACACTTGTCGCCACAGCCGAATGTGGCGGGAATATGGTATGGCGCGACACCCTGTCCATACATTTATACGATGACAAAGGAAAATGTACAGGAACGGGATTTCCTTTTACGGAATACCATATAGAAGCCAAAGCCTTAGAAATAAAGGCTGACACGAACTACACGATACGCATAAGGCATATCATGCGCGACAATCCGGTAAGGGGTATCACCGCTTGCGGAATAAGATTATCGGAATGAAAACAAAAATCTTTCAGAACCAAACTAAAACAAGCGCGGGAACTGTCGGTTTGTCCGAAGTTCCCGCGCTTGTTTTATTCTTATCCGCAAACGCAAATCCGAGGCATTTACGGAATATTGGATTCACTATCTTTTCTTCAGATTTCTTTCGGCATCCATTCTGAGAAAGACGAAAAGCAGAATGGTGAAGCCCCACAGCGAGGAACCTCCATAACTGAAAAAAGGAAGCGGAATACCGATAACGGGAGTCAGTCCAAGCACCATCCCGACATTGACAAACAGGTGGAAAAGAAAAATACTTGCCACTGAATATCCGTAAACCCGACCTAACGTGTCAGGCTGGCGTTCGGCTACATATATCAGCCTCCATATAAAAAGAAGATAGACAAGAAGCACTGCTGACGAACCGATGAAGCCTTCTTCCTCACCTACCGTACAGAAAATGAAATCGGTATCCTGCTCCGGAACGTATTTCAACTTGGTCTGCGTGCCGTTCAAGAATCCTTTCCCTTCAAAACCACCGGAACCGATGGCTATCTTTGCCTGATTCACATTATATCCCGCACCACGAATGTCTTCCTTCATTCCCAGCAACACTTCGATGCGTACACGCTGATGGTCGCCGAGCGCGTTGAACATACGATGGCACATGTAGAAAAAGCTTGTGGAAGATATGGCAAACAGGGTTATCAGAATATACTTGTACACGCGGGTATAGAAAGCCAGCCCTATCAGATAAAGAATAATAGCCACATTGACAGCCAACATCAGATGGCAGACGTTGAAAGGAATGACGTATGCAGAGAAAAAATAGGCTATCAGCGTAGTGCCCACTCCTCCGAAAAGCATAATCTTGACGGCAAGGGCATTGCGGCAAAACACCCAAGTCATGCCGATGGTAAAAACCATTGCCAGCAGAAGCACGGTAAATTCCCCGACAGACACCGGCATGTCGCTGATGAAGTCATCACAAAAACGCATTCCCACCACAAAATAGACCACAGCGGCAAATGCGGAAAAAAGGAACGCGCCAGTCATGCCCTCCCGGTATAGCACAAGGAAAAAAGCAAAGTACACCAATGCCGTTCCAGTCTCTTTCTGACACACAATGAGCACCATCGGCAAAAGGATAAGTCCTACAACACGCGCAAAATCTTTCAGATTATCGATATTGAATCCATAGCGGTCCATATATTTACCTATGGCAAGAGCCACGGCAAACTTGGCAAATTCTGCCGGCTGTATCTTCATGAACGTACCTATCGGCAACCACGAGCGAGATCCCTTTGTCTCGGGCGCAATGACAATGGTGACGAGCAAAACCACTATCATTACTATATATATATAATAGGAAGCCGTATCGAAAAACCTTTTCTCGATAAGGAGCAAGATGCCGGCAAGGCATACGGAAGTGCCAACCCACAGAAGCTGTTTTCCTGAATTACAGCTGAGACTGAACACATCGGGGTTGCTGAAATCATAGCTTGCTCCACACACAGAGAACCATCCCCATGTAACCAAAATAAGATAAAGCCCGATAGTCCACCAGTCGAGCGACCTCACCACTCCTTTACGTCCTTCGTTTTGCATTTGAATAAAATTGTTTTGTATTTGTAACCTGTAAGAAACATCGGCTGTTGCTTATTCAGAAACAGAAGCATCGTCAGCAGCCGCCGTCTTTTCCTCATGACTTTTGCTGACAAGAATCTTCTTCGCCTCGTTCGGCAACCCGTATGACACATGCTTATGCTGAAACTCCTCTGCCTTTCTCTCGCTCTCAGGCGAAAGCTTGCCGTTGATATACTGCTCCATCATCAGCGCGCCAAGCGGCACTCCGTAGTTCGCCCCCCATCCACCGTTCTCCACATACACCGCAATGGCTATCTGAGGATCGTTCATCGGCGCAAAGCCCATAAAAGCAGAGTGGTCCTTTCCATGAGGATTCTGAGCCGTACCGGTTTTTCCGCATACTTCATACATCGGATTGTCCGCCGCACGACATGTTCCTCCGGTCACTGCCTTCCGCATTCCCCCTACAATATATTCGTAATACTTTGAATCGACCATCGTTGTATGCTTCTCCAGCAGGCTGTCGGCAAGCTGTGCGCCCTCAACATGCCTCACCACATGCGGTGTGATGTAATAGCCCCGGTTCGCAATCGTCGCCCCGAGATTGGCAATTTGCAACGGAGTGAGCAACACCTCACCCTGCCCGATAGATATGCTGACAACAGTCAGTCCCGACCAGCTGCCCCGATAGGCCTTGTCATAATACTGGGCATTGGGAATCATTCCACGCGCCTCGCTTGGCAGGTCTATGCCCAACTTGTAGCCAAATCCCATAGACACCATATAATCTTTCCACCGGGTCATGGCATCCTGCACGGATGCGTACTTCTTGCGGTTGCCAAACATATAATACAGTCCCCAGCAAAAATATCCGTTGCACGAGGTGGCTATGGCGGGTTGCAATGGAAGCGGGGCGGCATGTCCGTGGCATCCCACTTTCAGACGTCCGAAACGGAAACCGTGAGAGCATGGATAAGCGGTAGAGGCAGTGATGATTCCTTCCTGCAAGAACGTCAGAGCCTGAGAAGTCTTGAACGTAGAACCGGGAGGATAAGTACCGAGTACCGCACGGTTAATCATAGGCTTGAGCGGGTCGCGCCCCATTCTTGCCATCATCTTTCCACGCTGCTTTCCCTCCATAAGGCGCGGGTCATATGTCGGAGCCGATACCATACAAAGCACCTCTCCCGTCTTCGGCTCTATGGCGACAATACTTCCCTTCTTGCCCTCCATGAGTCTTTCGCCGAGTTTCTGAAGCTCAAGGTCGATACTCAGTGTAACATCCTTTCCCGGTACAGGCTTACGGTCTCTGGCTCCATCCTTATAATGTCCCTGTATCCTGCCTCTGGCATCGCGGAGCAGCACTTCCACTCCTTTTTCTCCACGAAGAAACGGCTCGTATGAACGCTCCACCCCCTGCTTTCCGATATAGTCGCCCGACTGATAGTACTCGTCAGCCTCTATATCAGAAGGAGAAACCTCAGCCACATCACCAAGCACATGCGCCGCATACGGATAGCGGTAGCGGCGGATTGCCCTTTCGCGCACATAAAATCCACGGAAGCGGAACAGTTTTTCCTGAAAGACAGAAAACTCCTCCGCAGGAATCTGTCCGACAAACAGTTGCTGCGTATAGGTGGAATATCCCGGATTCTTTCTTTTGTCTTTAATGACAGACATACGATTGTCGAACTCTTCCTTTGTCATGCCAAGCGTATGGCACAAATCAAGCGTGTCGAGTCCGGAAATCTCACGCATGACCACCATAATGTCGTATGCCGGCTGGTTGTAAACAAGAAGACTCCCGTTACGGTCGTATATGCCTCCGCGAGAAGGATAAAGCACCTTATTCAGAAAGGCATTACTGTCGGCATACGTCTTGTAATCCTCACTCATAAGCTGAAGAAAGGCAAGACGTATGATATAAGTGACTACTATTATCAGCGCAATGCCACCTATCACAAATTTCCGACTTTCAAGAATATGATTTTTCATTTGCTATTTTCGACAACATCCCAAAGGGGACATAACCATAAAAGTTCACAGTTGAATAAATGCCATATTTACTTCCGAAAAACAAAAAGATGCTACCGCACTTTTCTTCTTATCAGCAACTCGACAAAAAGAATTATCACGGCAGACAATACCGTACCTCCAAATATCGAAATAGCGGTAAGCACCCAGTCGGCAAGCGAGAACGCATCAAGAAAAAAGAATGCCGCATGAAATACAAACATGGCGATCAACGTATAGGAGAAGAAACGTCCCAGTCCCATATTCGCCAATAACGGCTCAAAGTTCTCAGGCGCATCACGGGGAATGAAAAGGCGCAAAAGAGGCGGTTGAATCATGGCAAGCAGCGTACAGGAAGCAGCTCCGATGCCGGAAGTGTTCGTACACATGTCGAACAGCATCCCGGTCACAAATCCCCACAGAAGGATACCGATGCGCGAAGTTCCCGCCCTGAAGCTTGTCAGCATATAACCGAAAACAAGCGGGGTGGCATATCCCAAAAGATGCAGATGATTCAGTATAAGCACCTGGACAGCCAACAGAATTATCAATCTGAACAAACGAAATATGAAGGAATTACTCATTGCCTTATTCTTTTTGCATTAGTCATTTCAACGGGACAAGGAAAAGGATTCTGTAAAACCAGAGACGAATCAGTTCGTCATCAGCGAATCGGCTTTGTATTCAAGCTCCCTGCGCTCTGGTTTTGAATAGTTTGTAATGACACTGACGTTGCGCAGAGTCTTGAAATCAGCAAAAAGATGAACACGCAACCTGTATGACATGCCATCCGCCGAGTCGCCGAAATCCGTCACACGTCCGATAGGAACACCCGGAGGAAATATGTCCGAAAAGCCATTTGTCTCTACCACTTCCCCACGCTTCACCTTTGCATGGCGCGGAACACCCGCCACATACGAAATGTCCACCGCTCCGCGCTGCCACTGCATGGTGCCGAAATGTTCTGAGCCACGAAGGCGGCAACTGACTTTTGAGCTGGTGTTCAGCAATGGTATGACTACGGAATAGTGGTCGGAAGTAAGATAAACTACTCCGACAACACCACGCGAACAGACCACACCCATTTCAGGACGTATTCCGTCAGCCTCTCCTTTGTCTATGGTTATCAGATTATTGTTGCGATGAAGAGTGGAATTGACCACATGCGCACCGACAAATTCATATTCCGGCGGCAATATTTTGTTCAAGACAACGGTGTCCGTATCCTGAAGCCTCCGTTCCAAAACATCCAACCTTTTGCGAAGCTCTTCATTATCAGCCTCAAGCTGACGGTTCACAGTCTGCAAATCAAGATAGGAGGTAATGCTGCTTGTAAACGAGTAGACACTGCCCACCACCGTGTTGGCAGTAGTCAGCCACGCACTTTCCTGATACCCTCCGGCATGGAACAGTGTCACAAGACTGACAGTCTCCAGAACAAGAAAAACAAACCAATATAAATATTTACGAAGAAAATCTATCAGATTACGCATAAAACACAATGTATGGAAGACAGGTCACGCACCTTCGACACAAACAGGCCATGTATGCATGCCCTCACAAAACACGGACGGAGCCTATACCATAGATGTACTATGGAGAAAAATCCCGCATACAATGTCATGCCGGAGCCTCATCCATAGTACATCTCTTATATTGCTTGCTGCATATATATACTATCTCATCAGGAATGTAAAGTTGTGTACATTCTTCAATGCCACCCCTGTTCCCTTTGCCACACTGTGGAGCGGGTCGTCCGCAATATGGAAAGGAATCTTGATTTTATTAGTCAGACGCTGGTCAAGACCGCGCAACAACGCGCCACCACCAGTAAGCCAGATGCCGTTCTTCACAATGTCGGCATACAACTCAGGCGGAGTGTTCTGAAGAGCGTTAAGCACCGCAGTCTCAATGCGGGCTATCGACTTGTCGATGCAATGCGCTATTTCCTGATAACAAACCGGAATTTCCATCGGAAGCGACGTGATGCGGTTCGGACCATGCACAATGTAATCCTCAGGCGCATTCTCAGCAAGATCGGTCAAGGCAGAGCCTACATTTATCTTGATGCGCTCAGCCATACGCTCGCTGACAAGCACATTGTGCTGGCGGCTCATATATTCACGAATGTCTGCCGTAAGGTCATCGCCCGCCACACGGATAGAATTGTTCGTTACAATACCACCCAACGAAATCACGGCAATCTCGGTAGAGCCACCGCCTATATCCACAACCATACAGCCTTCCGGAGCCTCCACATCCAAACCGATACCGATTGCAGCTGCCATCGGCTCAAAAAGAAGATAAACATCTCTTCCGCCCGAGTGTTCCGCACTGTCACGGACAGCACGCAACTCCACTTCCGTAGAGCCGGAAGGCACACCGATGACCATCCGAAGCGAAGGAGTAAACAAGTGATGGCCTGAATTGACCATCTTAATCAGTCCGCGCATCATCTGCTCACAGGCATCGAAATCGGCAATCACACCGTCACGCAACGGACGGCAAGTCCTGATGTTGTCGTGAGTCTTCTCATACATCATCTTGGCTTTCCGACCAACTGCCATCATCTTGTTGGTCTTCTTGTCAAGCGCGACAACCGAAGGCTCGTCCACTACAATCTTTCCGTTGCAGGTGATGATTGTATTGGCAGTGCCCAAGTCCATCGCAATATCTTGGGTCAATGAAAAAAATCCCATAATTATGTCCTTTACATTTTATACAACGGAACATGCCGTTTTCCCGCCGGGCAAGAGCGGCCTTGCCTCATGCCGGCAGGCAAACATCCACTCTCAAGCGGAGACCGGACAGTCCGCGCTGTCAGTTTTCACTTCTGAAAATATGCGTGGATGGCAGTGTCATAGTGAGAGCTTACCCCGAAAGCCTTCATGGCAAACCACTTGCGCTGCTCCTTTGTAGTCTCCGCACCCTGTTTCTGTACAATCTCAAGCAACGGAGCATACTCAGCCTTGCTCGGCACAATCACCACATCATTGAAGTTTTTCGCGCCGGCACGTATGAGCGAGATTCCGCCTATGTCGATTTTCTCGATAATAGCAGCCTCGTCATTCGTATTTGCCACTGTCTCCTCAAACGGATAAAGGTCTACAATCACAAGGTCTATCTCAGGAATCTCATACTTCGCCATTTCCTCACGGTCGCCCTCAAGCTCGCGGCGCCCGAGAATGCCTCCGAACACTTTAGGATGGAGTGTCTTCACACGTCCGCCCAATATAGAAGGATATGTTGTAAGCTCCTCAACTTTACGACATTCGTAGCCGAGGCTCTCGATAAAGCTCTGTGTACCACCTGTTGAAAGAAACTCCACACCGTTTTTATGAAGCTCTGCCAACAATTCATTCAATCCGTCTTTGTGATAGACTGACACCAACGCAGTCTTGATTTTTTTAGTTTCCGCCATAGTCTTTCTTTTGTGTATCTTTTTAATTAATACTTCATTGTCTCATCCTAAAACCAAATCTCTGTTTTGAAGTTGCAAAGTTAGTCAATAAAAACGACACAACTCCCATAAAGTCAGAATTTTTCAACGCAAGAAATTCAAGTTTTTCCCAAATACCAGACTATCCGATTTTCCGGCACAATACGGGCACATACAAATTATGGTTCATCCAGGATTTCGGGTAGAAAAGGCTGTCACACCATGTGCATGGCCTTTGTTTGAAAAACCACCGTTTCTTCACACCCGTTGCGTCCTTTGTCCACACTTTATAAAAAGGTAATCCGCAAGCAGAATAATTCTACCGCATATCCTTTCGGACAGCAGTGTGCAGACAGCCACCGCTGACATTATGTCACTTTGGAGGAAGGTTCTTTTTTTAACATTTCCCGCAGCTTCTGGCTCTTACCCAATGCTTGATTTTCGGAGATTTGCTGATAAATTCCTGATAATCAATTAGATACATTTTCAGCAAAAAGTATGCAGTTTTAGACGCAGAACGCATGGTTAGAGTCAAAATAGGATATATTGATAATCAGCAAGTTACGAGAATTTTGTCTTAAAACTGTCTTTTTCCATGTTCAAAATCCATTTTTGTTTTTCGGGACATCGAAAACTCCGTTACTGTCTTTTTGAGAAAATGATTTGGGAAAATGCCCGATTTTGGGCCGAAAAACGGGCTTTGAAAATTTTGTGCGCCTTGAAAATAAATTTTGTTCACCTTGTGAAAAAAATCAGTGTACCTTGGAAATAAATTTTCAGCACCTTGTAATTTTGGGTTTTACTGGACTTTTGAACGGGAAAGGTGTATTTTGAAGGAATTTTGTATATCTTTTAGTCGGGCGGATTGTTCTATTTATCCACTCAATTTTCGAGTCTCAAAAGCCTCCGTAGAATCGCGTTTTTGCAACCGAGGCAAGGTCAGGTTCATTTTGAGGCGATTCTACGGAGATTGATTTTAACATATCAAATTATCAGTATTTTACATTTATCACCAACATTTTGATAGATATCAGCCAATATAGATATATCAAACGGTAGTGTTTATTGAGCATATCTGAGATAAGAGACCCAGACATACTCGGTAAAACACAACCGGAGCTATTATCATCGCAATAATCGGAAGATATTGTAGATGACACCAATCATCCGTTATTTCCATCATGAATTGCAGAACGCATTTTGGGGAATAATTAGCCCATTAACATTTAGGATAAACATTAAAAATCAGAGCGTTACTACGATCCAATGATACTCTTGATGAGACAAACCACTAATAAGGGAATGAACTCATCGTTTATAAACCCACCTCCTCAAAAAGTTGATATAACACCTTAGAATTCTTCTGTTTTGGGCCATTGATGTCTTCGACACCATCAAACAATGAAGCCCCAAGGTCTAATTCGTTCTTCTTTGTTTTCTTTCTGACATAATCGCCTAAAGGCTTACTGCCATTAATAAATCTGTCTTGTATTATTTTAATCGATTCTTCTCCTATATCAACACCTATCCATTGCCTTCCCAATTCCTCTGCTGCCACCAATGTTGTCCCCGACCCTGCAAAACAGTCCAACACCAGATCTCCAGAATCTGAAGAAGTTTCAACTATTCGTTTTAGCATATCCAAATTTTTTTCAGTTGGATACCCCGTTTGACAAGTGTTTTGATTATTTACATCAAGATAATCGAGCCATATATCTTGGACAGGAATTCCTTTGCTCTGATCCAAATACACTTTTCTTCTTGGATTACCATTAGAAGACCAATATATTTCTCCCTTTGCATCCATCTCGTCAAGTTTATCTGGTGTATATTGCCAATGTTTTCCTTCCGGCGGCATCATTCCATGCCAAAGACCACCAGTTGCCCCTTTTCTTGTACCAGGGGCATGGCAAGGTACCCTTTTATGTCTCCTGCCAGTACCTTCGTCCAAAAAGGGAAACTCTTTCAGCATCTTTTCGTCACACCATTTCTCATATGGTCTATTCCACTTTGGGGAATCTGATTTGCTATAAAATAAAATGTAATCAGAAATATTACCATATGTTTTACGGGTAAAGTTTTTGGATTTACATTTCTTTCGAGTAATCATTCCTCTAAAATTTTTCTCACCAAAGATTTCGTCCATTAAAATTTTCACATGGAAAACCATATTGCAATCTAAATGAACGTATATCGAGCCTTTATTAGACAAAAGAGTATGAAGTAGTCGAAGTCGGACTTGCATAAATCGAATATATCCATCAGTCGTAAATTTATCGTTATATGCATATTTGAAATCACGTGTCTCAAAAGCACCACCAGTATTATAAGGCGGATCAATGTATACCAGATCAACTTTACCGCAAACATTTTCATCCTGTACAAGATGATTAAGTACATCCAAGTTATCTGCATGATATAATCTTTTGATTTCAGAACCATCATAATGATTAATAGGACGAAATTCAATTTTATCATTGGGAATAACAGTAAGAGATGACAATGTAGAACACTTATTTGAAGTTATACCAACAGCCATAATCAATTATTTAACCATTCTTTTGTAAGTCTTTCATTAACCATTCTTAGGGTCAATACCATAATGCGAGAGTCGATTTTTTCTAATTTTGAATAATCATCCCACATTGAGCCTAATAAGAGGCCTGGCCCATCGTTTAGAAACACAACCTTTGTTTTTAGATTATGTTTTGTTGTATATGCAAGAATCTCTTTTGCGCAATTATTATACCCACCAGTTCTATCGTCTTCCTGTGCGCCACCTCTGTCACTATCATAGCGCGCAAGTCCAATGGCGAGAACATTTTTCTTTTCATCTCTAATCACAAAATCTACAGGCCTTGTCGGATTAGGATAATCGTTAAAGACATTGATAAGTTGGACATCCGCACCAGCCCTTTTGGGACCTTCAATAAAATAATCAGGGAATTTTGATTGAAACATATCGAAAAAACTCTCTGTCAAGGAATATCCCTTCTGACCCCTATCTTTATATTCCCAAAGAATTGCACATAATGCTTCATCAGGTATAGGGCGTTCATTGAACTTCTTCTGCACCAGATTTATTTGACGAAAATCTTTCCCAAAAGTTTTGCAAACCATTGGAATCTTATTTTTGGACTTAAGCATCTCAACAGACGTGTCTGGTGAAACATATTTGCGGAAAACCCTTAAAAGCTGGATTCTCATCCATGTTTGGGTCAACTTTGTAATTTCTTTAAGTAAATATTCTGATGAAGGGGAAACTTTAAGTAACTGCCCGAAATATACGAGAACAGGTTTGTATAGTTCACAAGCCTGAACTAATATATCCGGATAAAATACTCCATTTGCCATCGTTATTTGATTTGGAGCATCGCTTTTATATTCTGCAAATGATTTCATAGAACTTATATACTTGATTTATTACTGAGAATAGTAATTCTTTTATACAACCATTAAGATGTTAGCTATCTCGTTCAACGCTTTACGTCAGGCTGAATAATACTACAATACCATCCACTCATAGTACATACAGTTCTCCCAACCCGTTCCGTCAGCCATTTACCGGTTTTGTCTTGCTCTGCGAGAACTGCTTTTATTCGATTCAACTTTGACATAACAGTTAATGAAGTGTTTGTTTGGCACAAAAGTACATAAAAATCTTTGGATTTGTACACCGACAGAATAAAGAAACTGTTTTCTTTAGAGGAAAGTTAATAAAATTATGTGAGAATGATAACAGTATCTTTTATAGGCTTCAATTAGCATCGCATATATGACGCAAAAAGCCAATCGGCAAACAACACCGATTGGCTTTTCCATTCAACAACTATATTTAGAAAACAAAAAATGCGACAGCAAAAAGCCTTTTTTCAAAAGACATTAGTTCAAAAGGCTCTTCACACAAGCAGATATGGCACGTCCCTCTGCCAGTCCGGCAAGTTTCTTTGTGGCAACTCCCATCACCTTGCCCATCTCCTGTGGCGAAGTGGCACCTACTTCCGCTATAATCTCCTTGATTCTCGCTTCGAGTTCTGCAGGCTCAAGCTGCTTCGGCAGATATTCCTCTATCACATGTACTTGCGCCAACTCTGCCTCTGCCAAATCCTCGCGTCCTTGTCCCTTGAAAATCTCAGCCGACTCGCGTCCCTGCTTTGCCAGCTTCTGAAGAATCTTAAGAGCTGCATCATCCGTCAGCTCATCATTGGCTCCGGGAGCAGTCTTTGCCTCCAAGAAAAATTTCTTTACATTACGAAGCGTGTCACGACGAACAGCATCCTTAGCCTTCATCGCAGCCACAATGTCTTTGCTTATCTGTTCAAAAAGTTCCATAATTATTTGTTTTTCTTCTTTATAATACAACTTCATCAAAATATATCTCGCCTGCAATCAAAATACAACCGTGAAAAGATTGCCTTGAAATCAGAACGTGATGACAGACGCAGTGCCGCCATTTGCCGAACCACTGCCATGCGAACGGTCGGAGAACTGTTTCAATGTGTCTTTGGTACGTTTATACGTAGGCGAAGTCTCGACCATACTGATTATATCGTCATCATCCAAATCCTCGTCTGTAAAAATATAACTATAAGTAGGACGACGTATGTAATTGCCTTTCTTGTCCGGACCGTAAATCAGGTCTCTACGAAAGGCTCTGCGTGCCCTTTCCTCATCCTCTTCCTCCTTAAGCTTCTGTGCCTCCGCATCGCGCTTGATGAGCCTCTCATCCATCTCAGCAGAATCAATATCCTCAACCCCGAAACCAGTGGCAAGAATAGTGACCTTAACCCGGTCTTTGAGTTCCGGATCTACAGAAAGTCCCCATTTTGTTTCCACATCCTGCGTCTTAATCTTCTCCATAAACTCATGCACCTCATTCATCTCATCCATCATAAGAGTGGCATCGCCCTCATCTCCACAGAACGAAATGCGAAGAAGTATTTTCTTTGAGCGGTAAATGTCGTTGTTATTCAAAAGAGGAGAGTTCAAAGCGTCATTGATTGCTTTCGTCACACGTCCTTCACCTGAACCATATCCGGAACTCATGATTGCCACACCACCATCTTTGAGAACGGTGCTGACATCATTAAAATCGAGATTGATAATACCGTGCATTGTGATAATCTCTGCAATGCTCCTTGCTGCATTGCAAAGAGTGTCATCAGCCTTCGCAAAAGCATTTATCACTGTATAGTCTTGATAAATTTCCCTCAAACGTTCATTGTTGATAACCAAAAGCGCGTCTACATTCTTGCTTATCTCCTCTACACCGTCAAGTGCCTGATCTATCTTCTTGTTTCCTTCCCAACGAAACGGAATAGTCACAATACCAACAGTAAGAATGCCCATGTCCTTGGCCGTCTTAGCGATAAGCGGAGCCGCTCCCGTACCTGTTCCTCCTCCCATTCCGGCAGTAATGAACACCATTTTTGTTCCGTCATTCAACATCTTACGGACATCCTCAATGGACTCCTCCGTTGCCTTACGGGCACGCTCCGGACGGTTTCCCGCACCAAGTCCTTCTGTTCCAAGCTGAAGCTTTACAGGCACAGGAGAGTCCTGCAAAGCCTTGTTGTCGGTGTTACACACCACGAATGTCACATCATGTATGCCTTCATTATACATGTGATTGACAGCATTGCTTCCTCCGCCACCGACACCAATCACTTTTATGATACTTGTCGTACCTTTCTGAAAGTTGAAAACATCCATATTATCGTTCAGTTCTGACATATACTTAACCTTTCTGTATTACTCGTTCTTCGTTCAACATTTTATTTATCACTGCTCATTCACAAGATCGCCCATGACACGTGTAAAACGTCCCCACAAGCTATTGTCTTTTTTAGCTTTAGCCAACTTATCAGCAAGCTCTTCAACACATTTCTTGAGAATCTCAGCAAGTTCTGCCGCTTCCTTCAAACTTTGCTTATACTTATCTTTTCCAGCAAGGGCAGCCACACACTCATCATACTCACTACCCAGTACGTCAAGCGAGGAATTGACTGTCTCGTCAACCTGCATTCTCACTTTCTTATCCTTGCCGTTTTTGTCAAGCACTTTCTCGGCATCCTGTACCTTATTTATATTCGCGCGTATGAGAGCCTTTATACCGTCAAATTTCTGAGCGGTCTCCGCTTCTCTGCGCGCCGCCTCCTCCTGTTCCTTGCGAATCAGTTCTCTGCGGTCCTCATCCGGGTCTGCGGGCTTCGCAGGCTCATCGACAGCATCTCCGCCACAAGACATTTCTCCGGAAAGCAACAAAGAAACCAATGTGTTGTTCATTCCGTCATCAAACTTGTGTTTTGCAAGAGAAGCTACTTTCTGAATCGGCTGGTTGACAATCTTCGCAATACGAACCTTATCGACTTTTATGTTAGACAAGAAAGCCTTGTCTATATTTCTCATATTTGAACCGCCACCGGTAAGAATAATACCGGCAAGCAACTTGTCACCATAATTGGAAATGACAATTTGCTCTCTGACATTTGCGATAATCTCATTTATTCTTGCCTCAACAATCAATTGAATCTTGGAAATCTCGATTGTCCTGCCGTCAGATGTGGCATATACTCTTGTCTCCAGTTCTTCATTTATATCTTCTTCCTCTATATATGCAGCACCGTATCTCAACTTAATCTCTTCGGCCTCAGACTCATCAAGCTGCAATGTGGCAAGGTCTTGCGTGATATTGTTGGAACCCAACGGAATGGTCGCCAAATGACGGATGATATTGTTTTTATATACAACCACAGTGGTTGTTCCCGCACCCAAGTCAACTAACACACATCCGGAACGCTTCTCCGCATCCGTCAGAACATTGTTTGCCAACAAACAAGGTGCAAGCATACAGTCATCAGCAATAGACACATTTGTATTAGCAAAACATGTGCGTATATTGTTTCTCAGTTTAGTACGGGAAATCACATTAAGATATTCTCCTTCTATATTAGTTCCCATAACTCCCACAGGATCAGTAATTACATTCTGATCGACCACATATTCTTGCGGATAATTCTCAAGCACCTCACAATCAGCAAAAGGAATCTCATAACTCTCGTCATGAATAGAGTCTATTACCTCGTTTGTAATATAACTCTGAGTAAGCAGATTACGCTTGACAACACATTTGTAAGAACGCACAGATTGTCCGCCGATACCAATGTATGCACGTGCAATCTTTGTCTTCAAATCATTTTCAAGCTTCTCTATTATATTATTGACACATTGAGTAGTCTTCTCTATATTATATACTATACCACGCTTTACACATGCAGTAGTCTTCTCCTCGGCATAAGCAAGAATCTGCATTGTGCCGTCCTTTTTCTGTCCAGCAATACCTGAAATCTTAGAAGAACCCAGCTCTATTGCCACAATAAAATCTTTGTCTGTAGGTGCCATTATATTTATTTCTTTTGTTTAGTACAAATTATCTGATTATTATATTCGAGATTTATCTTGTCGTATTTATTCCATCCTACTTTGCCCATTGCTTTCTCGTAGAATATTTTCAGACGGCGCAACTTTTTCTCAAATCCGTCAATATCTCCAAGACAAATGATTTGTTTTCCAACTCTTGGAACAAGTTCCACTCTCCGTTTGTTTCCTTGCGTTACAGATACATGAATCTGCTCTATCTGATTATTCCAAAACGGCTCATCTTGCATAAGCAGTCCCAAAGGAAGTATTTTGTTTACGGCATAATCAGGAGTCAAATTTCCTGTCGCAACAATAATATTTGCCACATAATTCGTGTTTGGGATTATTTTACCAGTCCTGTCAATAAAATATCCGGCTGCATTATCAGGCAAAATATAGATAACAGGAGTACGTTGCACCACATTGACACAAAGTTTTCCTTTGGTTGATTTGTAGCACTCAACAGTCTCTATAAATTCATTCTTCCTGAGTTCATTCTCAATGCCACGCGTATCCACTTCTTTCATCTGTAAACCTTTCGGATAAAGCTTAGCTGATTTCAGCATGTCCTTAACCTTCACGCTATCCACAAAGCTGGCATAAGAAGAGTCCTTGATATTAAGTACAATATCAGTACATAATTCTTCAGGGTCAGTCTTTGACATATTCACCATAGCATATATGACATAAGCTGCAACTCCCAAGAAAAGAATTACAAAGAAAGAAAATCTAAGAATTTTCATCAGTTTCATATATTCAAGTATATGATTGTTTGAAATAATAAAGCCCTTAATATCACATTGAAGCCGGCATCGGACATGCAGTTATCTATCCTTCAGAATATCCGTAATCTGTGGCACATACGACTCTACATCACCTGCACCAAGCAGCATCAGTACATCAAACGTTCCTTGACGGACACAATCAGGAATATCCTCCTTATGTATAAGATGACGTTCCATTCCCGGACGCAGTCTGTTGTAAATCAACTCGCTTGTCACACCTTCTATAGGTTTCTCACGCGCCGGATAAATGTCGCAAAGAAACACCTCATCTAACAGTGACAAGCTATCGGCAAAGTCAGAATAGAAATCACGGGTACGAGTATAAAGATGCGGTTGGAATATCGCCGCAATCTTCTTGTCTGAATAAAGCTCACGTATAGACTTCACGCTCTGACGTATCTCATCCGGATGATGTGCATAATCACTGATAAACACAATCCTGTCAGTCTTTATCTTGAAATCAAAACGGCGGTCTACACCTTTGAAACTTGCCATACCTTCTTTAAGCTCATCGTCCGTCACTCCGTTCAATACAGCCAAAGCCATAGCCGCAATGCTGTTCTCCACATTGATTCCAACCGGCACACCAAGCTGTATGTCCTTCACCACTCCATTCGGATGAACAAAATCGAAAAATATTTCCCCGCCTCCTATGCGAATATTCTCTGCATGAAAATCCCCTTCTTCACGGGAATACTCATACACTTTCACATCAGGATGGACATCTACTTTCATTTCCAATCCCTTGTGTATAATCAATGCGCCATCTGGCTGAATAAGTGTCGTATATTTACGAAAACTTTCAAGATATTCTTCCTTCGTACCATAAATGTCAAGATGGTCCGGATCTGTTGCCGTAATGACACTCATATATGGATTCAGCCAATGGAAAGAACGGTCAAATTCATCAGCCTCTATAACCACATAATCACTTTTGTCAGAGATTATATAGTTTGTACCATAATTCTTTGTGATTCCTCCAAGAAAAGCATTACAGCCGACATGAGACTGATGCAATAAATGCGCAGCCATAGACGATGTAGTTGTTTTGCCATGCGTACCGGCAACACACAGTCCCTTATGCGTTCCTGTCAGAAGTCCTAAAACTTGGGCACGTTTCTTTATAGTAAATCCATTTGTCCTAAAGAAATTCAGTTCTTTGTGTTCATTCGGAATTGCCGGAGTATATACCACAAGTGTTGTGGTTCTATCCTTAAAGACATCAGATATAAGTTCGACAGAATCTTCATAATGAATATCTGCTCCCTCTTCTATCAGACGGCACGTAAGTTCGCTCGGAGTTTTGTCATATCCACCTACATGATAGCCTTTTGCGAGAAAATAGCGTAGAATAGCACTCATACCTATGCCTCCCGCTCCAACAAAATATACTGATTTAATATTATCACTCATGATATACACTATTATATTCTATCATCAAATATTAGTACGTATCTCACTTACCTCCAACAGCAAGCTTGTACACTTCCTGCGCTATAACATCGGCAGAATTTGCCATTGCCAGTTTCCCGGCATTGGTTCCAAGTGAAACAAGTACCGCATCGTCAGCCACTGTTTTTATGGCAAGCTGTATCAGTTTCTCAACCGCCTCACAGTCTTTGACAAACAATGCCGCACCTTTACTTGATAGAGCCTGCGCATTCTTTGTCTGATGGTCCTCAGCCACATTAGGCGAAGGCACCAATATAGAAGGCTTGCCCAACAAGCAAAGCTCAGATATAGAACTTGCACCGGCACGAGATATAACAAGATCTGCGGCAGTATAAGCCCTGTCCATATCCGAAATAAAGTCAGTCACATGCAGATTCTGAATCTCACTTTCTTTGGAAAGACGTGCCTTTATTTCCTCGCTATAATATTTTCCGGTCTGCCAGATAAATTGAACATTCGATTCACGGATCTCTTCCAAATGGTTTAAGACACTCTCGTTCAATGTTCTTGCACCAAGACTACCTCCTATAATTAATACGGTACGCTTATCCGGTTCAAAACCCAAACCGCGAACAGCCTCCTCTTTTGATACTGTACACTCAAGCAAAGACTGTCTTACAGGATTTCCTGTCATCAAAATTTTCTCCTTTGGGAAGAAACGTTCCATGCCGTCATATGCAACACATATACGAGATGCCGACTTAGCAAGAAGTTTGTTCGTCACACCGGCATAAGAATTTTGTTCCTGTATAAGTGTCGGGATACCCATCAGTCCTGCAACTCTTAATGTCGGTCCACTTGCATATCCTCCCACACCAACCACAGCATCTGGAGAAAATTCACGAATGATTTTCTTTGCCATCATCTGGCACTTCAAGATTTTCCACAGAACCACAATATTTTTCAATACATTTTTCCTGTCAAATCCTGCAATAGGCAATCCTACAATTTTATATCCCGCAGCCGGCACACGTTGCATCTCCATCCGTCCCTCAGCACCGACAAACAGAATCTCCGCATTAGGATACAGTTTCTTTATCGCATTAGCAATAGAGACAGCAGGAAATATATGACCTCCCGTGCCACCACCACTGACAATAATTCTCAAAGCCTCTCCATTATTCATAAGTTTAATACTTATATAATCTTTATTATTTATGACTATAAAATCATCACAATTTAGCCAAATGCAAAAATACAAATAAAAGCCCAAACAGAACTACGGTTTTGATTTGATTTGTATGCAAGAAAGCAAAAACACAATTCTCAAATCATATTTTTATCATCATAATATTCTGTGGTCTCTCCTCTGTCAATATTCTCCACCTTTACAGTAGCCTTTTCATTCACTTTCTCTGCATAACGGCTCACACTGAGAATCACACCTATATAGAAACTTGTGATTATTATAGATGTTCCTCCACGGCTTATAAGCGGAAGCGGCTGTCCCGTTACAGGAAACAGTCCGACAGCAACTCCCATATTAACCACCGCCTGCAATACCATCATTATTCCAAAACCAAGAACAAGAAATGCCGGAAAAAAACGCTGGCACTTCTGGGCAATACGCCCAACCCTGATAAGCAATGCTATATACAGGAATATGACAAACAATGCGCCAAACAAACCAATTTCTTCCACTATTATTGAAAAGATAAAGTCCGACTCTGCATGGGAAAGGAAGTCACGCTCTATAGAGTTTCCGGCACCACGTCCTATAATATTGGAATTTGCCACAGCCATACAAGCATGTGTAACCTGAGCGTTCTCATCTTTTATGTACTTTGCAAGGTCCACCGAATCATTCGTCTGCTCTTTTTGGTTTTCAAACCTTCTTTCCATTCGCCCTTTCACTGTAGCCAAACGCTTACATCCAGGCAAAGCATTCAATGTATCCTTGTCAAGTGTCACAACCATTGTTGCCGCCACCATTCCTAATGCCATAAATGCCACTATTGTTTTCACAATAAGACTCCACGGAATATGACCTATTATCATCATTACAAAAACAACAGTCGCCAGCATTACCGAAGTAGAAAAATTCTCCGGAAAAATCAAGCCACAAACAACCAGCGTCATAACAACTATAATCCTAAAAGCAAGAGAGCGACCACCCTTTATGGCACCAACAACTTTCTTTTGCGTTCCTTTTACCATGACTGTTTCTTCAGCCTGCGTCTTAGCCAAAACAACAGCCACAGACATTATCAACGCAGCCTTACCGAGTTCTGAAGGCTGAAACCGTATCGGGCCAAGCGTTATCCAACGACTTGTCTCATTTATCTCACCTCCAAAAAACAACGTGTACAATAAGAGGAATACCGAGACAGGCAAAAGCACAAATGGGAAAAGCATAAACCACTTACAAGGAATACGGTGTATCATTAGAATGACCACAAGTCCTGCAAACATAAAACCTGCCTGAGAAATCATCGGAGTCCAATGCTGCCCTGTTTTGTAGGTGAGCGTACTTGATGCGCTGTAAACTTCCACAAGCGAAATCAGACACAAGAAGAAGTATATCATCCACACACCCTTATCGCCTTTGAATAGTTTTCCCTGAAAAAAGTCAGAAACAAATTTACCCATATCTTTATAATTTAATCTATACGGTTTTTGCTTTATGAATGTACGGGACGAGTCCAATCATACAAGATCCTTATTTGCAACACAGTTTTTTCCACTATATATTTACAGATTGCGAACACACTCTTTGAACTGCTCTCCTCTATCTTCCATGTTTTTGAACAAATCAAAACTTGCACAACAAGGACTCAACAACACACAAGCACCAGGATGCGCCATCTTATAACACTCATCCACACAGTCTTTCATGTTCAACACATCAACAATAGGCAATCCAAAGTCATCAAATGCAGCATGCAACTTTGAATTGTCCACTCCAAGAAAGACAAGTCCGATACATTTCTCACGCACAAGTTCGAATATCTCACTATAATCGTTGCCTTTATCCTTTCCTCCCAAAATCAGCACTGTCGGTTGCTTCATACTTTCAAGAGCATACCAACATGCGTTTACATTAGTTGCTTTGGAATCATTAATGAAATCAACACCACGTACACGTCCCGCATTTTCGAGCCTGTGTTCCACTCCCGTAAAACTGCTTAATCCTTTACGAATCTGCTCTTTTGTCACACCTGCAATATCCGCAGTAATGCCGGCAGCCAGTGAGTTATAAAGATTATGCTTCCCTCTCAAAGCAAGCTCTTCCTGTTCCATATTAAACGGAGTCGGTGTCTCTATCACAAACTCCCTGTCTTCAGTGTAAGCAATAGTATCTGTGCTCTTAAACTCCGAGAACGGATATAAACGAGCCTTCAAATTATATTTTTTCAACTCCGCCGAAACAATAGGGTCGTCATTCCAAAAGATGAAGGCATCATTTTCTGTCTGGTTTCTGGTAATCCGCATTTTCGAATCCACATAGTTCTGCATCTCAAAATCATACCTATCAAGATGATCCGGAGTGATATTCATAAGAACCGCAATATCAGCCTTGAAATCATACATATTATCAAGTTGGAAACTGCTAAGTTCTATCACATAATAATCATAATTTTCCTCTGCCACCTGCAAAGCCAAACTACGACCTATATTTCCCGCAAGTCCGACATTGTAACCTGCCTGTTTCAATATATAATAGATAAGAGAGGTTGTGGTAGTCTTGCCGTTAGACCCTGTAATGCAAATCATTTTCGCTGTCGTATAACGTCCCGCAAACTCAATTTCTGAAATTACAGGAATGCCTTTTTCCTTTACCTTAATCACCATTGGGGCATTTTCCGGAATACCAGGACTTTTTATAATCTCATCAGCATCAAGAATCAAATTCTCTGTATGATGACCTTCTTCCCATGCAATTCCATACGAGTCGAGAAGTTTTTTATATTTGTCTTTAATCTTAGACATATCAGAAACAAATACATCAAACCCTTTCACCTTAGCAAGTACAGCAGCACCCGCACCACTTTCCGCAGCACCCAAAACAACTATTCTTTTCATACATCTTTCTTTTATACAAGTAAACACCTGTTTATCACTATCTTATTTTCAATGTTATCACAGTAATCGCAGCCAACAGAATGGTCACAATCCAAAACCGTGTAGTTATCATGCTCTCAAAGAGCAGCCCATCCGGTTTCTTTATTAAATACTTTATGTCAGGCTGCATCTTATGGCGATAGTGGTCATGAAGAGGAGCACGCTTGAACACGCGTAATTT
Source organism: Roseburia sp. (assembly GCA_023665185.1). Taxonomy (GTDB): domain Bacteria; phylum Bacteroidota; class Bacteroidia; order Bacteroidales; family Bacteroidaceae; genus RGIG8745. Next base: position 25,706 of record JAMPEL010000006.1, read on the forward strand.
TAAGCCTCTCTTATTTCCATATCTCGCATATCCAAGCTGCAACATCACCGACAGACTTTCCATTAAGAATACCCCACACAATATCGGGAGCATCAGCTCTTTGTGAATAATTACCGCTGTGACAGCTATCACACCGCCGATAGCCAGACTTCCAGTATCTCCCATAAACACCTTTGCAGGATAGGCATTATACCATAAGAATCCTATCAAGGCTCCGACAAAAGCACAGAGAAAGACCACAATCTCCTCCGAACCGGGTATATACATTACATTCAAATATCCGGCAAAATGTATATGTCCCGACACGTATGCCAAAATGCCAAGCGTAATGCCAATTATCGCAGAGTTTCCCGCACACATTCCGTCCATACCATCATTCAAGTTCGCCCCGTTGGAAACAGCTGTAATCACAAATGTCGTGATAAGAATAAACAAAATCCATCCACACGCACGCTGAGTCTTACCATCCTTAATCCAACTGAAAGCCTCATAATAATCCAGATTATTGTTCTTGAAGAAAGGAACAGTAGTTACAGTCGACTTTCTCGCCTCACTCTTGTGATAAACAACCTGCGAATGACCAATCTCACGTGTAACATTTTCACGCACAACCGCTTGCGGACTCACCCACAGAGTAATTCCTATTATACATCCAAGCAAAAGCTGCCCAAGCAACTTATACCGGGGTTTCATACCGTCCTTATTGCCTGACAATTTTATTTTATCATCAATAAATCCAAGCAAACCAAACCAAACCACAGTGACCAACAGCAATACCATATAGACATTCGTCAACTTGCCAAGCAACAATGAAGGCAACAATATACCGGCAATGATGATAATCCCTCCCATCGAGGGCACACCTTTCTTCTGCACTCCATAAGGGTCAATCTCTGCATCGCGCGCCTGTTCTATATGCTGGTGCCTACGCATATATTTTATAAAGTACCCACCAGCCATCATGGATATAACCAACGACAGCACCAATGCCATAAGCGAGCGGAAAGACACATAGACAAAGACACCTGCACCAGGCACATTCAGTTTGTCCAAATATTGAGACAACAGATAAAGCATTTTCTACTAATCTATTTTACGTATTTACAATCAAGAAACTATCTCTGCAAAAGCTTTTGCCACTTCTTCCTTATCGTCAAAATGGTGCTTGACACCCTTCACATCCTGATAATCCTCATGTCCTTTACCAGCAATCAAAATGACATCACCCTTGCCTACAAGACGACATGCCGTTCTAATAGCCTCTCTTCTATCCACATTCGACAGCACTTTCCTGCGTTGCTCATCATCCAGCCCGGCAAGCATGTCGTCAATTATATCCTGTGGCTCCTCATATCTCGGATTGTCACTGGTAATAAGTACCATATCACTTTGTCTCACCGCTTCCTGAGCCATAAGAGGACGCTTTCCCTTATCGCGGTTTCCTCCCGCGCCACATACCGTAATGACCTTGCCTCTACCGTCTAACACACCATGTATGGCAGACAACACATTCTCTATTGCATCCGGAGTATGCGCATAATCGACAATCGCAATATGTCCCTGTGAGGACCGGACAGCATCAAAGCGACCTGAAACGGGTTTCATCTCACTCAACGCAACCAGCACATCATATACCGGTTCTCCCAACATGACAGCCGCACCGTACACAGCCAGCAAATTGGACACATTGAATTTACCAATAAATTGCACTCCGACTTCCACTCCATTGATTTCAAGATACATACCCTCAAAATGGCACTCTACTATCTTGGCTTTGAAATCAGCTTCACCGCGAACCGAATATGTTTTCACTTGCGCAGCTGTATTCTGCACCATCACCATTCCGTTTTTGTCATCCACATTGGTAATGGCAAACGCATCCTTCGGCAAATTATCAAAAAACATCTTCTTTGCTTTCAGATAATTATCAAATGTCTTATGATAGTCCAGATGGTCACGTGTAAGATTGGTGAATATTCCTCCTGCAAAGTGCAAACCGCCGATACGCTCCTGAACAACAGAATGTGAGCTTACCTCCATGAAAGCATACTCACAGCCTGCATCTGCCATACGTCCAAGCAACATGTTCAATGTGATTGGGTCAGGAGTCGTATGTTCTGTCGGCACCGCCTCGCCATCAATATAATTCACCACTGTCGAGATAAGCCCCACCTTATGTCCCAACCGACGGAACATATTGTAAAGCACCGTCGCAATAGTTGTCTTACCATTTGTTCCAGTCACACCGACAAGCTTCATCCTTGATGTCGGATTGCCATAAAACCGTGTGGCTATCTGTCCCACCACGTGCTCGGAATTTGCCACCTTTATATATGTCACACCATTGCAATCGTCCAACTCTGGAAATTCCTCACATACAACAGCGGCCGCTCCTTTCTCCACAGCCTTGCTTATATAGCTGTGACCGTCCGCCTGAGTACCTCTCACAGCTATAAACAAGTCACCAAAGCCCACAAGACGTGAGTCGATATTTATGCCCGATATATCTTTTGCCAGACATCCCTTTACATCAAGAATATCCAGTCCATCTACCAAAGTCTGCAAACTCATAACCATACTCTTTTCCATATTCTAAAATTTCTATTTTTCCAAATAAACAGCCACAGTCTGTCCCGCAACAACTTTTGTTCCGGCAGCCACACTCTGTTTTTTCACTTGTCCAACACCATGCACTTTAGCTTTAAGTCCACGGCTTTCTATGGCAAATACCGCATCACGCGCGCCCATGTCAGTCAGGTCAGGAACAGTCTTGTCATCGAATGTACGGGCTGTAAGCCCCACCTCATTGCCTTCAATATCCGCCTGTCCCCATGCTCCGCTCTTCTTTTCACGAACCCCTACCCTGAGTTCCTTAAGGACATATTTGGCAGCAGCAATGTCCCCATTCTTCACATCCGGGACAAACACAGAAAGCGAATCTGCCACAGCCGAAATGTCTCCAGTCACATTTTTTGAATACACTCGTGCGGCAATCTTCGCAAAAACGGGTCCTGCCATACCACCTCCGGAAGCAGGGTATCCGGGTTTGCGTATTGCCACTATACACGAATATTTAGGGTCTTCCGACGGATAATATCCACAAAAACTCACAAGATACTCACGCATTCCGGCACGATAGCCGCCCTTTCCTTGTGAGACCTGTGCCGTACCGGTCTTTCCCGACACATGAAAATGAGGATTTCCGGCACGCTTTCCAAGTCCCTCCTTGTCATTGACCACTCTTTTCAATATTTCCTGAATATCTTTAAGAGTCGTCTCCTTACAAATCTTCTCCTTTATCACTTCCACAGGAAACTCCTCCACTATCTCTCCGTCTTTCTGGACAGCCTTGACAAAGCGAGGACGCACCATCTTGCCTCCATTCGCTATGGCATTATAGAAAGTGACGGTGGAAATAGGGGGTATCTGTGTCTCATATCCAATAGACATCCATGCCAAAGCCGTCTTCGACCAGTTGTCTTTGTTGGGTTTTCGGATTCTTGGTTCTGCCGCTCCGACAAACGGAAGGTTCAACGGCTCACCGATACCTACCCTCTTCAAACCCTCCACAAACTGTTCCGGATGATTATGGTAATTCTCGTCTATCAAACGGCTCACACCTATATTAGAAGAATACATAAGTGTATGAGGCACGTCTATCACGTGGTAACCTCCGCGAGTCGCCCAGTTGTGGTCACGCATCCATGCACCATACATGTTGTAGACTCCACATCCTGTGTCCACAAGGTCGTTCACTGTTATCTTGCCATCGTCAAGAGCCACCATGATTGACGCCGTCTTGAATGTGGAACCAGGTTCCATCAGCGATGCCAGCGCATAGTTGCGCGCCTCATAATACTCTCCGTCATCGTAACGTTGCAGGTTTACAATCGCCTTGACATCACCGGTCTTCACCTCCATGAGTACCACCACACCCATCGTAGCATCCAGTTCTTTCAGTTTCTCACGGAGCGCGCTTTCGCATATATCCTGCATACTGACATCTATCGTGGTAACAATGTCCAGTCCGTCCACAGGCTCACAATCAATAATGTCAAGATATTTCGACAATACCTTCTTACGGTGAATCTTTCCGTCCGTTCCACGTAACAAAGAATCATACGCAAGCTCAATACCCGAACGCGCCGAGTCCTTCGCACCGAACATCTCTCCCAATGTACGTTTGGCAAGTGAGCCGAAAGGCTTCTTACGATTATTACGTTCCTCCACTACAAGTCCGCTCACATATCGGTTCTTCTCATTAAACAACGGGAGTTTGACCAGTTCATTGAACTGTATGTAATTGAGCACCACACGAGGGCAAACCTCATAATAGCGACTGTGCTTCTCCAGTCCTTTCTTCAGGTGTTTTTTGTATTCGGAAGCAGACATTCGGGGAGCAATGTCACTCAGCCCCACGCAAATGGTGTCTATATAGGATAGGAATATGGAATCCTTTCTACGTATCAGGCTGTCGCGCTTCGCCATCTCATCTGGGTCATCGCTCTTTTTCGGCACACCGGAAAGAAAGTCCAAATAAACCTTGTAGTCAGGCAAACTACTTGCCATGAGCTGACCATCGGCAGAGAGGATATTTCCTCGTGCCGACTTCAGAGTCTTGTTCTCACTCTCATAAAAAGAGGCTATCTTCTGCCAACGCTCACGTTCCACCGTCATTGTGTAGAGCGCGCGCCACACAATTGCCACACAAAGTATCAGTGCGACAATGACCACACCGATGAAGCGTCCCGAAATATATTTCTTGTCAAATTTCATCTTTACACTCGATTTGTATAACTACCCATCTCTTATAGCCAGCACACCCTGCCAGACTCAGGAGTCAAGCACATGTCTTACTCCACACTATCCGCCACTATCACATACGGAGGAGTCACAGGATTCTGCAACATGCTGTCCTTGGAATGTTTCAGCATACGCTCCACATTAGACTGCCGGCTAAGATTCATCAAATCGCTCGACTGGGTCAGCACATTGTACTTGACTGTCTGCAATTGCTCCTTCAAACTGTCAATGGTGATTACGTCCTGCTCGCTTGAATAACGGTTTCCGGTATAGGCCACAGCCAATGCCGCGACCAGTAAGAACCACAGAATCTGCCGCATAAAGAAACGGCTTTGAAGTATATCGCCTCCAATAATGGATTTGAAAGAGAAATCCCCAAAGTCATCTTCCTCATCTGTGAATTTCTTAATTGCCTCAATGGCTTCCGCCTTGTCTTCCACCATCCGTTTGTCCTCGTCCGGCTCTTTCATATCGTCCGTTTTCGGCACATGGTGTCCGGGAACTATTTTTTCAGGCTCGCCGACTAAAGTGCTGTCTGCATTCTCATATTTCTTGTCCATCAGCCACGTTTTTTACGTTCATATTTTTTCCGCGATTCTCAGCTTCGCGCTTCTTGAACGCGGATTACGCTCCTGCTCTTCCATACCCGGAACAATCACCTTATTGTTGACCAGCCGCAATGGCGAGCTGACACGCCCGTAAAAATCCTTCTCCACCTGTCCCTCACAGTTTCCTGTCTTCATCACATTTTTCACTATACGGTCTTCAAGCGAATGATAGGTTATCACGACAAGACGTCCACCCGGATTGAGCATATCCACAGCCGACACCAGCATTTCTTTCAGCGCGTCCATCTCATGGTTCACCTCTATGCGCAGAGCCTGAAACACTTTCGCAAGGTCTTTTTTCTCACGCTCACGTCCAAAGAACGGTTTCACCACTTCCATAAAGTCTCCGGTTGTCAGTATCGGCTTTTCCGTTCTTGCCTTGACTATCGCTGATGCAAGCTTACGGCTGTTCTTCAACTCGCCATAAAGATAAAAGACATTTGCCAACCGTTCCTCCTCGTATTCGTTAAGAATATCCGCAGCCGTCTGGCCAGAGCGTCGGTTCATACGCATGTCGAGATTGGCATCAAAACGGAAAGAGAACCCACGCTCCGAATCATCGAAATGGTGCGAAGACACTCCCAAATCGGCAAGTACCGCATCCACCCCGTCTACTCCATAATAGCGCATGAAGTTCTTCAGGTATCTGAAGTTGCTGCGTACAAAAGTAAAACGGTTGTCACCATCCACAATATTCCGCTCCGCATCCTCATCCTGGTCAAAGCTATAAAGGCGAGCGTCCTTGTCCGCGCAGCGTAAAATCTCACGGCTATGTCCGCCGCCTCCAAAGGTGACATCCACAAAAATGCCGCCACGGCCGATATTCATGCCGTCAATACTTTCCCGAAGCAATACGGGAACATGATATGTTGTCTGATTTTCTTCCATCTTTTATTTGTTAATCACATAAGGGGGAAATCCGCGTGCTCAGGCTTAATCTTGGGAAAAGACATCAGCCATCACACTTTGGAGTTCCTCTGAAAGTCCATTGTCGGAACCAAGCAAGACATCGCAAGCTTCCTCGTCCCATACCTCTATATGGTCATCCACCGCAAGAAAACGGACATTTTGCTTTATGCCCGCATAAGCCAGCTTGCGCTTGGATATAAGGAAACGCCCGTTACCGTCAAGCTCCACAACCTCCGCCTCTGCCACAAAACGCCGCATAATGTTCTGATGCGCGCCGTTCCACCTGTTCAGGCGTCCACGCAAAGTGTCCAGCATCGAGTTCCAAAGACTTTCCGGATAAAGTACAAGGCATTTCTGAAAGAGGTCTGTACGCAGAATGAACTTTTGTCCGCTTTCCGCATCCATCACCTTACGAAATGCCGAGGGAAGGAATACCCTCCCCTTTGCATCTGCCTTAGCCGAATAATCTCCTATAAAACGCATACAGTTTATTATCTTGCATTATGCGCACGTACACGCGCTTGTATATAACATGCAAATGTAAACATTTTTCCCCACACTCCCCCACTTTTTACCACTTTTCTTCCATTCTTTTTTTCAACACTGTGTTCACATCCTCACCCGCAACACCATGAAAAAGAAAACCATCATTGTGTTTACTGCCAATTTACAGTCTTTCAACGCTCTTTCCATGCAAAAAAGTGCCTGCTCTCAATATGGGAAAAGTTCCTTTTTATCTGGTTTCGCACATTCCCAATCCCCCCGTCAGCTCAATACCCAGTATATCGCCCGGCACAATGATGCCCGTTGCCACAGATTCCAATTGTCACCAAACCAAAAAGACACGTTTTTTTGTTTTTTTCTACAAACCTTGTGCAATATCAAACATTTGCATATATTTGCCGGAACATTTAATAAATCACTAAAAAAATGAAGAAATTATTTGGAATTATCATGCTGGCGGTTGCAATGTTTACAGCAACTCCGGCAAACGCACAGTTCAAGTTTGGTGTAAAGGCGGGTTTGAACGTATCAAAGGTCAGCTTCGACAAGGATGTGGCAAAGAATGCCATTGACAGCCGGACAGGCTACTTCGTCGGCCCTATGGCTGAGTTCACAGTGCCTATCATCGGATTGGGGGCAGATGTCGCTGTGCTTTACGACAACAAGGGGGTAGAAGTTGACGGTCAGTCTGAAACACTTCAGTACATAGACATTCCTATCAATGTAAAATACTCCATCGGTCTTGGCAGCATTGCAGGTGTATATGTGGCAACAGGTCCGCAGTTCTCTTACAATATCGGTGGAAAGCAGATTTTCCAAAACACTTACTCTCTCAAATCTTCTGAGTTCAGCTGGAACGTTGGCGCAGGTGTCAAACTGCTCGGTCACTTACAGGTGGGCTACAACTACAACATTGCCATTGGCAAGACAGGAGAAATGGACAGCGCGCTTTCTGAGAGCCTTGGTGTAGCCGGCAAGTTTGTAAACGGTGACGTAAAGAACAACACTCATCAGATTTCTGTCGCTTACTTGTTCTAACACAGACAAATAAACGAAACACATAAGAATACTTTTGCAAGAAACATTGCGGCAAGGAGCATTTGCTCCTTGCCGTTTTTTTGTTTTTAGAAGAGTCATTCGCAAACACATCTTGTCAATGAGGCTGTACCTTTCATAATGATTTGGATACAAGGAGCATCCGATATTCCGGGCGAGAACGACAATCACACTGCGGGACAATCCTTGTCAAAGATTTTGCAGCATCTCTACATCTATAGCACCTATTGCACGCGCTTTATAACGGAAATCCCAAAAAACCAGACATCCACACACTTATTGCCGGACAGCAGTATGCGTACAAAGGATGTTTTGACATTATGTCACTTTGCGAAGAGCCTCGTTTTTTAACATTTCCGCAGCCTCTTGCTCTTGTCTGATGCTTGAATTTTTAGTGTATTGCTTATAAATATTTGATAATCAATCAATTATATTTTCAGCAAAAAGTACGTAGTTTTAGCCCAAAAACTAAGGGTTTAGGTCAAAATAGGATGTATTGATAATCAAGCAGTTATGAGATTTTGCGCTCAAAACCGTCATTTTTCGGGTTCAAAATCCATTTTTGTTTTTCGGGACATGGAAAAGGCGGTTTCCTTCTTTTTGAAGAAGTGATTTTGGAAAAAGCCCTATTTTGGGCCGAAAAACGGGCTTTGAAAATTTTGTGCGCCTTGAAAATAAATTTTGTGCGCCTTGCGAAAAAAATCAGTGTGCCTTGGAAATAAATTTTCAGCACCTTGTAATTTTGGGTTTTAGTGGGCTTTTGGGTGGGAAAGGTGTGTTTTGGGTTGATTTTCTATATCTTTTAGCCATGCGGATTGTCCTATTTGTCTTCTCTGTTTTCGAGACTCAAAACCCTCCGTAGAATCGCGTTTTTGCGACCGAGGCAAGGCGCGGTTCATTTTGAGGCGATTCTACGGAGGCGGGATTTAACATATCAGATTGTCAGAAATTTAATATTTTGCTAATATTTTTGACAGACTCCTCCGTCACTTCGTGACACCTCCCCTAACTTAGGAAAGGAGCCTGATTACCGAGTTAGTAGATAGACTAACGTATTGATTGACAAGATACATAACTCCTCCTCTAAGTTAGAGGAGGTGTCGCCTTGCGACGGAGGAGTCTGTCAGAACACATCAAAAGGCGCACTTACAAAAAGTCAATAAATCTGTCTGGACATATCAAAAACGCACCAGAACAAAAAGGCGCGCCGGAGCATCACATCACACAACCGGCTCTGTTTGTTTTACGAAACTCGGCAGGTGTCATGCCAGTCGTCTTCCGAAAAAGCCTTATAAAATACGAATAATCATCATACGAAAGTGCAAATGCGATGTTTTTAATCGGCTCGTTACTTGTGATAAGCATCAGCTGCGCCTTTTCCATCTTCTTGTTGTTGATATACTTCAACGGAGAGGTGCCCGTCTCGCTCTTGAATATCCTGATAAAATACTCCTTGGAAAGACAAGCCTCCGCCGCCACATACTCAGTAGTCAGCGGTGCGGCTATGTTCTTCTTTATAAAAGACAGGGATTTTCTGACTCTCACATCAATGGAGTCCTGCTTACGCTGTGCCTTTTCAAGAAAACGGGCAATAAGTATTTGTATAATGCCCTGCGACTCAATGCGGCGGCTCAAAAAGCTCTGCTTATATTTAATGATATTATTGACCAGCGTGGGATTGTTGTCATAAGTCGCAGGGTCGGAAGCAGGCAACTGCATGAAAGGGTTCAATTCGAGAAGCCGCTCAAACAAAAGCAAATCATATACCCCGGCCTTCACTTCCACAGGAAGACGAAATTCATCGAAAATACCGGACTCAGCCTGATACTCCTCATATATATGCAGATAATAATGTATGAAAAGCGACTGGCAGATATAGCTGTGGCGCGTGAATGCCGGAATCATATACAAATGGTTCGGACGGAGCGTGTATGTGCCGTCAGGAAGCACAATGGAAGCGGTTCCTTCCGTCACATAATAGATGCGGGTGAAGGGACTTTGCACATTCTTCCAGTTCCAGTCACATTCCTGCCGGGCAAGCCCGATATTGAGCACAAGAGGATTGATATTACCTATAGCGGATGAGGACATACACGAATATTTATAAGATACAGTTTAAGCAGATGCAAAGTTACAGTTCTTTTCACGGCTTTGCAATAAAAAAACAAGGGCAATACGGGGTGTTAATGTCAATATTGTCCTATTTTAGCCCCGTAATAGTCCTGTACCATTACGCATATTCTGTTTTACTTTGCGGCAACTTACATAACAAATTATCTAAACTAAGAAAGAATATGCTGGAAATTAAAAAACTATTGTTCTCGGCAACAGCATCGTTGTTGCTTGCAGAAATAGCCAATGCCCAGACTAATGTGGCGGTAAAGGAAGGAGTGTTTTCGCCCGACTGGAAAAGCCTCAGCGAATGGACTTGCCCGGAATGGTTCAAAGACGCAAAATTCGGAATATGGGCACACTGGGGACCGCAATGTCAGGCAGAAGCCGGCGACTGGTACGCACGTTTCATGTATTATGAGAACTCGGGCGCATTCAACTGGCACGTGGAGCATTTCGGAGAGCCGGAGGAATTTGGTCTGAAAGACTTGTGCAACGCATGGAAGGCGGAAAAATGGAATCCGGAAGAGCTTGTCGCACTCTACAAAAGCGTGGGAGCGCGCTATTTCTTCACACTGGGACAACATCATGACAACTTCGACCTTTGGGACAGTCCTTATCAGGAATGGAATTCTGTTAATGTGGGTCCGAAACGGGACATTGTGAAAGAATGGAGCGATGCCTGTCAGAAATACGGCTTGCCGCTCGGTGTGAGTATGCACGGCAGCCACACATGGACATGGATGGAGAAATCGCAGGATTATGACGGCAATCTGACAAAGGAAGACGGATATACGCTTAACGAGGATGGCACCGAGAAATGGTGGAAAGGCCTTGACCCTCAGGAACTGTATGCCCAGCGTCATCCACACAGCAGCGGATGGGAAAATTCGGGAACCATTCACAGCCAGTGGGCTTGGGGCGCAGGAGCGTCACTGCCTTCTGAGGAGTACAAGATGAAGTTCCAGAACAGAGTGTTGCAGTGCATCAACGACTACAAACCTTCGATGCTGTATTTCGATGACACCGTACTGCCGTTCTATGGTTGCGATGACCAGATAGGACTCAACATCCTCTCCCACTTTTACAACAGCAGTGCGGAGGAAAACGGAGGAGACCCTCAGGTGGTTGTCATGGGAAAGATTTTGGAGAACATGCACAAGCAGGCTATGCTTTGGGATGTGGAACGGGGAATACCGGATCGCATTCAAGACGAATACTGGCAGACATGCACGTGCATCGGCGACTGGCATTACAACACGTCCACATACGAGAACAACGGCTACAAATCGGCGCAGCAAGTGGTCGACATGCTTGTCGATGTTGTCAGCAAAAACGGAAACATGCTGCTGAGCGTGCCTATCAAAGGAAACGGAACGATAGACGAAAAAGAACAGGCTGTTCTCGAAGGCATCAAGGCATGGATGGACATCAACAGTGAAAGCGTATACGGCACACGTCCGTGGAAGACTTTCGGCGAGGGTCCTCTCGCTGAGGCAAGCAACCCGCTCACTTCACAGGGATTCAACGAAGGCAACAACTACTCTTCCGAAGATGTGCGCTTCGTACAAAAGGACGGAACGGTATATGCCACCATCATGCGCTGGCCGGCAGGACGCCTGTTTACTTTCGAGTCGTTCGCTCCGGTATCAAAATATTACAGCGGCAAGGTGAAGAGCGTACAGCTCCTCGGTCACGGCAATGTGGAATATTCCTTCAGTATCGACGGACTGACAGTGACCTTGCCAACAGAGAAGCCTAACGATATAGCCCCGGTGTTTGCCGTGATTTTCGACAATGAGGACACCACAGTATCTTTAGCAGAGATTCTGGACATGTATGAGCTTCGCATCGCAGAACTGCGGAGGCAAGTAAGCTACAATACAGGCAAGATGAGCCGTGAGCGCATCAACGAGTTTGCGTCTGTAGTTGAGGACGCGAAGAATATGCTGAACGCTGATGAGGTGTCGCAACAGCGCGCCCTGAACACCGTGAACGAGGCTTACGCAACACTAAAGAAGAACGGCACGAATGAGGGCGGCGCGCCAAGCAAAGGCTATCAGGCTGACATCACAGAAGACATATTGGTGGAATCGGGCAACTTCAGCCGTGTGAATGACATTGGAACACGCTTCGGAGCTCCGGCATATTGGAATGTGGAGAACTTCAACATTCCAAACGGGAAAGACGGTGTGAAGAACGGTCTGGACAACTATCCGGGACACGACTGCCTGATGCTGGGTGTATGGAACGATGCGGCAAACTCCACAGAGGGCGACTTGTCCAACGCGCGTATCTACCGCACTGTACGTCTGGACCCGGGACGATACTATTTTGGCGCGGCATACAACGCTGCTTACCAACTGAGCGACAAGGCCTATATTTTTGCCGCCAACACATTGCTCGACACTGACGAGATTGCAGAAAAATCGCTTGCCTGCTGGAACATAAACAAAAGCAAGACAAACGGGGAGTTTTTCGGCATCTACTTCACGCTCACCGAGGAACAGGATGTGGTTTTAGGATTCCAGGCAAACTTGCTCAACGGAAGCAACACACAGGAACTACGTGCCGACAATGTGGTTCTGCTCAGTTACGGACAGATGAACTATAATGCGCTGGAAGACCTTATCATGATGACGGAATATGCGGCCGATGATTGCAAGATAAACGACAATACTGGTTTCTTCAACAAAGAGTCTGTCGAAAAATTGCAAAACGCGCTGGAAGTGGCAAGAGCCATCAATATGTACTCAAGTTATGAGGAGGTGGAAAAGGCTTACAACTTGCTCAATGCCGCATACGAGGATTTTCTCGCCAACGGCAAAAACAAGGGCGGCGCGCCGAATGAAGTGGGATGCACGGATGTGACAGCCGATTACCTGATAGAGGCAAGCAACTTCAGCCGCGCCGACGAGAGTATTACCACACGCTTTGCCTCTCCCGCAAACTGGACGGTGGAGAACTTCTGTATTCCGAATGGCGGCAACGGCATAAAGAACGGTTTGGACAAATATCCGGGCTACGACTGTCTGTCAATGGGCGTTTGGGACGACAGGGACAACAATATGGAGGGTTATCTTTCGGAAGCGCGCCTGTATCGCAAGATTCATCTCAATGCCGGCAGATACTATTTCGGCGCAAGCTATAACACAACGTACAACGTGAATCCGGAGGCTTATCTTTTTGTTGCCGACAATCTGTTGTGTACGGAAGAAATCACAGAGAACTCGATTGCTTACTATGCCATCAACAACGCGCCGGACGGTGCGGCAGACTGGCACGGACTATACTTCACTCTTCCCGAAGCACAAGATGTGTATCTCGGATTCCAAATGAATCTGGAAAAAGGAAGTGGCACACAGGAATTCCGCGTCAAAGAAGTCAAGCTTCTGTACTATGGAGAAATCAACACCGACAAACTGAACGTGCTTGTCAGACTCATTGAGGAGGAGACTTCGGGCTTGACAATCAATGAGAACACGGGATTCTACAACCGGAACGCATACGAAGAACTCATGGCGGTAGTCGTTGAGGCGAAATCGGTCGGCAACGGTGCCACACCGGAAGAAGTGTCAGACATATACAACCGTCTCACGGACGCATTCACCGACTTCAAGAAAAATGGAAAGAATGCGGGCGGAACACCTGACGAAATCGGTGCCAAAGACATTACGACAGAGAAGCTTTCAGAAGCGGAGAATTTCTTACGTACAGAAGATTGCGGCACCTTGCGTTTCGGAACCCCGGCATATTGGACAGTGGAGAATATACTCATCGACAAGGGTCCGGAGGGGGTGAAGAACGGTCTGGACAAGTATCCGGGCAGCGACTGTCTGATGCTTGGTATATGGGACGACCGCGACAACAATATGGAAGGCGACATTGCCGACGCACGCATTTATCAGCGCATCCACCTCGACAAGGGACGATATTATTTCGGAGGACAGTTTGACGCGCTCCACAAACTATATGCAGATTATATATTCGTAGCAGAGGATGTGATTCCGACAAGTGAGATGGAAACGCAATCCATAGCTTACTATAACATGATGGACGGCATGATAGACCGCAACCACTATGGTGTTTACTTCACTCTTGACGAGGCAAAAGACGTGGCAATCGGCATTCAGGCAGACATGAGCCAAGGAAACAGCACACAGGAAGTGCGCCTCAGACACATCATGTTGCTGGAATATACAGGAGAGACAGACGGTATAGAGAACGTGATTGTCAAGGAAGAAAAGACTTCCGCACCGGAGTTCTACTCTCTTCAGGGCATAAGGCTCAAATCGGCTCCTGCCAAAGGATTGTATATCATGAGACAGAACGGTAAAGCCGCCGTACTGCTGGCTCGCTAAAGCCAACGTACAGCCACATTTCATTCGAGGCAGGGCATCCTGATTGGCGCGCCCTGCCTCGAACCGTCATACAGTACAGCCTGCCACCGGCAAACCTCCGCCTGCCCCTGCGGCCTTGACAAAATGAATTCTTTTTTGTAATTTTGCAAAAACGCAAGATTATCACGATTCATGCCAAGCCCGTCCCGCTCCATTATATACTTGCGAGGACAGTCTTGGCTGCAATTATATAGAACCGAAATAAAAACGTATTATTATGGAAATGAGAAAGAAAGAATTGGTAAAAAGGTATGTAGTGTATGTTTTAGGTGTATATGTGCTGGCAATGGGATTGGCCATGATTATCACCTCCACGTTAGGAACTTCCCCCATATCGAGCTGGTCATACGTGATGAGCTGCAACACGCCGCTGTCGGTGGGCACTTATACATTCATCATCAATATGGCATTGATTGCCGGACAGTTCATGGTTCTCCGGCATCACGGACTCCGCCGGCAGGCTGTAAATATAGGCTTGCAGATACCGTTCTCATTCATGTTTTCCGCATTCATCGACTTCAATATATGGCTGTTGAAGGCTGCCGGACCGACCGTGTTGCATCCTTTTGGCGAATCGGCTCTGCCGCTGTATGCCTATTGTGTCCTGCTGCTCGCCCTCGGCTGCTTCATACAAAGTGTCGGTGTGCTGCTTGAAGTGAAAGCCGGTGTGACAATGATGTCGGGCGAGGCATTTGTTTATTATATATGTACCCGCTGGAGCAAAGAGTTTGGCAAAGTGAAGGTTACATTCGATGTGGTACTGGTGCTGTTGGCTGTAATTTCCTCCGTTGGCTTCTCTTTGGCGGAAAGCAACGGCAACCTCAATATCGACACCATACTGAAGGGACTTTTCGGGGCTGTCCGCGAGGGAACAATTGTCGCCGCGCTCTCTGTCGGACAGATTGTGCGCTTGCTTGCCAAACATTCTGCATGGATTGACAAATGGTGTATGAAATAAAAAATCAGACATAACGGACAACAGACGGTATACGGGTTCGGGGTAAAACAAGGAACAAGCAACTGACATTTTGCCAGTCGGTGAGAAAAACTCGATTTTAACATTTCGGGCATTATTTCTTGTTCTTAAATGCCCACGAACCCGTATCGTCTACGCTAAGCGTCAGATAATCAGATAGATACAAATTCAGCCGAAAAGGTGTAGTTTTAGCTCAAAAACCAAAGGTTTGAGCCAAAATAGAATATATTGATAATCAGGATGTTATGATAAAAATCATATAAATTCATTGTTTTTTGCCTTCAAAATCAAAATCAGTTTGGAAAGACGCACAGAACAGCCTGTAAACATAAATTAAGGATTGCCGTAGAACATGCACGGTTTTAGCCCCAAATAGGGACGTTTCAAAACTCGTGCGCCTTGAAAATAAATTTTCAAGGTACACTTCAAAAAATTGCGAGGCGCACGAGTTTTATTTTCACAGTACTCTAATTTCGGGAAAAACGCGCTCTAATGTAAACAAATGTATCTTTTTGAAGCCGAAATCAACATATTTTTACAAATCGTTTTCGGCAACAAAAAGACTCCGTAGAATCGCACAAATGCAACCACAGTGGAGCGTCGTTGATTTTAAGCGATTCTACGAGGGTCGGATTTTAACATATCATTTATCACAAAAAGCACACTATTATTAATTTTCTACAACTTATTGAGACATTTCACATGCGTTATCTGACATTTTGAATTAGAAAGTTTGATAAAAATCTGAGTATTTTGCAGCTATAGAATCCCTGCCGGATATGGACAAAAAAAATCCACAGAAAGAATCTGTGGATTTCGCACGGGATTGTCCTTTTATTCTAATCCCGAACTCGCGCATCTCATTGGCAAAACAAGGTCACAAGCAAAGGGACGCTTATCTCAAGCACAAGCCCATGAAATATGGCAACAGGCAAAAGCGACTTGCTGCTGTCCCGCCCCAGAATCAAGGGCAGGCATACATCCATAGAATTGATTCCCGCAATAGAGATGGCTGCATTTTCCTTTCCCTTGCGTGCAAAGGCTGAACAGCATAGAAGAGCGAACACCTCACGTATTACATTGGCAAGCAGGGCGATGGCTGCAAGCTGTGTGGCTTTTTCCAATCCCACCGCCGCACTCTTTATCTCCACAATCAGTACGGAGGACAATGAATAATATCCGAACCCGCTGCCCACTGCAAGAATGTCCTTGAGACTCTCATCCCTGAAAAGGAACAATGCGAAGGCGGAGAATATAAGCGTGCCGACAATGGTGAACACCGGCAGCAGAAACATAGACCAGTGTAATGACTTGAACACGGCAAACAGGTTTTTACGCACTCCCAGTCCGATACCCACTTGCACCATCAGCAACGACAAGATAACGACCGGCAACCACGGAAGGTGCAACACTTCCGGTATCATGTCCGACACTCCGAGAAGAATGCCGCAGCCAAAAAACAATAATGGAGTCAATGAGTCTCTCATTTCCCGCCTCCTTTCCTCTTCGACACCAGACACTTAAACAAGGAAGCAGCGGCAAAACTTCCGGCAATTCCCAAGAATGCGATGACGAATGCCTCCATTCCAACACCGGCAATGTTGTCTATAATCGACCGATTGGAACCAATGGAAACTCCGAATACAAACAACAACAGGAATATGGTGTAGCGGGTGCTTTTTTCTATTCCACGCACCACAGCGGCTGAACGGCGCAGCACATATCCTATACCTACACCCATAGCCAATAATAACAATATGCGAAACATACCAAAATCTTTTTGTTTGAGACGAATACAGATAATGTTCCGAATGGCATATTACCTTGATATGCCACCCGTTCTCCGACATAATACATATACGGCACAATCCGGCAGCCCATCCGGGACAACCGTAAAATCATGACACATATTCCATGCCGCAAAAAAAGACTATGGTTACTTAGATAAAGCCGCTAAACCAATGGACATGCACCAAGCGGCAAACATGCTCTCCTACATATTTGCTGCCGAAAATGATGTGCGCATTGTGTGAATACATAAATAATCGGTTTGGTTTATCTGACGGCAAAGTTACACTTTTTTCTCAAATCCAAAATTACAAGGTCAACAAAATTCGGATATTTCTTGCCAACCACACACGAAAAACATTTGCTTATGACTCAGAATCTTCAAGCAAGGGCCATACACAGCATGAAGAAGGAAAAGCCCAGACTCTGACAGCCTATTCAAACTCAAGCAGAAAAGTGGTGTTCCACCCCTTTGTGCCAGAAGGCAGCAAACTGATTCGTCCGCCTGACATAGTCATAATACGGCGCGAGAGCGACAAACCAATTCCATTTCCGTCTTTTCTGGTGGTGAAGAAAGGAATGAATATCTCATCTGCCACCTGCTTGTCCACCACAGGCCCGTTGTTGCTGAAATAAACAAGAATATGCTCTTGCTCGTCAACCAATGCCTCGACCTGTATGCGCCCGTCCTCGATACACGCTTCCTGAATAGCCTGCACGGCATTCTTCAACAAGTTAATCAATACTTGCCTTATCAGGTTCGGGTCGG
Source organism: Roseburia sp. (assembly GCA_023665185.1). Classification (GTDB taxonomy): domain Bacteria; phylum Bacteroidota; class Bacteroidia; order Bacteroidales; family Bacteroidaceae; genus RGIG8745. The sequence goes on from JAMPEL010000006.1 coordinate 43,631, forward strand.
CATACACGAGCAGGTCTTCCGGCAGGATACGCACCGCACAACTGATATAGTCCGGCACAACACCCAGACCAATCACTTGCCGCATCATGTCGGCAAACGAGAAGGCCGAGGGCTGCGGTTTCTGTAAGGAAGAGAATTTCCGATAGCTGTCGACAAACTGCATCAGCCCGCAGGATGTGTCACGGATGGCACGCATCCCCTCAAACAAATCCCCGTTTTTTATCTCCGGACGGTTCATGAACACTTCGCTCAACGATGAGATAGGGGCAATGGAGTTCATTATCTCATGTGTGAGCACACGGGTCAGTCTCACCCACGAGTCAAGTTCCTTGTCGCTCATCTCGTCACGAATGTCATTAATAGTGATGACTCTCACCCTTCTGCCGGCAAGCTCAATCTCCACCGCCTCAAGAAGCAGATGCATCTCTCCTCGCTCAGTCTGGAAATGGATACTCTCACTGTCTCCTCCTCGCAACGCACGGATTTTCTCGGCATACGACAGTCCATAACGGTTGAGCTGTTCCAAAGTGGAGAGAACAGGCAGACACAGCAGCTTGGCAGCGGCAGCATTGGTCTGCACCACATTGCCTGCCGTGTCGAGCACCACGATACCGGTGGTCACACTCTCCAATATCAACTCATAATACCGCTCTTTCTGTTCCATCCATTGTTTCTGTTCTCCCATCATCTTGCCGAAATCATTCAATGTGCTCTGAAGAACATACTCGCTTCCCGAAAGTCCTTTCATCGGCAAACGGAAAGAATAATCGGAATTGCGCATAGCCTCAAGCATCAGCCAGCACCTTTCACGCAACATATTCTTGGAATGGCGGAAAAGACAGAAAGAGCAGACACACAACAGAATGCCTATCGGCAAAAGCCACCATAAGCGATAGAAGACGAAACCGATGAGCACACAAATTCCGATTACGGCAAGCAAGATTCTGACGAACAGACTGTTGAATTTGGACATGGAGAAAGAATATATTTAAGAATATCAAAGATAAAAAAAGCGGCTTAAAGACCGTATTTCTTCATTTTGTTATACAGAGTCTGACGGGAAATGCCCAGCATGGATGCCGCTTGCGACATGTTGCTGCCACATTTATCCAAAGCTTTTTCTAAAAGTCCGCGCTCCATTTCCTCAATAGTCTGCACCGGGTCATCGCCTGTATCGCCCCTCATGCTACTGTCAGCGCGCTTCTCATGCGAAGAGGCGGCAAACAGGATGTTCTCATCGGTCAACAATCTGCCATCTGACAATATAACGGCTTTCTCCACCACATGCTGAAGCTCACGCACATTGCCGTACCACGGATGCTCCATCAGCTTCGCCACCGCCTTTTCGGAAAAACCGCTCACACTGCGTCCGTAGCGTGAGGCATATTTGTCGAGAAACCGCTTTGCCAAAGGCAATATGTCTTCCTTATGCTCGCGCAAAGGCGGTATGTGAAGATGGATGGTATTGATTCGATAGAACAGGTCTTCCCTAAACAGCCTGTCTCTGACCATATCTTCCAGATTGCGGTTTGTTGCGCAAATAAGCCGAATATCAGTGGGCTGCGACTTGTTGCTTCCCACTTTGACAAACATCTTCTTCTGTATGACAGTGAGCAATTTGGCTTGCAAATGATAAGGCAGATTGGCTATCTCATCAAGAAACAGTGTGCCACCATCGGCCGCCTCAAAACGTCCCGTGCGGTCGGTATGGGCATCGGTAAACGAACCTTTGGTATGTCCGAACAACTCGCTTTCAAACAGCGACTCGGACACAGCACCCATATCGACAGCCACCATCACCTTGTCTCTGCGGGCAGACAGGCGGTGCAGTTCATGGGCAAGCATGTCCTTTCCCGTACCATTCTCACCGGTAATCAGTACATTCGCATCCGTAGCTCCCACTTTCTCAACCATTTGCCGCAGCCGGCTCATTACAGCGGACTCTCCCCAATACATGGAATCGGGAAGGAGCGAATCGGCGGGCATGGGTGTTGCAGCACTGTCAGCCCTTGATTTCCGACACACACTGGTAAGTATCTGAATCAACTTGGCATTGTCCCAGGGCTTCACCACAAAGTCTGCCGCACCATCCTTGATGCCTGTCACAGCCAGTTCAATATCCGCATATGCCGTAAACAGCACCACTTCCGTCCTCGGATAGTTTGCCTTTATGTCGCGAAGCCAATAAAGTCCCTCATTGCCTGTATTGACACCTGAAGAAAAATTCATATCGAGAAGAATGACATCGGCACGGTCTTTCAACATTGCCGCCTTGATGCCGTGGGGAGTAGAGAGAGTGATTATACGCTCAAAATATTCTGCAAGCAGATATTGTAGCGAAGTAAGTATATTCTTATTGTCATCGACCACAAACAGTGTTCCTTTTCTTGCCATATTTAATGTATCTTAGGTTGCACAAAGTAACAATATTTTTTCTTATTCCACAAAACTATCCCTTATAAAACACAAACAATAATTATATCAGCATAAAGCCATTGGAAGAGGCTGAGAATGCACTACACAAACCCAAACCAGCATCCAGAATACGGATAAAAGAACAGAGTGACAGCTTTTTTTCGCCAAATTGTTTGTCAGGGCAAAAAAAAGACGTACCTTTGCGTCCGCTTACGGAAAGTAGCGCAGTTGGTAGCGCACTACGTTCGGGACGTAGGGGTCGGGCGTTCGAGTCGCCTCTTTCCGACAAAAAGGCGGTAGAAGAAAAATTCTTTTACCGCCTTTTTTGTGTGTAGCATCATATCCGGAAGAGCATCGGAACTGGAAATCTGTAAATTTTCTCAGGGAATGAGCTAAGAAAAATCTACTGTTCTGATTTTCCCATCCTACTTTCCTTTTTTTGTCACCTCAACATCCCTCATAACGAAATTGTCTATTTGAGTGGCATCACAATCCGGATTTTTCGCTTTCAGGGTGATATGCTCGAATACAAAGTTCGACAGACGATACTGGTCACTCTTCTCTACATTAAAGAAAGTGGCGCAGTCCATCGTAATATTGCGCATAGTAATATTTTCGCCGAAGGAAACCGGCATGTCCGTTCTTCCTTTAAGGTCGAAGAACTGAGTCCACGGACGTATATAGATAAAATTCGCCACCTCGCCCGTAATGTCCTCCACTGTAATATACTCATACTGCTGGGGAGTGTCCGGACGCATCTTCAACCACAACAGACGCTGTGCCTTGCCCACTTTTATACGGCGAAGTATCACATTACGACTATGGATTGACTCACTTCCACACGTGAGACATCCGTGGCAAAAGCCGTATTCGCAATCCTCTATTATGATATTCTCGTTCGCCCCGTTAGTAGGGTCAGTATCCGCCCACGGCCCTTTTCCGCCTTTCAATGCAATGGCATCATCGTTCACAGCCATGTAGCAATGGCTTACATGTATGTTCTTGCAGGCATCAATGTCTATAGCATCTGTACTTGGTGCCTTGACCGGCTCGGCTGGCGAGAGAATGCGGAGGTGGAGCAACTTCACATGGTCGCAACGGTATATGTGTGTAGTCCAAAACGGAGAATTGACAAGGCTGACACCGCTTATCTCCGCATTCGTGCAGTTGGACAGATAGACAAGACGAGGACGCTGCTCATCCTTATTCGTACACTGGGGATTCCAGGAGCGGCGCAACCAGAAGGCTTTCCAATAACGCAGTCCGTTGCCATCGATTTCACCCTTGCCGGCAATCTTGAATCCATCGAGAGAATCGGCATTCACCAATGCGGAATAATACTTGCAAGTCTCACCCTCAATGCGTGTCTCCAACACAGGAAAATCCGCTATATCCTCACTTCCTTTCAGCTTGCCTCCCTCCTCAATGTAAAGGCTTGTTCCCTGTCTGAAAAATATGGCTCCGCTGAGAAATGTGCCTTGCGGAATGACAATCACTCCACCACCCTCGCTTGCCGCACGGTCTATCACAGTTTGAATCTGACGAGTCTGTACCACAGTGCTGTCGGCAGACACTCCGTAATCAGTCAGCACATACTGCCTGCCCATATCTTTCAATTCAGCAGGCGAAGTTTTCTTGAACCAATCCTCAACCGGAGTTCCGTCAGGAAAAACATCGACGTTCTTCTTTCCCTCGGCAACAGCACACCACAGCAATGTTGCCACAATTACAAGTAATTTCATAAATTAAATTCGTTAGTTATAAAAGTTTCTTTATTCTCAATCAATGCCTCACGCATATATATCCGCCATTCCCGACTTGCCGCTACCGCCTTGCAGGCTTTAGAATCCATGTGGCTTTTCGCCACAGATATTCCAACGGACCGTGGCTGTGACGCTTCATCCAGAAACGACAGAACCGAAGCTGCAAGACAAATATCAGGACTCCGACTCCCACACTTGCCGTAATGCCAAGATGATTGTGGAGGGAAAGTCCCCAATTATAGAAGAGGAATGAGCCTATCATGCTCTGTGTGATATAATTCGTAAGACTCATCCTGCCGTATGGCATGAGGAAACGCAGCAGACGCGACAAAGATGTGGCATAGAACAAGAACAGGACACCGGTGACCTCCATAAGCATAAAGGCGAACTTATGCAAGGAGCTGACAATAAGAGACAGCGGTGTGAGGACAGCCGCCGAGTCCACAAACTTTGGAAGAAGATTGGAAATGCCATACAAAGGGAAGAAACAGACGATTGCCACAGCAAAGACACGTCCCCACAGACGGCGGTTTCGAGGTGTGTCGGCAAACCATCCGCCACGTCCCGCCAGCATACCGAGCATAAAGAGTGAAGCTGTCTGGAACATGCGCGCATTCTCCCAGGCCCATGTCAGCGATGCCATTTGTCCGCTCCAAAGGTTCATCTTCACAGTTTCAAGAAAGTCGCCGTTTCCCAATACCGGATATGCCTGTGCCCAATATTGGCTCGAAAGAGGCTTGGCAGGAAGCAAATCGGGATGCGCCAGCGCACTGAAAAGCTTGAGCCACTCCACCGGCTGCAACATACAAACCAAAGCAATGAGGAGGACTACACGGTTTGACAGACGGCATACCAGCGGCAACACAAACCCGACAAGGGAATAGAGCACCAGCACCTCACCTGTGAAAAACATGGCGTTCAGATTTCCAAACAAAAAGAGAAGGACCATGCGCCAACAAAAACGTCCTCTAAAATCATAGCCTCTTCGTTCCTGATTGCTGTACATGATGTAGAAACTGAATCCGAACAGCAGCGCGAATATCGCGTATGCCTTGCCTCCGAAAGCAAAAAACAGTCCGTCCCAAATGGCCTTGTCCGTAAAGTTGAGCCATGCAGGCTGCCCTTCTGTCGAAGGGAAAGAGTAAAAATTGAAATGCTCTATCGAATGCAATAAAATAATTGCCATAACAGCAAATCCACGCAGAGCGTCCGCCACCTCTATCCGAGGCTGTTTGTTTGTTATTTCCATTTGTTCAGATTAAAGATTAAAGACCGGAAAACGGAACATGAAAGGCACATAAGGGGTATCCACACCGCCCACCTTTCATGTAGCATTTCCAATCAGAGATATATAATATACTATTTGACATTAAGTTCCGGATAGGAAATTCGTGTGTGATACACAATTTTCAGTTTCTCCTTGAACACACTTTTCGCAACGGCTATTTCCTTGAAGGTAATGTCACACTCATTGAAATACCCTTCCGCCACCTGACTGTCAATGACTTTATCGACAAGACCGCTGATACTTTCTTCCGTGTATTCTTTAAGACTCCGCGACGCAGCCTCCACAGAATCAGCCATCATCAATATCGCCTCCTCTTTTGTTCCGGGATTAGGACCGGGATAAGTGAAGAGTTTCTCATCCACTTCCTCGTCCGGATGTTCATTCTTATAAGTAATATAGAAATACTTTGTCTTGCCAAGTCCGTGATGGGTGGAGATAAAACGCTTGATAATCTCCGGCAAATGATGCTTATCGGCAAGCAGCAGACCATTGGTTATATGCGCCATAATCACCTCCGCGCTTTTGATGGCTGTAAGGTGTTTGTGCGGATTGCCGCCTGCCTGATTCTCGGTGAAGAACACCGGCCGCTCCATTTTTCCTATGTCATGATACAATGCGCCGGTACGCACAAGCTGCGCTCTCGCCCCAATTTTCTTTGCCACTTCAGACGCAAGATTTGCCACCTGCATAGAGTGCTGGAATGTACCCGGAGCCACTTCCGTCATCCGTTGCAGCAACGGATTGTTGATATTCGACAATTCGACAAGGGTCACATCCGAGACAAAGCGGAAACTCTTCTCAAACAGCCACAGCAAAGGATAGGTGAACAACAGCAGCACACCGTTGATGATGAAGAAAATGTACATCGAGTCGTCAACCTTCATCAAGTCATTCTCCATAATAAGCTCGTATGCCGTATAGAATATCATGTAGCTCACCACAATCACAGCTGCCGCGCGTATGATTTGCGAACGCTGTGAAAGCTCGCGCAGATTCTGTATGGCAACCATTCCCGCAGTCAGCTGCATAATAATAAACTCGTATGGATAGCGCAAAACAAGGGATATGATGATGGTCATCGCGCAATGAAACATATAGGCGGTGCGCGAATCCATAAAGACACGGATAATTATCGGTACCATGCAACAAGGCAGCATGAACACATTCAGCAAATTACGCGACACCATTAAAGATGCCATAATGCTGAACACAACAATCAGCGCATACAAAAGTATTGCGCTGCGCCCATTTGTCAAATAGTCCGCACGGAAAAGAGACAGGTAGGTGACAAGTATGGACATGACCAACAGCACGAAGACAGTCTGTCCCAAAAGTTTATAAGGAAAATGTTCCGTCGCACTCTTGTGCTTGGTAGACTCTCTTTCAAAAGAACGCAGAATGTCGTACACTTCCTTAGTGACAATCTCTCCACGGTCGATAATCTTTTGCCCGCTCTGCACAATGCCTCTCGCACCCGACACACTCGCCTTAAGGGCTTCCTCCTCTATTTTCGATTTGGCAGCGTCCAGATTCAGGTTCGGCTGCAACAATTCTATAATGTCGAACTGCTGCATCACTGAACGCGGATACATGACCGTATCCTTGTTCATGATATATTCGTATGCGGAACGGGTGGAAAAAAGTTTCTTTACAGGAACAGACACAGCCGTATTGTCATCGCCAATCAAACGTATAGAGCTGTGCCCCCGTTCTTTCAGGTCGCCATACTCCTCTGCCGACAGCATACCATAGCGGTAGACAGTGTCCAACATGGCGACAATATGGCGGACATAAAATGTGGCGCCAGTGCCTTTCCAACGATTACTTGCAGCCTGCAATTTCTTTATCATACCCGATTTCACGCTGCTGTCCACAGTGTAATAAGGCTGAAAGCGACGCATGACACTATCCTGCTCACGCTGCATCACAGAATCGTTCTTGTAGATAGGAAACTTGAATGTGGCTATCAACTGTCCGTATCGCCAGGGCTTGTCAATGTCATATGTATAGTTGAACTGTGCGTCACGCGGCATAAAGTACACCACGGCAACAGTAGAAAGCACCACAAGCAATATTTTGAACAAAAGAAGATGTCTCTTCTCCTGCACCTGCTGTTTCCTTCCCTTTGTCGGTTTGGACGAGAAAAAATTCCAATTCATATTCAATGTATTTTGTGCAATTCATTGCAGCCCACATCCTTAGAGCTTGCACTTGCAAATTTAGACAAAATATTGGGATTTCTATACTGGTGGAATAAAGAATCTCTTATTCTTTAGAGGGAAATAAAAATATTCTGATATACACTGACATAAAAACAATCTGCGTACACATCCCTAAAACGGAATACGCATGGCGGAGCTTGTTCCGGCGCGAGCATGGCAGAAGTCCGATACAGAGCGCGCTGAATCGGTTGTCTGCGACACTCTTATTATAGGCATTTTTCGGGTTGAGCATACCGTTTTTTTCAGTGCGTTTCGGCAAAAGTTTCTGACATAATGTCAATTCAGTTGGAGGTGCGTTTTTTAACACAATGAAGATTCGTACACTCTTAATTGAGATGCAATTTTTGCTCACTAAAAGATAAAGTATTGATAATCAACAAGATATATTTTAGCCAAAATAATGCAGTTTTAGACCAAAAACTAAAGGCTGGAGGCAAAATAGGATATACTGATAATCAGCGAGTTATGAAAATTCGCGGCTAAAACAGTCGTTTTTCGCAGTCAAAATCAATTTTTGTTTTTCAGAGCGTGGAAAAGTCGGCTTCGTTCCTTTTAAGGGAATCATCTTGGAAAATGCCCAATTTTAGGGCTAAAAGCGGGCTGTAAAAAATTCGTTCACCTTGAAAATAAAATTACTTCACCTTGCAAAAAAAATCAGTTCACCTTACAAAAAAATTTTCAGCACCTTGCAATTTTGGACTTTTATGGGCTTTTGGGCGGAAACACCCCATTTCAGCTTGAATTTTTATATCCTTTGGTCGGGCGAATTGTCCTATTTGCCCACTCGAAATTCAAGAAGAGAAAACCTCCGTAGAATCGCGTTTTTTCAGCCGAGGCAAAGTCTGGTTGATTTTGAGCGATTCTACGGAGGTTTGGTTTTAACATATCAAATTACACAATTTCCGCTTAAAAAATTAGCAAATAGACATATTCAAGAGATAATTCATTAAAATTTTGACAACACGACAACGATTGTATAACAGTGTTGTACAAAAATACTCTCTAAAGTTGAACTACACCCAGAAAGTTGGACACAAAAACAACGTTTAATGTCTATATACCACATAAAACAGGCATACTCACCTGCTCATCAGATAAGCCTTGAAATCCGCGAAGTCACGGCTCATCTCCACACTTTCCTTCTTGCCCTGCATGAAAGCGGCAAGCTTGGCTGGAATTTCCACTTTCGAGGCGATGATTCTTTCCACCGTATCGCGGAATTTGGCAGGATGCGCCGTCTCAAGGAACACACCGGTCTCGCCTGGCTGTAATCCTTCTTTCAGCGCACGGAAACCACATGCTCCGTGAGGGTCGCACAAATAACCGGTCTCCTCATACACAGTCTTGATGGTCTCTGCTATTTGCTCGTCCGTATATGCGGCACCACTTACATCTCCGCAAACCGCACTGTGATTTCCTTCATACAAGTCGTAGATACGGGCAAAATTACTTGGATCGCCCACATCCATAGCATTGGCAATTGTCTGTACAGAAGGACGCGGACAATACTCGCCCGTCTTCAGATAGTTGAAGAAGATGTCATTCGCATTGTTTGCCGCAACGAAGCGTGATATAGGAAGCCCCATCTTCTTGCCAAACAAGCCGGAAGTGATGTTTCCGAAATTACCGGAAGGCACACAAACGACAAGTTTGTCCGCAAGCCCTTTCTTCTTCATCTGGGCATATGCGTAGAAATAATAGAAAGCCTGTGGAAGGAATCGCGCCACATTGATGGAATTGGCAGACGTAAGCTTCATGTGATGATTCAGTTCCTCGTCCATAAACGCGGATTTCACAAGTGCCTGACAATCATCGAACACACCGTCCACCTCTATCGCCGTGATATTCTGCCCGAGAGTGGTAAACTGGCATTCCTGTATAGGACTTACTTTTCCTTTCGGATAAAGCACATACACATGAATGCCCTCAACCCCAAGAAATCCGTTTGCTACCGCAGAGCCTGTGTCACCCGATGTAGCCACCAGCACGTTCACTTGCTCATTGCCTTCCTGCTTGATAAAATAGCCAAGCAGACGCGCCATGAAGCGTGCGCCGACATCTTTAAAAGCAAGTGTCGGTCCGTGGAACAGCTCAAGGCTATATATGTTGTCTGTAACTTTAGCCACCGGACAGTCGAAGGCAAGTGTGTCGTACACAATCTGCCGGAGCGTATCAGCCGGCACATCCTCACCGAAAAAAGCGTCTGCCACCGTGTATGCTATGTCCTGAAACGTCATGTCCTCGATATGGTCGAAGAAATCTTTTGGCAATGCCTTTATCACTTCAGGCATGTAAAGTCCCTTGTCTTCGGCAAGCCCCTTCACTACTGCCTTGTGCAAATCAGCGACAGGTGCTTTTTTATTTGTACTGTAAAATTTCATATTTATGGTGGTTATTATAAATTCATAAATGCTTTTATAAACTCATCTTTTTTCAAGCAGCCGTATCCGCCCTGCTTGCATGAGTATTCATCGAAAGTATCTACTCCGTCAGCCTCGATACCGGGAGCATAAATAAGGAATGGTACCGGCTCATTGGTATGGGTACGCAGTTTCACCGGTGTAGGATGGTCGGGCAAGACCGCTATTGCGACAGGCTCGGTTTTTGTGTCTGCTGTATTGCCGCCATTGGCGCGTACTTCCTCTTCCCAAGCCTTGTTAACTCCTTCCACATATTCCCATATAGGCCGGACTGCACGCTTGTCAAGACTCTCAATCGTGGCCAGTTTCAAATCGAGCTTTCCATCATGTCCTGCCTCATCACTTGCCTCGATATGCAAATACACAAAGTCATCGGTTTTCAGTGCAGCAATGGCAGCTTCCGCCTTACCCTCATAATTCGTATCAGCAAGCCCGGTAGCCCCTTCCACATCAATACACCGCAGTCCGGCATAATGTCCTATACCTCTTATCAAATCGACAGCGGTGATAACCGCACCCCGCTTTATCTGAGGATAAGTCTGCGTCAGCGGCACCATATCAGGACGGTAGCCTCCAGCCCACGGCCAGATGCTGTTGGCCGGATCTTTTCCTTCTGCCACCCTTTGTTGATTGAGCGGATGTCCGGCAAGAAGCTGTTGCGACTTCAATATCAAATCATTGAGAAGGTCTGCCGTAGCCTGTGCCTCCGGTACTTCCGGCTTTACAAGAAGCGGTCTCCACGGCTGACCGGGAACATCATGCGGTGGTGTGCATGACAATCTCTTGTCGCCGCCCTTGATAACCAGCAAATGGCGGTACTGCACTCCAGTGTAGAAATGTACGCGCTCTGTTCCAAGACGTTCCTGCAAGTACTTTATCAGCACATCGCCTTCTTCCGTTTTAAGATGTCCGGCAGAGTGGTTCTTTATACAATCTCCCTCAATGCACACCAGATTACAACGTATAGCCATGTCATCAGGCGACAACTCTACCCCGATACTTGCAGCTTCAAGCGGACCGCGTCCCTCGTACACATGTGTCTGGTCATAACCGAGAATCGATGAGTTTGCCACCTCGCTTCCAGGATGAAACCCTTCGGGCACTGTCGTCAGCATACCTGTGCGCCCTTTCTTTGCCAGCATGTCCATATAAGGAGTATGGGCATACTGCATCAGAGTCTTGTCGCCAAGAGCCTCGACCTTCCAATCAGCCATCCCATCTCCAAGTATGATAATATGTTTCATAAGCTATTTGTCTCTACTATTAGATATTAGCGATGCTCATTATATCGGCAAAGACACCGGCAGCAGTAACACTGGCACCGGCTCCGTACCCCTGAATAAGCATCGGATAGTCATGATAACGTTCCGTGGTAATAAGAATAATGTTGTTGCTTCCCTCAAGGTCATAGAACGGATGGTGCCCACCCACTTCTTCCAATGATACTGAGGCTTTGCCGCCATCAAGTTTTGCCACAAACCGCCAACGCTTGTTTTCTTTATCAAGAACCTTGCGTCGAGCCTCAAAGCCGGCATCCAGTTCCGGCAATTTCTGCCAGAACTCATCAAGTGACCCGGCAAACAGCGCATCGGGAATAAACAGATTTGTATCTACATCACTCTGCTCTATCTCATAGCCTGCCTCACGCGACAAAATGACAAGTTTTCTTATCACATCCTTACCGCTGAGGTCTACACGCGGATCCGGCTCAGAATATCCTTCTTCTTTGGCAAGACGCACAGTCTGGCTAAACGGAACTTTCTCACTTATTGTGTTGAAAATAAAGTTTAGCGTACCGCTCAACACAGCCTCAATCTTCAAAATGCGATCTCCACTGTTTATAAGGTCGTTAATTGTATTGATGATTGGCAATCCGGCTCCCACATTCGTTTCAAACAGGAATTTCACCCCACGCTTGCGCGCCGTTGCCTTCAGCTCAGAATAATTATTGTATGCCGATGATGCCGCCACTTTATTGGCAGCCACCACAGATATGTTGTGCTCAAAGAAATCGCCATAGAGGGAAGCCACCTCCGCGCTTGCCGTACAATCGACAAAAACAGAATTGAAAATATTCATGCCTATAACCTCAGCCTTCAATCTTTCAAGACAACTTGGCTCACTCTGCCTCAACTGCTCACGATAGTCGGACAAATTTATTCCCTCGCGATTGAACAAAGCATTATGCCCACTCGCAATACCTACTACATTGAGTTTCAGTCCGCGCTCTCTTTTCAGTTTCTCACGCTGACCGGCAATTTGCTCTATCAGGCTGCTTCCTACCGTACCAACTCCGCAGATAAAGAGGTTAAGCACCTGATATTCCGAGAGAAAAAAACTGTCGTGAATCACATTCAGTGTTTTTCTCAACGATTTACTCTCCACCACAAAAGAGATATTGGTTTCTGAGGCACCCTGCGCACAAGCAATGACACTGATACCACTGCGTCCCAAAGTGCCGAAAAGCTTTCCTGCAATGCCCGGAGTATGCTTCATGTTCTCACCCACGACAGCGACAGTGGCAAGATTGCTCTCAAATTTCATTTTATACATTGCACCCATCTCTATTTCTTTGGCGAACTCACGGTTCAACACCTCACAAGCTTGCTCCGCATCCTCATTGCGTACACCGATAGAGGTACTGTTCTCCGACGAGGCCTGACTCACCATAAACACGCTGATGCCGCAGTCGGCAAGCGCGGAAAAGATACGGCGGTTGACACCAATAACTCCGACCATAGAAAGACCAGACACGGTGATAAGACTTGTATTGTTGATGGAAGAGATACCTTTGATAGCCCGGCTCTCATCGCCACATCCCTGCTGAATGATAGTACCTTTGGCTTCCGGACGGAAAGTGTTCTTTATCAATATTGGTATGTTCTTTACACACACCGGATATATAGTTGGCGGATAGACAACCTTTGCGCCAAAATTGCAAAGCTCCATAGCCTCAACGTATGAAAGATGGTCTATCGTATATGCCGTGTTGATAACCCTTGGATCGGCTGTCATAAAGCCGTCCACATCAGTCCAAATCTCCAGCACATCGGCATCGAGAGCCGCAGCAATAATACTTGCGGTATAGTCCGACCCTCCACGTCCGAGGTTGGTAACCTCTCCGCTCGACATGTCAGTAGAGATAAAGCCAGGAACAAGAGCCACCTTCACATCCTCACCAAATCCCCTGAAAGCATCGCATACAAGAGTATTGGTCAGTTCTGCATTCAAGAAATTAGCACGTTGTTTCTTTTCCGTCTTAATAAAAGACAGAGAATCAAACCATTTTGCTCCGTCAATCAAAGTAGCCGCTATATTAGACGAGATACGCTCGCCATAACTGACAATAGCGTTTGAAGTCTTTTCCGACAAATCCTTGATGAGATAGACTCCTTGATAAATACTCTTCAAATCGGAGAGAAGCTCATCGACAACTGCCAACAAAGCCGCCTTGCGGGCCGGGTCAGGAATTATCGCAGCTATCATATTATGATGACGTTCCACCATCTCCTGATATGAGTCAAGGTACGAAATGTCGCCACTCTGTGCCAATTTAGATGTCTTGATAAGCTTGTCGGTAATGCCACCAAGCGCGGAAACGACCACTACCACAGGCTCATCGGCTGCCTCTACAATCTTCTTGACATTGAGAATGCTCTCTACGGAACCTACGGATGTTCCGCCAAACTTTAATACTTTCATTGTGCTGATTTATTTTTGATTCAGCCTGTATGGATATAAATCCATAGGCTCCCCCTAACAACAGGGATTATACTTTTACATTTTAATGAAGAAAACTGGATTGTATCACATAAGCCGACAAAGAAACGTTTGCCAGACTTCTATAATCATAATAGAAACAAGAAATATATATACATCTGCTCAACCCCTAAGGGTCATACCCTTAGCGGCTGTACTCATCATACCTGTCCAAACAAGGCTGAAACCATTATGATTTGTATATATATTCATCATTTTACTAACAAATTTCTTAAAATCGCTGCAAATTTAGAACTTTTTGAAGAGAAAGCAAACTAAACAGGATTTTTTTAGAGAACGAATGCTTTTTCCGCAGCAAAGACAGGCGCAAACAAAAGCACATCGAACTATACAGGGTCTACATCATAGTGGATATTCAGTCCGTTGGACATTGGCTGCAGGAGTATCTGCTGCCGGACGGCACGCAAAGCAGAACGCACCTGACTGACAGAAGCCCCGTTCTCTATCTTCAGAACGATTTTACGGATAAACAACGACTGCACACGTCCGACAGGAGGACTATCAGGTCCAAGTACACGGTCAGCAAATATCTCACGAAGTTTCGCCGCCATAGCCTGCGAGAGAACGTCCAATACATGGTTGTCCTTATGACGCAAAAACACGTATATCAGACGGTAAAATGGAGGATAGTGAAAAAGCTCTCTTTCCTGCATCTGCGCATGATACATAGAATAATAGTCGTTGCCCACCACTTGGGCTATGATGTCACTATCGACACTGCGGGTCTGAAGCACCACTTTTCCCTTATGATTTTTCCTTCCTGCACGTCCTGCCACCTGAGAAAGTACATGATAAGTCCGCTCATAGCTACGGAAATCGGGCTGGTTGAGCATTGTGTCGGCATCAAGAACCCCAACCACACTCACATTGTCGAAATCAAGTCCTTTCGACACCATTTGAGTTCCGATAAGTATGTCGCTTTTATGTTCGGCGAAATCACTGATAATGCGCTCATACGCAGAGCGTGTACGGGCAGTATCCAAATCAAGCCTCAACGTACTTGCCTCGGGAAACAGTTCCTGAATCTGGTCCTCCACCCGTTCTGTTCCTACACCAACCGTAGAAAAGTTTGTTTCCTCGCAATTCGGACAACGAGGCGGCAGCGCATAGGTATGACCACAATAATGGCAAGTGAGCATTCCGGTCCCCTTATGATAGGTGAGGCTCACATCACAATGCTCACAGCGAGGAACCCATCCGCATGTACGGCATTCAATGAAGGGCGAATATCCCCGTCGGTTTTGGAACAGAATGACCTGCTCATTGCGACCCAAAGCCTCTCTCACAGCTTCGACAAGAACAGGGGAGAAAGCCCCGTTCATCCGCTTTTGGTGCCTTAGCCGCTTGATGTCCACAAGTTCTATGTCGGGAAGCTGCATATTATTGTATCGCTGCATCAGGGGTACATAACCATAGCGTCCGCTTTGAGCATGATGGAATGTTTCCAGACTCGGAGTAGCCGTTCCCAACAACGTCTTTGCGCCATACTGACGCGCCAGCATGATTGCCGCACTGCGCGCATGGTAACGGGGTGCCGGGTCTTGCTGCTTGTAAGAAGTCTCATGTTCCTCGTCCACAATCACAAGTCCCAGATTGTGGAAAGGAAGGAAT
The DNA here is from genome assembly GCA_023665185.1 of Roseburia sp. GTDB lineage: Bacteria > Bacteroidota > Bacteroidia > Bacteroidales > Bacteroidaceae > RGIG8745. The sequence goes on from JAMPEL010000006.1 coordinate 59,130, forward strand.
ATGGAAGAACGCACACCAAGTACCAGACCGTATGGATTGTCAGAAAGCAGACGGGTATAAACCTCTACCCTTGCGCCATCAGCAAATTTAGAATGATACACTCCAAGTTTGTCACCGAAAACACTACGCAGACGCTCTGTTATCTGTGTGGTAAGAGCTATTTCGGGAAGCAGATAAAGAACTTGCTTTCCTTCTTGTATATATTTGTCTATAAGATGTATGTAGACTTCCGTCTTTCCGCTTGAAGTCACTCCGTGGAACAACGTAATATCGTTTTTCAGGAAACTGTCATTGATAAGACAGAGAGCCTGTTGTTGCCCCGTGTTCAGTGTATTTTTCAGACCTTCCGCCTGCACCGCCACAGTTTTTTTGCGTCTTTTCGACGTATTCTTTTTTTCTGTGGCTTTCATGCCTGCCGGCATGGCGGCATTATACACATCTCCTAATGTGCATAGATAATAATCAGCCATCCATTTCCAAAAGGCTATTTGCTGCTCGCTGACCGCAGGTACAGTGTCCAGCACCTCATGTATGTCTTTCACCACAACTCCTTCAGGAGCCGTATCATGCACACGGAGCACCACACCCGCATATATTTTTTTCTTTCCGAAGGGTACAACCACTCTGCTTCCAACTTTCACCACAGTTTCCATGTCCTGCGGAACGGAATAAGTAAATGTATCGAAAGGAAGTGGAAGAATAATGTCTGCGTACATGTTCTACAAGGGGTTTTATCTGTTTGCTGTGTTACATTCTCTTTGTAAGGATTGCAAAGATAGTCTTTTTGTTTCTCATAGAAGACAAAAAGCGGTCATGTTTCAACAAGTATCAAGAAACATACACACTTAATTCGCCTTCTGTCCATGTACAATCCAAGTTCCTCCGTCGGAAAATCCCGGCATAGCACATAAAAAAGCGGCAGAGAAAACTATCCCTGCCGCCCTCTTATTGCGAAAAATCCAATTTTAAGCCTCAGCCACAGCCTGACGATAGTTGTCGAGCTGTGCCGCATCCATCTTGCGGATATAATTAAAGTGCTTCTCCACCTCGCTCTCAGCGTAGTTTACAAACACATTCAAGCTCTTTGCAAACAACTCCGGCGCCTTCTGCGCATCCTGAAGAAGAAGATGACACATCACAGTGTAAGCAGTCATTTCATAAAGCTTGCGCGCACAGAAATCAAGAAGTTCCTGATTGTCTGCCTCTTTCACAGCATTTGTGCTTGCCTCAAGCTTGGAAGCCATTTCCTTGATGCGCTTCATGTAGTCCTCATATTCAGGAGCTACAGGCTGTGCCTCAAAGTCACGGATTACACTCATGTATGTACCGTTTGTCACATAGCGTATGGCAGCAACAGTCTGAAGCTGTGTAGTTCCCTCATAGATGCTTGTAATACGCGCGTCACGATACAACTGCTGGCACTTGTATTCAAGCATGAAGCCAGAACCACCGTGAATCTGGATACAATCGTAAGCGTTCTGGTTTGCAAACTCAGAGTTCATACCCTTAGCAAGCGGAGTGAACGAGTCTGCAAGCTTGGCATACATCTTCTGCTCCTTGCGCTCTTCCGGAGTAAGCTTACGCTCACGGGCAATGTCATCGAGTGCCTTGTATATATCCACATAACGCGCTGTCATGTAAAGCAATGAACGGCCTGCGTCAAGTTTTGCCTTCATAAGGGCAAGCATGTCGTAAACAGCCGGGAAGTTGATAATCTCCTTACCAAACTGCTTGCGGTCTCTTGCATAGGCAAGACCTTCATCGTATGCAGCCTGCTCGATACCTACCGACTGTGCGGCGATGCCAAGACGCGCGCCATTCATGAGCGCCATCACATACTTGATAAGACCCAACTTGCGGTCGCCACACAACTCTGCTTTCGCATTCTTGTACACAAGCTCACAAGTAGGGCTTCCATGAATACCAAGCTTGTTCTCTATACGGCGCACATTCACACCGCCCTGACGCTTGTCATAGATAAACATGGAAAGACCGCGACCGTCTCTTGTTCCTTCTTCTGAGCGCGCAAGAACCAAATGAATATCTGAGTCGCCATTGGTAATGAAACGCTTCACACCGTTCAGCAACCAGCAACCCTCTTCCTCTGAATAAGTGGCTTTCAGCATGACGGACTGAAGGTCGGAACCTGCATCCGGCTCTGTAAGGTCCATAGACATTGTCTCGCCTGCACATACACGAGGAATGAAACGCTCGCGCTGGTCCTCGTTACCAAACTCATAAAGAGTCTCTATACAGTCCTGCAATGACCATATATTCTCAAAACCTGCGTCACCTGCCGAGATAATCTCGTTTGCGGCAGTATAAACAGTAATAGGCAGGTTAAGACCGCCATAGCGGCGCGGCATTGTCATACCGTTCATGCCCGCCTTGATAGTAGCATCCAGATTCTCGTATGTCTTGGCAGCGTAACGTACACGGCCGTTCTCGCAATGAGGGCCTTCCGCATCTACTGCCTCCGCATTCGGTGCTATCACATTTGCAGTAACATCACCAACAATTTCCAATGTCTTGTCGTATGAGTCCATCGCGTCCTCAAAATCCTGAGGCGCATAGTCATACTGATCTTTATCCGCATAGCCGCGTTCCTTCAACTCCACAATACGGGACATAAGTCCATGCTCCATGTGGAATTTTATCTCAGGATAATCTGTATATGAATTTGCCATAAATAAAAGTCCTCTCCTTAACCTCCACCCTCATGAAGGAATGCCATTCAGGACAACCGGGCATTTTCCTTGTTCAAGCTCCGGTGTCGGAAGACAAGCTCAATATATGCTTCCGACAATCCTTGAAGCTTATTTACTATTCTTCTTATAATACTTTATCAGTTTTGGTACAACCTCCTCAACTGTGCCGTTGATGATGTAATCAGCAATCTGATTAATCGGAGCATTAGGGTCGTTGTTGATAGAAATGATTATACCACTGTCTTTCATGCCGGCAATATGCTGGATTGCACCGGAAATGCCACATGCAATATACACCTTCGGACGTACAGTCACACCTGTCTGACCTACCTGACGGTCGTGGTCAATCCATCCGGCATCGACAGCAGCACGGCTGGCACCTACTTCCGCATGGATTTCCTTTGCAAGTTCAAACAGCTGGTCGAATCCTTCCTTTGAGCCTACACCATAGCCTCCGGCTATCACAATGTTCGCACCTTTCAGGTTGTGCTTGGCTTTCTCTACATGACGGTCGAGCACCTTCACAACATAATCAGTCTCAGGAACATATTTAGCCACATCATGACGGACAACCTCACCCTGATAGTTCTCATCGAGCACCTCTTTCTTCATCACGCCGTCGCGGACTGTCGCCATCTGAGGACGGTGCTCCGGATTGACAATTGTGGCAATGATTGAGCCACCGAATGCAGGACGAATCTGATAAAGTTGCTTCTCATAATGCTTGTTCACAAACTCGCCGTCAACCTTCACCTTCATGTCAAAGTCACCGATTTCGAGCTGAGTACAATCCGCAGTAAGTCCGGAATGAAGAGCTGAGGAAACGCGCGGACCGAGGTCGCGGCCAATTACGGTAGCTCCAAGAAGACATATCTGAGGCAGCTCCTCCTTGAAGAGATTTACCACAGCCGATGTATGAGGGAGAGATGTGTAAGGGAAAAGCCCCTCCGCATCAAAAACATGCACTTTATCAACACCAAAAGGCATCACCTGCTTCTCAACACCATCAAGTCCGCAGCCGATGCAAACGCACTCCAACTGCACACCAAGTTGATTTGCCAACTTACGGCCTTTTGTAAGAAGTTCCAAACTTACGTCAGCAACTTTGTTGCCTTCAAGTTCACAATATACAAATACGTTGTTCATTTCTTTCGATTTTTAAGTTTTAAGCAGCCGGTCTATAAGTATCCCCGATAAATAAGAAGACGCGCATTCTGTCTATTCCTCAACCAGTTTTGGACAGACACGACTGTTCCTCTTAAAGCATCCTATACAATAAAGAGCGGAGCCTAAAATATTAGCCAATGGTGTTGCTTTCCAACAATTCAACAATAAGACTTTCAACATCTGCATCGCTGGAAGTCAGTGTCTTATTCTCTTTTGCCTTGAAGACAATATTCTTCACAGCCTTCACATTAGTAGGCGAGCCTGCCTTACCAATCTGTTCTGGGTCGGCCTCGATGTCGGCTGCGCCCCATGACTGAATGGCAAGATAAGGACGCGCATCGTAGAATGCCTTTTCCTCATCAGAAAGAGCCGCAATCTCAGAAGTTGTCTTTGCCTTCTTATACTTCATGACAAGTTTGGCATTACGGCTACGGCAAGGAGCCGCACTTCCATTGACTGTGACAACAATCGGCATAGGACCTTCAACTGTCTCAACACCACCATCGATATGACGTTTTGCCACAATCTTGTCCTTTGTGCATTCCAGAATCTCCTCTGTATAAGTAATCTGAGTAAGCCCAAGCTTCTCTGCCACCTGAGGACCAACCTGCGCCGTGTCACCGTCAATAGCCTGACGACCACAAAGAATAATGTCATAGTCACCAATCTTCTTTATACCCTGGGCAAGAGTGTAACTCGTTGCAAGGGTATCAGCACCACCAAGCGAGCGGTCGGTAAGCAGACATCCGGCATCCGCGCCACGGAAAAGTCCCTCACGCAGCACTTCTGTAGCTTTTGGCAAACCCATTGTCAGCATTGTAATAGTAGAACCGGGATTGGCATCCTTCAATCTCAACGCCTGTTCCAAGGCATTCAAGTCCTCAGGGTTGAACACGGCTGGAAGAGCAGCACGGTTTACAGTACCCTCCGGAGTCATCGCGTCCGGTCCGACATTACGTGTGTCTGGAACCTGCTTCGCGAGTACGATGATTTTTAAACTCATAAATATGAATAGGTATAATTGTGTTTATAGATTCTTTATTTAGCTAACTCTCTAACTATGGCGGAATAACATAATACCCGCATCTGCAAAGGTAAAACAAAATACGAATTACACCAAATAAGTTTTGAGTTATTTATGCGAGGCTGGAATAAGAAAAGCAATAAGAAAGGCAAGGCATTACGATTGGGCACAACCTTGATAATGCTCAGACAAGGCTACGGCAAGACTTTAAGGTTTATCCACACCTCGAGTGACAACGGCAACCCGACAGTCTGTATAGTCATTGTCAAAGTATTCAACATCTCTACATACATTATGCCTCTTGTACGTATTTTATAACGGAAGTTCCAGAAGCCCGAACCATCCTGTCGCACATATTGCCGGACAGCAGAATGCAGACAAGTGTTTTTTGACATTATGTCAGTTGGCGAAAAAGTGCATTTTAACATTTCACGCACCATGCCGGTCTTTGATTTTTAGTGGCATTTGAATAAAGCATTGATAATCAACAAGATATATTTTTATAAAAAGGACGCGGTTTTAGTCCAAAAACTAAGGGTTGAGATCAAAATAGGGAATGTTGATAATCAGCGAGTTATGAAAATTTACGTTCAAAACCGTCATTTTTCAGGCTCAAAATCCATTTTTGTTTTTCGGGGCATTGAAAAGTTGATTTCCTTCTTTTTGAGGAAGCGATTCGGAAAAATACCCGATTTTGACCCGAAAAACAGGCTTTGAAAATTTTGTTCACCTTGAAAATAAATTTTGTTCACCTTGCGCAAAAAATCGGTGCGCCTTGAAAATAAATTTTCAGCACCTTGTAATTTTGAGTTTTAGTGGGCTTTTGGATGGAAAAGGTGTGTTTGGGATTGAAATTCTATATCTTTTAGTCGGTCTGATTGTTCTGTTTGTCTGCTCGATTTTCGAGGTTTGAAACCCTCCGTAGAATCGCGTTTTTGCAACCGAGGTAAGGTTCGGTTCATTTTGAGGCGATTCTACGGAGATGGGATTTAACATATCAAATTATCAGATATTTTGATGTTTTGCAGACGCTTTTAACAGACTCCTCCGTCGCAAAGCGACACCTCCCCAAACTTAGGAGAGGAGCCTGATTACCATGTTAGCAGAAAAACTAACGTGTTGATTGACAAGGTATATAGCTCCTCCTCTAAATTAGAGGAGGTGTCACGAAGTGACGGAGGAGTCTGTCAGAGCACATCAGAAAAACCTGTAAAAGCATATTTACAAATAATCAGGAATCCTGTCAAAATACCTCCGCAAAATACACCTGCATCAGAACCCAACTCTATAACAAATAAAATAAATCATTCGAAATGTCGGATAAACCGATTTTCTTGCCTCTAACCCACACAATCGTTTACAATCACCAGACTATTATACTGTTTGTGGGTGTTCCCGACAGAAAAAACCTGTCGAAAACACCCACAAAAGATTATTGCAATATAGAATTAATCGGGAATGTATTTCTGATTACTGCATGTTTTCAGGCTCGTCGCCGTATTCGTTAGCACCTGGAGTACCGGCTGTAGCCAATAACACAATGTTGTATATCGGACACAACAGCCACCAGCCACAGTGTCCTGTGTCGTGAAGCCTTCTTACTCCGGCAGCGATAATCGGAATGAGGCATCCGAGACCAATGATGAAACCTACAAATGGAATATAACCCAAAATAAAAACGGCAAGCCAGAACCACCAAAACTCTGACCTCTTTGCACGCCCCTCGAATGTGGCATACTTATTCAGACATGTTGTCACTGATTTTTTAATTTCATTCATAATATTATTGTTTTAAAGTGATAGTTATAAATCAACAATATTCCTCACAACCCACCAAACGACATAAAGAAACATATACGTGTAGGCGGCATAGCGACTGACAAGGTATTTGCGTACAAAAAACCTGCATGACGGTTTGCGAACAGCAAGACCAAGCCCTGCCACAAAGACATATAGAACGACACCGGCAGCAAAGTAATTATACCTTAGACCTTCCGCGATATTGCCATGAAGCACATGATGCACAAGTCTTTGTATACCGCATCCGGGACATCGATAACCGGTCAGTGCCAACATGACACACTTGGGCGACCAAACAGAGGCGGCGGGGTTGTACGTGTAGTACAGCCATACGGCAATGACAAGCGATAATGTTATGAGGAAAGTTCTCAATACTGTTCTCACATATTTGCAAGAATCATGATTATACTGTACAGGAAGCCTCCGACAAGTCCGACAACAGCACCTATAATGGCCCACTTCTTTGCCTCGCTCGCCTTTCCCAATGCCCCGTCATAATCGCCCATACGGCTCAGGGTGTCCACCTGCGAGGAGCAATAGATGGCATACACCCCGGTAGGAATGCAGCAAAGTACGGTGCTGAGAATAGCCCAAAGCATATTGTTGTCTATCTTTTGCGCGCCGCTTGGCGGAACAGGAGGCACTTGCCCGGTGGAGCCGCCATTGATTGGTGGCGGTACAACTCCAGGCGGAGATGGTGGAACTGGAGGCGCGGTAAACAACGGTTTCAACTCAGGCACCAACGATGCCTTTACCCACTGTGACATACCGGCCTTCCATACCAGTGTCTCAGAGGTAACTCCTTTTGATATTAGAACATCCGCAGGTACCGGACCTTGCTGTTGTCCTGATTTGTCCACATAGAAATACATAGGCTAAGTGTTTTTAATTCCGGTTTTTCAAATATCAGAACCAACGATTCTGCATTTTGCACACTCTACATTTTTCATGGCGAATTCATGGCGAAGCGCACATCATTCAAAAAGCATTGATTTAAAATCTCCAAACTCTTGCAAGCAAAAATACTAACAGTACTTCAAGTATGCAAAATTATTGGGAGTTTTATTGAAAAAAAGTTCGTATTGTCCTCATTTATACGACTGAATGCTCAAAAACAAGTCGCCCATTCAGAAATACAGTGACATACATAAATTCGCAAAGCGGAATCTGAGATGCATAACTGCATTTTTGAATGGACGACTGATATAATAGCCGGAATCAGGCAATCTTGTATAATAGCAGACGAAGTGCCTGCGAAAACTTTTAATGTCTTTGCCTGCGCACAGAAACACGTGGCGCGGAAGAGCCGGACGAACTTGAGGATGACTTTTCTGTTTTCTCCTTTTTGCTTACAGAAGAACGTCGCGCCGTGCGGGAAGAAGAAGCGGTGGCAGCCTTCTCAGAAGAGGCAGAAACACGTTTTCTTGTTTTCTTGGCATTTGCGGCATTCTCAATCGAATCCTGACGTGCCAGTTCCACAGAATCAACCGGAGTTGCCCATATATTTTTCTCAAAATCAGTGATTTCTTTTTCTATGCGTTTCTGTTCTTTCACCAAAGCACTGTCTGTAGCACAATATTGCTGCAAAGAACGGTTCTGCATATTAGTAGTCATATAGATATTTCCCTTATATTGATTTGTCGCAAAGAAGTCATCCATCGACATTGTGGCAGCATTGTTCAGATTGCTTGTCATCACAGAATGCTTGCTAAGATAAGGTGCAAGGTCATCATACTTAACCCAAAACATAGGATACTTGCGTATGTCCATACTGAAGTCATCCGCACGATGGAGCACCGGACACAGAGCCACCACCCGGGTATGGTAAGTAGCCGTATGCTGGTCGTAGTAAGAGCTTTCCTTTACATTAAAGCTCAACACCTCCGCAGACGGAACATCACTATTGTCTACTTTGATGGTGCGCCCTTCCACCTCATACAATATGTGATAACGCTCAAGCATATCCTTAAAATGCATTCTGTTCTCTTTGGAGAAATCTTCCACACCATCAAGTTTGTAATCATATGCCGGCAATTTGCCTGTATTCAACAATTGGAATATGAGCGTAAAAAGATTCACCTCGTTACCCATAGGTTCCACAGGGTAATAAAGAGCCGCATTCTCATCCTTTTTCAAGTCGAGGGTACGATATATGTCACGCCTCCATGCCACATCCTCCGGAACATCGACAGGAGTAGGAAACATCAGTGTGGCACGGTCTACTGTCTGAGCCGCATTATTATTGCCGGTTCTGTTCGTAGCTGCATTGTTCGCTCTTACACGACTCTTTGCCGGTTGTGCCATCGCACTTCCTGCAAGACAGATGCCGAAAAGTATGAATAATATATGTTTCATTTATTTGTATGTTTTATCAGTTGACAATAACTTCCATTGAGGCAGGAAGCGTGCGCTCTATACCGTCAGGACCTATAGCATGTACACGTGATATATAGAAACGCTTTCCACGCGTAAGTTTACGGAAAAGTTCTTTCTGACGCGGTGTAAAATCGCCAGATTTGGATACCTCAGGAACCGCATTTCCCATATTATCAAAAAATACAGTCTCAAAACCGGTCACACGGAAAGATATATCAAGAAGTCCGTCATCAATAGCCGCTCCTATTCCGCCGGCACTAAGCAATGCGGCTTTTGACAGCGGAGTGCCTCCCTTATAGCGGTTCTTCACCCCTTTGTCGTCAGCAAACTCAATATAAGCAGTAGGGTCTGGAAGTTTGCGTACATGAAAAGAGAATTTTCCCATCTCCTGCATACGTCCTTCATTGTTTGCCGTTACAGTGATTACGACATCACCTCCAACTGTGGTTGGCACAGCGATGTAATTCCCGTCCGTTTTCTTTGTCAGAGTTCCTCCTGTCATAGACACATTAATCTTATTTGCAGGGACTCCTGGCACAGACACACTGATTGGGTTTTGATAACCGGCATACAACATGTTCATCAATGTGGCAGAAACAGTGGCAGAAGGCTCCACTACCGTATAAGGCTGTTCAAACTCCCTGCGTATTGTCTCTCCATTTCCACTGCGCATAAGCATATAGCCACGAAGAGTAAAATCTCCAATGGAATTGCAAATCGTCTCATATTTACCGTCACCCGACTTCAACAAGGTATTTCCAACGTAAATGTCCGGACGTTGTGTAGTATCTACCGCCGCCATAATTATATGCGCGGAAAATTTACTACCACGAACCACAGTCTGCGCACTTGGAATCACATATGCCTGTATCTGGTTCACACGTACATCCTTCACGTCAATATTTGCCACAAGCTGATGCAGCACCTCACCTTCTGCATAGCGCACATCCGACTGCAGTTTGGTTAGCAATGTGACAGCCGCAGCCACAGGAGTATTCTCAAAAATATATTCCTCCCAATTTTTGCCAAGAAGAGTCACCTTGCGCGGAACCTCTGTAGAGAGGTTGCTCCCGATGATTTGTTTTTTGACAGAATCAGTCACCATTGCCAGAATCTCATCCCTGTATTTGTTTATGGCGGCACGCAATGCCTTTCCTTGCCCTACTCCCGGAGCAAGCATCACGTGAGTTGCAGACTCAAGATTGTCTTTAGCTTTTATATTGTTTATATCCGCATTCTTACCGTCCGCATCACGCACGATTCTCCATTTCAAATCCTCAGCAAAGGAATAAATAGAGTCAGAAATAGTCCGGACCTGCTGTGCCTTTCTATACCATTCTCTTGTCTTCTCCGGATTCTGTCGCATAGCCGTTTCCAGTTCCGAATAAATCGCCGCATTCTGCGTAGAAGAATTTGACGTAGACTTATTCAGGCTTTCATCCACAAGAGTAAATCCCTTAAGCACATCAGAACTGACATTCAACGCAAGCATTGCCATCAATACGACATACATAAGATTAATCATCTTCTGACGCGGGGAAAGTTTTCTTTTCTTTATTGCCACTTCTGTAGTATTTAATGATTAAAATCCATTTTGCTTGAGAAAAACATATCTTGTCACAAATATGTGTACAAATCAACAGCAGAATTTTATTATCGTTTTTTACTTCATGTTCACTTTCAAAGCCTCCACCATACGAGCATATACAGCATTCAGTTCCTCAAGCTGCGCCGCCAATTTGACGGTCTGTGCATTCACGTCATCAATAGTATTGCTCTGAGCACTCACACTTCGGAGCTGTATCTCATAGAATTTATTGATACCTGTAAGAGTTCGATTCATATTTTCCATTTCTTCCGAATCACGAGTGAGGCGTGCCGACTGCTCAGCCACTTGCTGCAATGTTTCCGTCAGCGATTTCAACTGTTCCACATATGCCTGTGTTGCCTCAGCCATGTCAGGAGTCATCCCTGCATACTGTGGATTACACAATATTGGAGAAGACGCAATATTTCCCGCAAGCTGCGCCGGATCTACCGACTGCGCATCCTCAGTCGGTTGCTGTATACCTTGCGGTTGGGAACCCATATAAACAGGCTGACCAGAAGGTACACCACCAATAATGATTGTTCCTCCAGTACTACCTGTCACATTACCAGCTCCTTCCATTGGTATGCCCGCAGCCCCAACTGCCCCTCCGACAATCACTGATGGAGCAGCTTGCGCCGATGCCTCTGCATTCTGTGTGTCATTCTCCTCTTCCTTGTCCCACGGACGCTCAAATCCGGCAAGGAAGAACACGATAACCTCAGTGCCCATACCAATAAAAAGCATAATGTCCGCACCTGAAATATGTGTCAGTTTGAAAAGTGCACCAAGAATCACAATAGACGCACCCCAACTATATGCGTAGTTCAAAAACATCTGTCCGGTCTTACTGTCCATCCAGCGTTGTATGACTGAAAAGTTCTTGATTTTATTCTTCGCCATTTCTATTCTGTTTTATAAATTGCTTAACTACATTACTTCTTTGCCTTTCCCGGAGTGCCAATCTGAGTACGCACGCAGCGGAATCCAATAAAAGAGCGGCCTACATTCTGATATTCAGAAGAACGCCATGCTGACTTTATAAAGCTTTCCGGGTCTTTCCAAGAACCACCCCTCACCGACTTCCGTTTCAATATATAAGGATCTTCTTTAGCAGCATTATAAGAAAGCTCAGGATTCATGTCGCTCATCGACTTGACTCCCGCCTCCGTATATACGGTACTAGTCCACTCAGCCACATTACCCGCCATGTCATAAAGTCCGTTGGAGTTAGCTGAATAGATTCCGACCTTTGACGTAATAAGGTTTCCGTCTACAGTATAGTTTCCTCTGTCTGGCTTGAAGTTAGCATAGAAACACCCCTTATCGCTCTTCACACCTTCCTGTTCCCACGGCAATTCATTCCCATTCTTTCCACGGGCAGCAAACTCCCATTCAGCCTCTGTCGGCAAACGATAACGCTGAATGAACTTCGCGCTGCCACCCAATCCTCTCATCAGAAAATCCGTACGCCAATTACAATATGCGTTGGCTTGCTCCCAATTGACTCCAACAACAGGATATTCGCTGTAATTCGGATGATTAAAATAGAGACGCATATATGCCTCATTCTCAGCGTTCTTAAAATCATTAATCCAGCATGTAGTATCAGGATAAATATTGACAATATAAGTATTGACAAAGTCCCACATACTTGACAACGGGCGCGTGATTGTTTCTCTATGTATCACACCATCATCATCAATATATGCTGTATCTTTTGAAATCATAACCACCTCATTCGGATTTGTCTCTATATCCGTATTCAGATTTCGCTCTGTTGGGTCAAGCCTGTACTTGCGCATAGCCGCCATCGCATAATCAAATGTCTCATAACGATAGTTCATCTGCTTTGCGTCAAGCATCTTTGTTCCGTCAAACGGGTGAAACGCGTATACACTCTCTATGGCTCTTTGCTGATCTTCATCCGGATTTTTCCACGGAATAGGCTTACTCCAATTCAAATGCGGAGTAATAGGGTCTCCATTCTTATCTTCTTCTATTTTAAACGACTCATCACCTCCATATGCAGGGTCGGCAAGACGCTCACGTATAATACTGTCGCGCACCCAATTCACGAACTGTCTGTACTTGGAATTTGTCACCTCCGTTTCGTCCATCCAAAACGCATCCACAGATATCTCCCGTTCCGGCATTTTTTTGCCCCACAGACTGTCAGTCTTGTCTGTTCCCATTTTCAACGATCCGCGTTTCACAAGCACCATTCCAAACGGAGCTGGCTCCGAAACAGGAGTTCCACCGACTCCTGTCACCTCACCGCCTGTTGCCGCACCACCAAGCCTGCCGGCTCCCATACAGGAAGCGACAACCAATGAAACAGCAACAATAATGCATATCACATAAAATCCTTTTCTCATATTTATTGACTTTTCTATACTATTATTACTCAGAATCATACAATTGCATGAATTTCAGATTCTAATATTCTTCAAATCTTCTTCAAGCCTATCGCCTTTACAACAATCGTACACTTTTATGTTTGTTACGGCCCTTCTTAAACAAGTCCAGTTCCGTCTGATAACCTATAACAATTTCATGTGAGCCGTTTTGCATTCCGATTCCGGAAGTGTACATCTGATAAGAATATCCCAAAGACACACCGTGGAAATCGCCTCCTAACATGAATGTAACAGAAGCACTTGGACTATAGCCTATTCCGCCATAAAATTTCCGTCCGTCATACTCATACGACAGTTTACATTGAACATCCTCACGCCACGACTGCATATCAGTCTGTACAAGAAAAGAGGGATGCAATGTCAGGTAAGTGTTCTTTAGTTTTATGTGGCAACCGCCCATCAAATAATAAACGGGCGAAATCTCCACCTCATACCTCTCTCCAAGTTCCAGTACAGGCGACATCAGATGCTGCGCCGACATTCCCACCCACCATTTCGGATGATAATAGTACACGCCAGCCCCCACATCAAAGCCATTACCGTCTACAGACGATGTAGGAAATGCCGGGTCTGAAGAGTCCTCCAGTTCCACATCCTTCGGGTCAATAGTCTCACTCAGCAATGCGCCCTGTACACCTATTGCCAACCGTCCTTTTGCACCTATCTTCATATTATAAGCATATTGCAAAGCCAGCTTTTGAGTTCTGAACATACCAATCTCATCGCTCATGAAACTGATACCTGCTCCATGTCTCGGACTAAGGAAATAGACAGGCAAATCCGCACTAAAGAACATGGTAGCAGGCGCATTGTCATACCCTGCCATCTGCATGGAATATGTACCACACACATTCAGTTTTCCATCCGTACCCGACACAGCGGGATTATAGAATGACTTCAACGCTGTGTAGTCTGAGAACTGCACATCCCATTGTGCTTTCGCAGCCAAAATGCCACACATCAGCACAGTCATCAGTATGAAAAACCTTTTGCCCATTAATTCTTACAACGACAGATTTATTATATTATTGTGCCGACACTCTTTTTTTCAACACGTATATAAACGAAAATCGCTATATTTTATAGAAAAAAGCCACTGCAAGACATCATCCGTTCCATACCTCTTCATCTTTCGCCGACTATTGGCATACAGCCAAATTCCACAATTTCTCCACCGTCCGACATAGCATATTTACGCAACAAGTCTTGTATATACAACGCACAAGCTCTCACATTCTCGCGATTGCCATCATATCCGTTCACCAATGCCAATATGCGTGTGGTCGATAACGACATCTTTGTACGCTCATTGTCGCTTGTCGGTGTCCCTATACCGCCCACAGAATCGCGATAAACCGGCATTCCGCAGATATTCAGCATACCTCTGCCTATACCTTCATACGGTTCGCCCTCACATCCTACACCAAGTTCCAATGTGCTGCCGACAATCTTGTCATAGTCAAAGCCACCGATACTATACCCGTATGCGATAGAAGCCAGATTCACAAGGTCAACAGCTGTATCCACATGATAAAGTTCTTTTCCTTGAAGCACCCGCCTGACAAGTGCCTCGCCCGATGGGCGGTAACGGCTCGGGTCTTTTCCACATTTCCTATATGCCAGCCGTGTAGCCTCAATGGAGGGCATCTGCTTGATAGAACTCACATCATAGCATTCACGATATTTCCTGACAAAGTTCTCTATATCAACCCACAGTTCTGAAGAATACTCCGTATTGACCAACTCAGCATAGACAGCTGCACCGACAAATGCAGGACACGCAGCACGTAACTCGTCTAAAACTACAATCTTTTTATGTTCCATAATTCATCCTATTACAGTAAAAGTCCATCGCATCAAGGAGAAAAAAAAGGAAGAATTAAGTTGTGACAGCCGACATACATATACACCGTCCTTGCAACCACAACTTAATTCTCCGACTGTCAACCATTTCACTTCCGTCAACAAGAGAAGTCACAAATCAAAAAAATGGACAGATTATTCATCTGTATAATTTTCGCTATACTCCATTTCTCCTTGCACGATAAAAAGAATGTCATCATGCTCATACTCGCCCATTCCCTCTTTCTTCGCCTTCTTTATAATATAGTTAACAACTTCATCAAGGTCTATCTCCACATAACCGTCTTTGTCCGGTTCTGCGCTGAAAATATCCTTTGAGGCATAATAGTCGAATATGACATCTAAGAAATAATACAATTCATCTTCCGTAAACTTGTCTTTAAGTTCCTGAGGAAGATAGCTGTGAATAAACTCAACTGCGCGTGCATCGTCTTCTGCATCTTTCAACAGTTCATCATCAATGTTGCTTGACATGGTATTTAAATTTTGGGGTTAAAAAGTATCTGCTTAATAATGCCCGCCATAAAAAGACATGGTATCAAATCTTGATACAAAGCTCTTTAGTCTGCAATTCGCCGACAAGCCACACCCTTCTATGGCGGACATCATTCATGTTCTATCTAAGTTTGTTTTCAAAGAATAGCCTGAAGCTTCTCCTCAAATTTAGCCTTTGTGGTAGCACCCACGATTTTGTCTACCACCTCGCCGTTCTTTATATAAAGTACGGTAGGGACATTTCGGATACCGAATTTTGTAGCCAAACCGTCAGCCTCTTCGACATTCACTTTTCCAACAATAGCACGACCTTCATATTCTGCCGCAATAGCCTCAATATCCGGTCCAATCTTCTTACAAGGTCCACACCATGTAGCCCAGAAGTCAAGCATCAGCGGCATGCCTTGTGCCACTACTGATTCATAATTTTCATCGTTAATTACCATAATACTATTTTTATATGTTAGACATTTTCTTTATTTCTCCAACCCCGGCAAGAGCACACCACTTGCAAGGACTCTTATTTCACAGAATATCTTCGCAAAGATAATCAATTTATCTTAAAGACAATCTCAGGACGCTCTAAAACATAGTTCACAAGTTTTTTTTGCACAGATATTTTGGTTTTCCTCGAAAACAGACAAGCCTTCATGTTCTCTCCCGAATACACATTAAAGTAAAGTTCGGCGCGTCCAGGATTCTCTTTGGCTATTTCCGCAAGGTCTTCCACCAGCTCCACAGTCAGTTTGTCCAACGGGACAGAAATGGTGATTCGGTCTATCACCGAGTCCTTCACCTCCGACAAAAGCTCCACACTCTTCAAGGCGAGGTCATATCCGCCCTGCCCCCATTGTTTGAGAACAGCCTTTCCACGGATAAACAACGGAGTGCCAATCATGAAACTGTTATGGTAGTCAAGCCAGTCCTTTCCGAATAGCGGAATCTCACCAGCTCCGGTAAAGTCCTCAATCCTCACAATACCGTAAGGATTGCCTTTTTTTGTCTGCCCTTCCCGTATGTCTGTGACAAGCCCTCCAAATGTCACCTCATCCAGTTTGGCAAGCTCTTCTTTGTTCTCAAGCTCCGTCACTTTTGTGTTACACACATGGTTCAGCACAATGGAATACTCGTCAAGAGGATGTGCCGACAGATATATGCCGACCAGCTCACGCTCCCTGTTCAGCCGTTCCATGTCACTCCACTGCTCCACCTCCTTCGGCAAGTCAGGATGAGCCACCTCTATTGCCATACCCATACCGAACAATGAATTCGTAGCCATATCCCTGTCTTGTTGGAAACGGTTTCCGTAGCGTATGAGCGTCTCCACAAAAGTCTCGCCGTTCTTCCCACCCGGAGCGAAATACATCTCACGCGACACCTCCTTGAAACAGTCCAAAGCTCCCGCAAGCACTAAGTTCTCAAGATTCTTACGGTTGCAAGCCGTCAGGTTCACACGCTCCACAAAGTCGAACACAGATGTAAACGGTCCGTTCTTCTCGCGCTCATCGATGATTGCCGACACGGCATTCTCACCCACTCCCTTCACGGCTCCCATACCAAAGCGTATATCGCCATGCGAGTTTACGGAGAATTTCTGACGGCTCTCGTTTATATCCGGACCGAGTGTATTGATGCCCATCGACTTGCATTCGTCCATCAACTTGCGTATATCCGAAATATTGGCAAGGCTTCGGCTCATCACCGCCGCCATATACTGCGCCGGATAGTTCGCTTTCAGAAAAGCAGTCTGATAGGCCACCCACGAATAACACGTCGCATGGCTCTTATTGAAGGCATAGGAAGCAAACTTTTCCCAGTCAGCCCATATCTTCTGCAATGTCTCAAGCTTATGCCCGTTGTTCTGTCCGCCCTCATAGAATTTCGGACGCAGCATATCCAGCTTGTCCTTCAGTTTCTTACCCATCGCCTTTCGCAACGTATCGCTCTCACCACGGGTGAAATTGGCAAGAAGACGAGACAGCAGCATGACCTGCTCCTGATATACCGTAATGCCATAGGTGTCCTTGAGATACTTCTCCATCACCGGAATATCATACACAATAGGTTTGCGCCCTTGCTTTCTGTCAATGAAATCAGGAATGTAATCCATCGGTCCCGGTCTGTAAAGGGCATTCATCGCTATGAGGTCCTCAAATGTAGTGGGCTGTAGCTCTCGCAGATACTTCTGCATACCTGCCGATTCAAACTGGAATGTACCGATAGTGCGCCCGTCGCTGTAAAGCTGATAGGTGGCAGGATCTTCAATGTCCAGCAGGTCTACATCCACACTAACACCTAAACTGTCCTTAATGTTCTCCACTGCCTCCTTCAAAATCGACAAAGTCTTCAAACCGAGGAAGTCCATCTTTATCAGGCCCGTCTCTTCTATCACATGACCGTCATACTGTGTGCAGCGCAGTTTCTCACCTGTCTCCTTGTCATCGGCTGTCGATACTGGCACCCAGTCGGAAATGTCGTCACGGCAGATGATGGTTCCGCACGCATGTACTCCAGTGTTCCGCACATTATTCTCCAACATCTGCGCATACCTGAGCGTATCGCGCAAGAGAGGGTCGGGTGAAGTGACAGCATCCTGCAATTCCTTCACACACTCGATGGCATTCGGAAGATTCATCTTCTTGCCTGTCGGCAATTTGTCAGGAATTGCCTTGCACAGCGCATTCGATATGCTGAGCGGAAGTTTCTGCACGCGCGCCACGTCCTTAATGGCAAGTTTGGTTGCCATAGTGCCATACGTGATGATGTGCGCCACTTTCTCCTCTCCATATTTCTGGGTTACCCACTGAAGCACCTTTCCGCGTCCGTCATCATCAAAGTCCACATCTATATCGGGCAAGGAGATACGGTCAGGATTCAAGAATCGCTCAAACAGGAGGTCGTACTTGATGGGGTCTACTCTCGTGATTCCGAGACAGTAAGCCACAGCCGAACCTGCGGCGGAGCCACGTCCGGGACCGACCCACACTCCCAGTTCCTCGCGTGCGGCATTGATATAGTCCTGCACAATAAGGAAGTATCCGGGGAATCCCATCGTCTTCATGATATGCAGTTCAAAGTTCAAAAGCTCCATCACATGGTCGGGAATAGGGTCGCCGTACATTTTCTTCGCACCCTCGTAGGTGAGTTTTTTCAGATAATCCGCCTCAAACTTTATCCTGTAAAGTTTTTCATATCCTCCAAGCTTCTTTATCTTGTCATTCGCCGCGTCATCGCTCATCACCACGTTGCCATGCTCATCGCGGGTAAACTCGTCAAAGAGGTCCTTCTCCGTCAGCCTTTGCCTGTATTCCTCTTCCGTTCCAAACTCTTCCGGAATGGCAAAGTTCGGCATAATCGGCGCATGGTCAATGGAATAGGTCTCCACCTTGTCGCACACCTCCACCGTATTGCGCAACGCTTCCGGCACATCGGCAAACACCTCGTTCATCTCTGCCGTAGTCTTAAACCACTCCTGCTTTGAATAGAGCATTCGCGCCGGGTCGTCAAGGTCGCGCCCCGTACTCAGACAGATAAGGCGGTCGTGCGCCTCTGCATTCTCCTCGTCCACAAAATGGACGTCATTCGTACAGACAAGCTTGACATCATATTTGCGGGCAAGCTCAATGATAGCCTTGTTACATTCCTGCTGAATAGGGAAAGCCTCTCTGTTAGCTCTTTGATTCGGGTCTTTCACCTCATGCCGCTGAAGCTCCAGATAGTAGTCGTCGCCAAACAAGTCCTTGAACCACTTCACAGCCTCTTCCGCCTTTGCCATTTGTCCCTGACGTATGTACGACGGCACTTCCCCTGCGATACATGCCGAGCAGGCAATCAGTCCCTCATGATATTTCTTCAGTTCCTCATGGTCTGTACGCGGCCGGTTATAGAATCCGTCCACCCACGCATGACTGACAAGTTTCACCAGATTATGGTAGCCCACCTCGTTCTTGGCAAGCAAAATAAGATGCCATCCGCTGCTGTCAAGTTTCCCTTCCTTCAGGCGCAGGCTTCTGCGCGCGCAATACATCTCACAGCCGAAGATAGGTTTGAAATCGAGTTTGGGAGTTGTCTTGGCAATGGTTGCCTCCGCCTCCTTCACAAGCTGTTCCTCTGTCTTGCCGTCATACTTGTCCTTGCCGTCACGGTCTTTCCGTTCCAACGTGCCGTTATTAATATCGTCAATCAGCTTGCGTGCCGTCTTCACCTTGTCGCGGTTCTTGCCGTTCACCTTCTTGCAATAATTGAAAAACTCTTTTATTCCAAACATATTGCCGTGGTCGGTGACAGCCATTCCCTTCATGCCGTCGGCAATAGCCTTGTCGACAAGTTTAGGGATACTCGCCTGACCGTCAAGTATCGAATACTGGGTATGTACATGCAGATGAACAAAATTCTCCATATATATTTATAGTCTTTATCTTAATTACGTGCAAGCTCTTCTCCTTTTCGGCAGACATTGCATCCGCCCATTTTTACAAGTAACTTACACACAAGCATTTGAAGCAACAGTATCGCAGATTTCACCATTTTATCCTGACGAAGACCTGCCACACAGCCATACTTTCCAAAAACAAAAAGCGCACTAAGATAAGGCATTTTTTGAAAATAAGAGTAAGATAGGATATGAAATGTGCGTAAAGATAATGAGTGCGGTGGTATTCACAAGTGTTTTTCAGTTCATCCGACATTTCGAGTGACGTGTCTCATTTATGGAAGAGTCAGGTTTTGATGCTGGTATATTTTGCATACGTTTTTACAAGCTTCCTGACTATTTGTAAATATGATTTTACAGGTATTTTTTGATGTGTTCATACAGACAAAATAATGCAAGACTGTCAAAATACAGACAAAACATAAAATATCCTGACAATTTGATATGTTAAATCTCATCTCCGTAGAATCGCCTCAAAATGAACCAAACCTTGCCGAGGTTGCAAAAACGCGATTCTACGGCAACTTTTGAAACGCGAAAATCCAGTAGACAAACAGAACAATCCACCCGACTAAAAGACATATAAAAATCCTCCAAAACATGCCTTTTCCATCCAAAACCCCACTAAAACCCAAAATTACAAGGTGCTGAAAATTTATTTACAAGGCACACTGATTTTTTGCGCAAGGTGAACGAAATTTATTTTCAAGGCGCACAAAATTTTCAAAGCCCGTTTTTCGGCCCAAAATCGGGCATTTTTCAAAACCATTTCCTTAAAAAGACGGCAACCAAGTTTTCAATGCTCCGAAAAACAAAAATGGATTCTGAACCCGAAAAAAGACTATTTTAAGACAAAAATTTCATAACTATCTGATTATCAATACATCCTATTTTATATTCTACTCTTAGTTTTTGGACTAAAACTGCGTCCTTTTCACAAAAATGCATTTCATTGATTATCAACAGTTTATCCAAAGACCCCGAAAAATCAAACATACGCACAGTGTACGGATTGTTAAAAACGAGTCTTTCCGCCAAGTGACATAATGTCAAAAACATCTGTCTGTAGACAGCTGTACGGCAATATGTACGGCAGAATAATATGAGATTTTGGATGATGATGATGTTAGCGGTGCGAATGCCTTTTTGCGCCATGCCATACAATCATTCCACACTCGCAGAATACAGAATACAGTGTTACTCAAAAGCAGGACGAGAAGCCCGGATTTTTCCGGCAATAACCGCCAGTTTGCATTCCGCACTGCCGCATGGTTGGCAAAAGGCTAAAAAGACAGGATTTCGCAAAGAAAAGAGGACGAGAGACACACAAAGTGAAAGCTTTTTCGTACTTTTGGCTTTGAAATTTGTTATATTGAGAAATATTACCGGTTTGGTACTAACAACAAAAAACGAACTATTATGTATGAGACAGGTTATGCGGACGGCTACGGAATGAGTGCCACCGCCATTTATTGGATGATATTTATAGGCATTGCGATAGCAAGCTGGCTTGTGCAATGGAATCTGAACAGGAAAACCGAGAAATACTCCCAAATGCTTTCGTTCCGGGGACTGACGGGAAAGGACGTGGCTGAGATGATGCTGCGCGCCAACGGCATTACCGATGTGAAGGTTATCAGCACGGCAGGACGGCTGACAGACCATTATAATCCGGCAGACCAGACTGTGAACCTGAGCGAGATTGTGTATGGAAGCAACAGCATCATGGCTGTGGCTGTGGCTGCGCACGAATGCGGACATGCCATACAACATGCCCACGCATACGGTCCGCTCACACTGCGCTCAAAACTGGTGCCGGTGGTGAGCTTCGCCTCGCAATGGATGCAGTGGCTGCTGCTTGGCGGCATGTTGATGCTCAGCTATACGGGGTCGGGCACAGTGCTGCTGATAGGAGTCATTCTGTTTTCCATGACCACTCTGTTCTCCTTTATCACACTGCCGGTGGAGATTGATGCCAGCCGGAGAGCCATAAAATGGCTGGACAGCGCGGGACTGACCGACACACGGACTCATGCCGCCGCTGTGGACGCTCTGCGTTCAGCCGCATACACGTATGTGGTGGCTGCCCTCGGCTCTCTTGCCACACTGCTCTATTATGTCATGTTGCTTGCAGGAAGCAGAAGGAACGACTGATGGACATTAGGAAAGAGCTTGAAGCTATGGCTGACGCGAAACTTCAGAAATTCTCGTCTGCACTCATTCCTGGAGCTGACATCATCGGAGTGAGGATTCCACAACTGCGGCTGCTGGCAAAAAGAATTGCAAAAGAAGAGGATTGGAGGGAGTTTCTGACGCGCGACAACAGGGCAAGTTTTGAGGAAAGACTGCTTCACGGGCTGGTCATCGGATATGCGAAAATGACTGTCGAGGAGCGTTTGGAACGGATAGGGGCATTCGTACACCTTATAGACTCGTGGGCGGTATGCGACTGTGCCTGCTCAACCTTCAAAGCTGTAAGGAAAGAGCTTACGCGCACACTCGGCTTCTTGCAGCCGTATCTCAACTCGGATAAAGAGTTTGAGCTGAGGTTTGGTGTGGTCATGCTGATGGACTATTTCATCAACGATGAGTATATCGACTACACGCTGTTGAGACTTGCCGGACTGGCTCCGCAGCACTACTATTCAAAAATGGCAGTGGCATTGGCATTGTCCGTCTGCTATGTGAAATATCCGGAGAAGACAATGCGTGTGTTGAAAGGATGTGCCCTCGACAAGGACACATTCCACAAGACATTGCAGAAGATTATAGAATCGAAGCGTGTGGCAGAGCACGAAAAGAACATTATAAGAGAACTCAAAAGATAAAAATGGCTCAGAAACAAGGAATATACCAGACACAGACAGAAAGTCAGATACAAAAACTTTCGCCTCAGCAGCTGATGTTGGTCAAGCTCATCGAACTTCCGGTGAGCGACCTTGAAGAGCGTGTCAAAAATGAGGTTATCGACAACATAGCTCTTGAAGAGGGCAGAGACAGCCTTCCGGACGGAGAAAAGACGAGGGAGGAGATGGGCAGCTCTGCCGCCGATGAAGAGAACACGGAGAACGATGACGGCAGATACGGCACGGAAGAGGCGGACATGGAATATGGCGACTATTCATCGCCGGATGACATTCCGTCTTATCTTGTCAACCGGAAGGAGAACGAGGGGACAGAGATTCCGATAGGCGACACACGGTCGTTTATCGAAGATTTGGAGGCTCAGATTCTGGAATACGACATGTCGGAACAAAAGCAGCTGATTGTGCAATACCTGATAGGCTCGCTGAACAGCAACGGATTCATTGACCGTCCGCTGCCCAACATTGTGGATGAATTGTTATTCAGCCACAATATAGACACGGACGAGAAGGAAGTGGAAGACGCACTGCGCATATTGCAACAGTTTGAGCCGGCAGGTATCGGGGCGCGCAACTTGCAGGAATGCCTGCTCATCCAAATAAACAGGATGCTCAAGGACAAGGAGCATCAGACTGACCGGCGACGCTGGCTGCTGAAAATTGGCAGGGAGATTATCGCTAAGGAATATGACACATGGACGAAAATAGCGGACAACCCGTCGGATATTGTGGAACGGGTGGCAGAACCGCTGAGTGAGGAACTGGGTGTGGACAGCAAGGATGTGACAGCCGCCATCAACGTCATCAGCAAACTGAACCCGCATCCGGGACGGTCGCTATGCGAGGCGTCGGACGACAGAGTGCAGACAGTCATCCCCGACTTCATCGTAGAGACAGACAATGACGGACATATCACCATGACGCTCAACGAAGGCGAGTTGCCGGAACTGCACGTGAACAAAGAATATGTAAGGCAGCTCGATGAATACATGAAAAGGGGAAGCCGGATGAGCCGAAGCGAAAAGGAAGCTTTCATCTATACCAAACAGAAAGTGGACGCGGCACGCATGTTCATCGAGTCAATCCGACAAAGGCAACGGACATTGTACGTCACCATGAAAGCCATTATCGACCTGCAAAGGGAGTTTTTCCTGACACAGGACGAAGAGACTTTGCAGCCTATGGTGTTGCGTGATGTGGCGGACAAGTCGCAACTTGACATTTCCACCATTTCAAGAGTGAGCAACAGCAAATACGCGCTGGTGGACGGCAGTATATACCCGCTGAAGCACTTTTTCATGCGGACACGCGCC
Source organism: Roseburia sp. (assembly GCA_023665185.1). Classification (GTDB taxonomy): domain Bacteria; phylum Bacteroidota; class Bacteroidia; order Bacteroidales; family Bacteroidaceae; genus RGIG8745. The sequence goes on from JAMPEL010000006.1 coordinate 83,180, forward strand.
AATGCCGAAGGCGAGGAGATTCAAGCGCGCAAGGTGAACAAACTCATCAGTGCTGTCATCGAGGAGGAAGACAAGAGCAAACCGTATTCTGATGAGCAGCTTATGGAGATACTGAAACAGAAGGGACTGAACATAAGCAGACGGACTGTGGCAAAATACAGAGACAGCATGGGAATACCGACAGCAAAAAAACGGGCTGCGGGAGAGAATACCACATTGTAAAGTCTCTGTCCCGGAAACGTCCTCTGAAAGTCCGGACTGGTCAAGCATTGTCCATTGAATCATAAGCAATGACCGGCGGATAGAGCCGGCGCAATCAGGACACAAGAGAACAGATGTCCATTGAACCGCAAGCATTGTTCTCCAGAACGGAAAGAAGGCGATTTTTACAGACACGCCTGCAAAACAAGGATTAATCCCAAACAAAAAAAGAAACACTAAGCGGCATGACCGGAACCATACAAACGGCAGCCGTAAAAGAACAAATAGATTTATGAATGAGAAACGACTGATGCAGACGGCCAAGATTTTTTCGGCATTGTTCTCGCCTTTCTATGCCCCACTATGGGCTTTTGTCTGGCTATTCATATTCAGCTATCTCAAGCTGCTGCCTGTAAGCTACAAGCTGTTTATACTGCTCATGGTGTATTGCTTTACCGTGTTTATTCCGAGGATAAGCATCAACATGTTCCGCAAACTGAACAAATGGACGCACTGGCAACTCAGCCACCGGAGAAACAGGCATACTCCTTACGTGCTCACACTCGTAAGCTATACTGTTTGCCTTATACTGATGACCAACATGAACATGGCTATGTTTATAAGAGGTATTGTGATGGCCGCGCTCACGGCGCAGATTCTGTGCGTCCTCATCAATCGATGGTGGAAAATCAGCACACACATGGTCGGTGCGGGCGGACTGACAGGATGCGTCATCGCTTTTAGCTATCTATTCTACTTCAATCCTATATGGGCACTTTGCGGGATTCTGCTGCTGTCGGGCATCATAGGGACAAGCCGTATCATCCTTAGACAGCATTCACTGGCACAGGTGCTGACCGGATTTGCCGTAGGATTTGTGTGCGCAATGTTCTTTATTCTTATAAGCTGGATGTAAGCAGGCTGAAAGAATTTTCTATCCTGTACACCTTAATATAATCTTACACAAACATACAGAAAGCACGCTGAAGGTGTCTTGGGAACATATAAAAAGCTTTCCGAAAGGACACGGCAAACTTCTCAAAAGCACACAAAAGGCTTTCCGGACACACACAGGAAGCCTTCTAAAAGAATACAGAAAACCGCCCAAAAACATGCAGAGAGCGTTTCTGAAGCACACAAAAAGAGTCATATCCATTCTCTGTTTAGAGAAAAAGATACGACTCTTTTTTCTTTTAGAAGGAGGAGCATCGGGATTCTGACCCTACATCACTCAACCACACAACCCGCTTCCCCTCCTAAACCTTTACCATATCAAAAGTAATAGCATACATTCAAATAAAGAGTATTCTCTCCTGATTCTTTATCTGTGTTCAACTCTATCTTATTTTCTCTGGCAAGCCATCCTATGGCTGCATAGAAATCAGGTTCGGAAAGACCAGAATCTTGAATAAGACGCTCATACGACCAATGACGTCTGTCGTGGTTCTCATCCATAAGTCTCCACAACTTGCCTGCATTTGTTCCAATAGTTCCTTTATCCATAATATCATGATTTGATGGGTTAATACGTTCGCAAATATAAGATTAAAAAAATCATGTGGAAAGTCCTTTTTTTCATTTTTAAAGGTTCAAATGGAGTTTAAAGACACTTTTTTTGTTCTTTCAGGCACAATACAGACAAAAAGACATAAAAAAAATACGTTTGGCAGACACAATCTATTTACAGATTAAATATCTGACAAACGCATTCCAATCATATCCTGCAACGCTGAGGTTACAGGGGTATCACACTAATCAAGTATCACATACGTCCACCTCCAAGCGCGCTGTACAGAGTGATAATACTCTGGATTTCAGTAGCGCGATTGGCAGTCTGCGACAGCTGTGCGTTGAGAAGACTCTGGCGTGCTGTCAATACTTCCAGATAAGTTGTTGTACCATACTTCATCAAAAGTTCCGTACTGTTGAGAGCTGCCTGCAACGACTCCACCTGCTTGTCTATCATTGCCGTTTTGTCACGGCTTGTCTGATAAGCCACCAGTGCGTCATTCACTTCAGAACCGGCATTCAACAATGCCTGCTGGAAGGCAAGCGCAGCCTCTTCCTGCTGCGCTTTGGCAATCTTCAACTGTGCGGTAAGCTTGCCCTGCGCAAAAAGCGGCTGTGTAAGTGACGCCACAGCGGAAGCAAGGAACTTGCCCGGATTGACAATTATCCCGGCAGAGTTAGTCCATCCCGCACTACCACTAAGGGTAATGCTCGGATAGAAAGCAGAACGTGCGGCATTGGTTGTGTAGAAAGCACGCTCAAGTGTGCGTTCTGCCGCACGTACATCCGGACGACAAGAAAGCATCTCTACCGGCACACCAACTGTGAAATTAGCAGGGAAACTCTGTGCAGCCAGAGTGCCGCGCTCATATTTGCGAGGTGTCTCGGAAAGCAACAACGCAAGGCTGTTCTCTACTTGATTAATCTGCTCTTTCAAAGACAAGACAGATGTCTGAACACTGTAATAAGCAGCTTCCATCTGTGCGACAGCCGCCTCGTTAGCCATACCGGCATTCATCAACGCACGTGTGGAAGCGACAGTTTCCTTCCATGCATCAGCCGTCTGCTGTGAGATGGCAAGCTGCTCATCAAGCATCAGCAATGTGTAGTAGATGTTTGCCACACCGGAAATCAACTGTGTACGCACTGCCTGCTGATAATCCTTGCTCTGTGCAAGCACCGCCTTCGACTGCATCTTCGCATTGCGAATCTTGCCGAAAGCGTCTATTTCCCAACTTGCAGTAATAGGAATAGAGTATGTCTGAGTAGCCTTATTGCCATCAAAACTGCTGACAGTTCCGCTTGGCGCGAAAGCAAATGAAGGCAAGTACGCCAGCTTTGCAGCAAGCAGAGAAGCCTCAGCCTCCTCCACACGCAACTGTGCGGACAAATAATCGGTATTGTTCTGCAATGCCCGCTCTATGAGTGCCTGAAGCTTAGGGTCGGCAAACAAATCGTGCCAATCCATGTATCCCAGACTGTTCGCATCTTCCGCATTTGACGCCATCTGCACACCTTCCGTCTGCGAAAGCTGCATCTTGTCACCATAAAGGTCGTCTGCCACAGAAGTCTCAGGCTGATATTTTGTATATATGCCACAACTGCTGAAAAGCACAGTCGCAATAACCGGCATAATAGATTTCTTCATATTATTCTTAATCCTGTTTTTTGTTCTGTAATTTACTTTTACGCATAGCTTCTCTCCTCTCTTCTGTACGCATAGCCTGAAAATCCTCTTCAAACTTTTCCTTGCGGAAACGCTCATGCCAGTACTCAAAGATGATAAAGAATGCAGGAACGACAAACAGCAAAGCCAAAGTACCGATTGCCATACCGCCGACAACACCTGTACCGAGTGAGCTGTTACCATTCGCACCGGCTCCTGTCGAGAACATCAACGGAATCATACCGAATATCATGGTGAGCACAGTCATAAGAATCGGACGCAAACGTGCTTCTGCTGCCGAGAATGCCGACTCAACCACACTCAAACCCTTACGACGACGTTCAAGGGCGAACTCTGTAATAAGGATAGCTGTCTTGGCAAGCAAACCGATAAGCATAATCACACCTGTCTGCAAGTAGATGTTGTTCTCCAGTCCGAACCATTTTGCGAACAAGAAACTACCCATAAGTCCGAACGGAACTGACAGGATGACCGCAAACGGCACGAAGAAACTCTCATAAAGAGAGGCAAGAATAAGATAAATCAACACGATACAGATACCATAGATGAAGAGAGTCTTCCAACCACCGCTTGCTTGTTCCTCACGTGCCATACCACCATACTCATATCCATAACCCTGAGGCAATGTCTGTGCAGAAACCTCTGCTATGGCATTCTGAACCTCACCGGTAGAATAGCCGTCAGCCGGGTTCACCTGAGCTGTGATACAGCTGTAAAGGTTGAAACGGTTCGCCACCTCAGGACCCTGTATTTTCTGCAAAGTCACAAACTCACTGATTGGAGCCATATCCGCGCCATTGCGGACATACATGTTATGCAGCGACTGCTCGTCAAGACGGTACTCAGGAGAAGCCTGCAACATAACACGGTAGACTTTACCGAACTTATTGAAGTTGGATACGTATGCACCACCACAGTATGTACCAAGTACGGAAAGCACTTCCGCAGGAGAGATACCCGCACGCTTACATTTTGCAGCATCCACATCCACAGCAATCTGCGGGAAGTTCATCGCATACGAAGTATATGCCATCGCCACCTCAGGACGCTGGTTCAACGCACCGAGGAACTGCATCACGTTCTGATAGAACACCGCCTTGTCACCACCGGTCTTGTCCTGAAGGTTAAGCTCGATAGAGTTACCCATACCATATCCAGGAATCATACCCGGCTGGAAACAGAACACCTGCGCCTCCTTTATCTGGGCAAACTTGGCATTCATGCGTGCCATGACCGCATTGGCAGAATGCTCCTTTCCCTTACGCTCGCCCCAAGTCTTGAGACGGATGATACCCATACCATACGATGTACCCTGACCGGAAATGAATCCGTAACCGGCAACAGTCTGATAAGTCAGGACATCCTCTTCTGCCTCGGCTATGGCCTTCACCTTGTCCATCACCTTATTAGTCTCCACCAATGTAGAACCCGGAGAGATGCTCACGTTTGCCATGATGACACCCTGGTCCTCCTGAGGCACGAGACCTGTCTTTGTAGTGCTCATGAGGAAAGCAAGAAGTGCGATGGCTGCCACTGTACCTATCCAAACCATCCAGCGGTGGTTGATGAAGAAGCGCACACCTACTTTATATTTGCCAAGCATGGCACTGTATGAGGCATTGTATGCCGCACGCACACGGCCGTTAAAGCTCTTCGCGCTCTTGTTGCCGTCAGAAGGACGCATGAGAAGCGCGCAAAGTGCCGGACAGAGAGTAAGCGCACAAACACAAGACAAACCTACAGATGTAGCCATTGTCACACCGAACTGGGTGTAGAATATACCTGAAGTACCACCCATGAATGTCACAGGAATGAACACCGCCATAAACACGAATGTACATGAGATAACCGCCATAGTAACCTCGCCAAGCGCGTCTTTGGTTGCCAGATAAGGTGACTTGTAGCCTTCGTCAAACTTAGCCTGTACAGCCTCGACCACCACAATCGCGTCGTCCACCACAGTACCGATTGCCAGCACAAGGGCGAACAGCGTAAGGATGTTGATAGTAAATCCGGCAATCTGCAAACAAGCAAACGTACCAATAAGCGACACGATGATTGATATTGACGGAATGAGGGTGGCCTTGAAATCCTGAAGGAAGAAATAAACCACAAGGATAACGAGCAATATGGCAATGACGAGTGTCTCAACCACATTGTGAATTGAAGCATACAAGAAGTCGTTAGACGACATCATGGAAATGAAATGCACACCCTCAGGAAGGTCTTTCGACAGTTCCTCCAGCTTGGCCGTGATAAGGTTGTTGACATCTGTCGCATTGGCACCGGCAACCTGATAAGCCATGAACGCCACACCCGGCTTGCCGTCGTTCTCACCCTGGAAACCATAAGAAAGGCTACCAAGCTCCACTTTGGCAATGTCTTTCAAACGAAGCACACTACCATCGTCATTGGAGCGTATGACCATATTCTCAAACTCAGACACTTCCTTCAAACGTCCCTTATACTTCATCGTCAATTGGTAAGTGTTGTCAGAGTTCTCGCCAAGCGATCCGGTCGGCGATTCAAGGTTCTGCTCACCAAGCACAGCTGTCACATCAGACGGCACAAGACCGTATTGTGCCATAAGCTCAGGCTTTAGCCATATACGCATACTGTAAGCATTACCGAAAGACATCACGTCGCCCACACCCTCAATACGCTTGATTTCAGGCACGACATTGATATCAAGGTAGTTCGCCAAGAACGACTCATCATAATCAGGATTGTCACTCACAAGAGAGTTAATCTGGAGGAATGAGTTCTGACGCTTCGTTGTGGTCACACCGATTTTTGTAACCTCAGCAGGCAACACACCCTGTGCTTTTGACACACGGTTCTGCACATTGACAGCCGCCATGTCCGGGTCAGTACCCTGCTTGAAGAATACGGAAATATCGGCAGAACCGGAGTTCGTGGCTGTAGACGAGATGTACATCATGTTCTCCACACCGTTGATACTTTCCTCAAGCGGCATGATGACTGAGTTCATCACAGCATCTGCATCCGCACCTGTATAGGTGGCAGACACGCGCACCGTTGGCGGTGCAATGTCGGGATACTGTTCCACCGGCAGTGTGCCGAGCGAAATCATACCGACAATCAAGATAAGCAGCGAGATGGACATAGCCATCACGGTGCGTTTGATAAATATATTTCCTTTCATTTTTCCTATTTCAGTTTATTACTTTACCTGCTGTCCCGGACGTATCAGACCGGCTCCTTCCTTGACGATTTCCTCACCTTTCTTCAGTCCGTCAAGAACAATATACTCGCGTCCGTCGCTAATCGGAGCCACCTTCACGATGCCTGACACTGCCTTTCCGTCAACAACCTTCCACACCTGCACTTTATCCTGAATCTGCACAGCAGCTGTCTGAGGAATGATGATACAGTCCTTGTATGTCTCAGGAACAAGCACATTACCTGATGCACCGCTATGGAGAAGATGTGAGGCGTTAGGGAATACGGCACGCACACCAACGCTACCTGTCTGGCGGTCGATGACACCGCTTATAGACTCAATCTTGCCCGGCTCCGAGTACATTGAGCCATCGTTGAGCTGGAGCTGCACTACCGGCATGTTTGCCACAGCCTCTTCCATTGTACCGAACTTACGTGTCAGGTTGAGAAGCTGGTTCTCTGTCATAGAGAAATAGACATACATGTCGTTGTTGTCAGACACGACTGTCAGAGGCTGCTGTATTGACGGGCCTACCAGCGCGCCCACACGGTAAGGGAGCATACCTGCCACACCATCGCTCGGGCTCTTCACTTCTGTATATGACAAGTTGTTGCGAGCATTGACTGCCTGCGCCTCAGCCTGTGCAAGCTGTGCCTTAGCTGTAAAATAAGCATTCTCACTTGTTCTCAAGCTATGCTCTGAAACCACTTTCTGCGCAAACAGCTCCTTGTTGCTGTTGTAGTTAAGCTCCGCAGTGGCAAGTCCAGCCTTTGCGGCTGCCACATTGGCCTCAGCCGTCTGAAGGGCTGCCTTATAAGGAACCTGGTCTATTACGAACAGAAGCTGTCCTTTCTTCACTCTGTCACCTTCCTCTATACATACACGCTCTATCGTACCCGATACCTGCGGCATAATATTTATGTCCTGGCGTCCGCGAATTGTCGCAGAATAAGATGTGGACAATTCCTTGTCAGACGTTTCCACCTTCATTGTCGCATAACTTGCGCCCATTTGTCCTCCTGCCTGTTCCTGCTTGCAAGAAGTCATCCAAAAAGTGCAGCCGATAAATCCGATAAGCTGCAAAATTTTTCCGTTTACTGTTCTCATAAATTTTCAATTTGTAAAAAAACTGTGCAAAGATAGAGGAAAAAAACAACTCAATTGTGTTACATATTCTTTACAAAGTGTTCTATTTTTCCTTTTTATACATTTTACACATTATTATAACGCACACAGTAGAGCTTTTTAATGAAAAAAGAAGAAATTTTGACCATGATATTCTATAATTATTTAGCATCTTTGCAACCGGAAAAAGAAAAAAAGGATATGAAGAGAGAGTATTACAGAAACATCGGCATAAAGAGTTTCGAGTTTTTTAAAAATGAGACATTTTACCAAGACGACGACTTCATTGTCATTAAAAATCTTGGGAAATTCCCGCACTATGGCGAGACAATCAGACTGGACTGCTTCATTGTCGCCTACTGCATTAAAGGAGAGACAAAAATAGAGCTGAACGGGCAGACTTACAACTGGGAGAAAGGTTGTCTTGCCATGATTCTGCCCAGTACATTCATCAAAAGCATACAAAGCTCGGAAGACTTCACTGTCGACATCGTTGTATTCTCACACAGTTTCCTCAGACACATTTTCAAATTCCAGAAAGATTTTTGGGACATTGCCATGTATCTAAACAGCAACCCTATACGGAATGCCGACCAGAAGAAGAAACTCATGTTCGACCTTTATTCCCAGTTGCTGAACTCCAAGATGAGCGAGGAAAAGAACGTGTACAACAGGGAAATCATACAGCACTTGTTCTATGCCATGTTTTGCGAGATGCTGCGTGAGATAAACAGCTGGATTCCAGACACCAGGAAAACACAGGCTTACGAGCTCAAGCAGTCGGACTTCATTTTCAAGAAGTTCATTGAGAAGGTGGCTGCCGATGATGGCTCCCACCGCTCCGTAGCGTACTATGCCGACCTTCTGTGCTACTCACCTAAATACTTGTCTATGGTTGTAAAGAACACAAGCGGGAAATCACCTCTCGAAATCATACACGCACATGCCACGGAACTAATCAAGTACAAGCTGCGCAACTCAGACAAGTCGATAAAGGAAATATCCAACGATTTCAAGTTTCCGAACTCCTCATTCTTCGGGAAATACGTAAAAACGCATCTTGGGATGTCGCCTCAGCAGTATCGCGAGACGCAAGGCTGACAGACTGCGGAACGGGAACAACGGAACCTACCGGGAACGGACATAAGACAAAGGATGTGGCGAGCTAACAGGCTCACCACATCCTTTGTCTATATAGTTTGTCCACCAGTCCGGCATTCCATGCGGGAAGATTTCCGATTCAGCCTCCCTGCCCTTTGCCTCACGACACACAAATCAAGCCTTGTTTTTTATCCCAAACAACCTCCGGAAGTTCCGCTGGAATCTCAGCCGACGTTCTTCCGCCTTTCTTTCCCATCTTTCCTCCCTACTCTTCCGTCTCCGCTCTATTGTCTTTTCTGACACATAAGGATTATGTTCCTTGGTGTAATAATAGTTTATACAATTCACTCCATATTCCTTTACCACTTTCTCTATATCCTCACATGTGCCGCACCCGTCCTCAACGGCTTCCGCTATCGCCCGCCGTATCTTTGGGCGTGTAATGTCCTTTGAACGTCTGTCAAGCCAGGGTTTGACGGTGACATCCACTATCAGAGACAGGACAACAACCAGCCCAAGATGAATCAGAAATTCAAAAGGTCCGCCGGCAAATATGATACATAAGACAATAAGTAAGAGAAAGACAATCATAGACTTATATTAATAGTTTTATAGTATGCGCAAAGATAGGATTTTTTATTGATATACAAACAGGCACTTTTGAATTCATCCGACATTTCGAGTGATACGGCACACAGTGTATAACCTTTATCAAAGACTCTGTAGCGTCTCCATACATCTTATTGCATCGCTTGTACGTGCTTTATAAACAGAAGCCTCACCCCTGAGCTATTCTGCCGCGCATATTGCCGGGCAACAGTATGCGGGCAAAGGGGCTTTTGACATTTTGTCACTTGGCGGAAAAGGCTCATTTTAACATTCCGTACAATGTGCCGGTGCTTGATTTTTAGGGTCAATTGAATAAAGCGTTGATAATCAACAAGATATATTTTTACAAAAAGGACGCGGTTTTAGTCCAAAAACTAAGGGTTAAGTACAAAATAGGATGTGTTGATAATCAGAGAGTTATGAAAATTCACGTTCAAAACCGTCATTTTTCAGGTTCAAAATCCATTTTTGTTTTTCGGGGCATTGAAAAGTTGATTTCCTTCTTTTTGAGGAAGCGATTCGGAAAAATACCCGATTTTGACCCGAAAAACAGGCTTTGAAAATTTTGTTCACCTTGAAAATAAATTTTGTTCACCTTGCGCAAAAAATCGGTGCGCCTTGAAAATAAATTTTCAGCACCTTGT
>JAMPEL010000070.1 GCA_023665185.1 Roseburia sp.
AAATTTTCAGCACCTTGTAATTTTGGGTTTTAGTGGGCTTTTGGGTGGGGAAGGTATGTTTTGGGTGAAATTTATATATCTTTTAGTCGTCTGGATTGTTCTGTTTGTCTCCTTGATTTTCGGGATTCAAAAACCTCCGTAGAATCGCGTTTTTGCAACCGAGGTTGAGTCCGGTTCATTTTGAGGCGATTCTACGGAGATGGGATTTAACATATCAAACTGTCAGGATTTTTGAGGTAATACATGTGTTTTTGACAAACTCCTCCGTCACTTCGTGACACCTCCCCTAACTTAGGGGAAGAACCAGATTACCATGCTCATAGAGAAACTAATGTATTGATTGACAAGGTATATAACTCCTCTCCTAAGTTAGGGGAGGAGTCACGAAGTGACGGAGGAGTCTGTTAGAATACGCCCAAAATATGCTTACAAAAAGTCAGGAAGTCTGTCGGATTCACCAGCAAAACATTACCTACATCAAGACAACTCTATAACAAACAAGAATAATCACTCGAAATGGCGGATGAGCCTAAAAAAAATCCCCTGAAATCCAATTAAAGGAATTTCAGGAGACCACATTCAAAATGTCAGTTCACTATTTCTTCAAAATCTTTCTAACTTTCACAATGCCATTAGTATCGACAGTGCGCTCTATCACCACATTTTCTTGTACCCCAAGTGTAGTGCGTCGTCCGCAAAGGTCATAGTATTCTGCGCGGACCTCGCCCGACTGTACAGGAATATTCTCAATAGCAGTCTCTGTTGTACGACCATCGCTATACACTATGTTGCTGGCACGCTCCTCACCGCCTGCTCTGTAAATGACCTGCACACCAATACGCTCAAAAGTGCTGTACAGATAAATCTTGTGCTTGCCCGTAGATGTGTTTACAGAGAAATCCCAGTCATCAGTGAAAGAGTAGCCGAACTCCGACATGTCTTCCGACAAATACTCATAGTTATCAGTTGTGAGCGTATAAAGCTCGTCATCGTTTATATACAAGCGGTAGTAAATGTTGTCAGGATTCAAATCGTTTCCTTCCACATCTTTCGCATAAATATAGAATGTAACAGAACCTTCGTCCTCATCATCCTCCGGTATATAGAAATCGTCTATTTCCGGATCGGCAGGAGTGGCAGCCACTTCCTGATACGGAGTCAGCACAGGTGAGGCAAATGTGCCATATCTGTTGATTTCTGTCTCGCCGTTATTTGCCAGCAATACCATATCGCTTGAATATGCACCTGTCTCAGGGTCATACAGGAAAGTCATCTGGTCGGCATAAGTGTACACTTTGTCATATTCTTCCCAATAGTCGTTCCAAACCTCTGACAGCGTGGAAGCAACCCAATAGAGCATCACTCCCTTTTCCTCTCCCATATATTGGCCGGACTTCACAGTCACCGTGTTGCCTTCTATGGTACCCTTCACCCAAGCGTCAGGCAGCCCGCTGTAGATTCCTTGTATGTAGAGTTCGTCACCGCTGACACCTACATTGACAATCCTCATGCTGTTTGTACCATATCGGAAAGTGAAAGTTGAAGTCTCCAATCCTTCCGGAGCCACCACCGGTATAGCCTCAAACAATGTCAGCACTGTCTGGTAGTCGCCATAGTAGTTCCATGACGGCTCGTCATCGTCTGTAACTGATGCAATGACAGTCGTACCGTTCTCGTTTGTACCTTCAAGAGTCAGTATGTTGCCGTCCACCGCCAAAGTGATAGGAGTAGTGTCGTCCACATCGAAACTCTCGTAATAGTAACCGTCAAACACGATGTTCTTGATGTACACAAGACGGTAGCCATATTCCTTTGCCTCATCATAATAGAGATACTGTCCTGCCGGGAACACAATTTTTGTTCCGTCAGCATTCAGCTCACCCTTAATCCACGAGTCTTTGGTGTAAAGAGTCAGCGGATTTTTCCAATACACAGTCTTTCCGTCCTCGGCAAACACCAGCTGTGTGCTGTTTCCATCTTGTTTTTCCTCCCAAAGTCCGAAGAAGTTCTCATACGCACTTCCCGACCTCAGATAAGTCTTCAATTCTCCTTCCGGTTGCTCAGTGATGACAGCTGGTGCCGCATACGCTATTGCCACCAACAGCAAAGCAATGAATGATAGTAAAACTTTTCTCATAACTTTTGTTTTTTAATGATTAATAAAATAATGTATCTGAACTCACTCTCTCAGTCTTTCCATTACAAACTTATCCGCCTCAGCCGGAATATGGGTAGCCATTTGTATGCGTCCCTCCGGGTCAATCACTATTATAAGAGGTATGCTGGACAAACGATAGCAGTCCTTCAACAGTCGCAAGGACTCGTGAGCTGCCACCACCTGTGTCCAGGGCATCTGCTCCTGCTCCACAGCCCTCAGCCAGTCCTCCGTTTTTTTGTCAACGGATACACTGACCACATTGAGTTTTTCGCCCGCCTCAGCATAAAGCCTTTTCACAGCCGGAATGGCAGCACGGCAGGGAGCACACCACGAAGCCCAAAAGTCGATGTAATTCCACACACCTTGTTTGACCACACTGCCAAACTGTTGCAGTGCGCCATCAGCAGAGGCAACGGCAAAGTCAGTATAGCCCATGCCCCGCGTGAAACGGCGTGCTGACTCCACTTTTCCTGCCAGCAGCTCATAGCCGCCGACATCCTCATTGTCCTTGAAGCGTGCCAGCATGGTGTCCAATTCAGCCTCCGTATAAGAAAAAGCCTCATTCAGACGCTCCATCTGGAGAATCAGACTGACGGCATAATCGGGATGCCTCTCAATAAACAGTGTATTCATTCTGTTTTCTATAGCCCGGACAGCACTCACAGCATCGTCCATCATCTCGTGCAAATGTCCGTCACCGTCATTTTTTGAGCGTCTGCCACTAAACTGCCATGCCCATTCAAGATGTTCCGCCTGCCAGCGCACGCGCTCTGCATTATATATCCAATCGCGCCACTCCTGATAGTGTCTCTGTGCCTGTCCGCCTTCCACATGCACACACGGTTCGAGAAACAGCGGCGAACCTCCAAGTTCATAAAGCAGCGGAATGCTGTCGATACATGCAGCCTTCAGGGTAATATCGGCATTGGACTCAACCATCAGCCTCACTCCCCTTTCCTCAGGAATCTCCCCGTCCTGATATACAGGCTTGTCATACACACACAATTCGGCAAGTAAGGGTCGCTCTACACTTCCTCTCAACACGAAACCGCCATCGTCCGTCAGCGTTTCCGCCAACACCTCCTCATCTTCCGTGCGAAGCTCCACCTTACATCCCTGCGCCATTCCCGGTACAGTGGCCGTCACGGTAAAATTCTGCGCCGTTGCCGCCACAGCAGTCATCAGCGAACATACCGCCATCCAAACACCTTTCATTCCGCCTCCACTTTCTCGCATATCTGGTTCACATCATTGGTCACAAGACTGATTTTGCCTTCCGTGTCAATGAGTACAAGCCGGGGAATGGTGTTTATCGCATAAGCAGACGTCGCCGCCTCGTTCTGCTCCTTGTCGAGCCACAACTGCGGCCATGTCATCGCCTCCTTCTTCTCAGCCTCTCTCCAGCTGCTCTCTTTGTCATCGACCGAAACAGACACCACCTGCAACCTGTCTCCGTACTGTTCCATCATGGCTTTCACTTTAGGTATCGCCGCACGGCACGGGGCACACCATGAAGCCCAAAAGTCTATCAGCGTCCATTTTCCCGGCTGCATCAACGACGAGAGGCTTGCCTGAGTACTGTCTGTCTGGTGTCCTTCAAAATCAGCGAATTTGTTTCCTAAAGCATATTTCTTGGCAGTCCCGATATTGTTCCTTACAAAATTGGCATGTGTGGTGTCCGGATTGTTTTCCATCATGTTCACATACTCATCATATTCTGTCGCAGTAAACTTGAAATCACAAAACAGGCGGCGCGCCACAATGGCAGCAGCCGGATACTCATCGGAATGAGCGCGGAGATAATTTTCCAAAGCCTCCTCATACTTGCTCTGCGCCTCCTTAGTCCTCAACTTGTAATCGGCAATCTTGGTGTCGTCACAATTATTGTCGAACCAGGCTTCCGCCTCTGCATAGCTGGCACTGTCGGCCACCTGCCACAACGGGCTGACAGCCTCGTACCACTGTGCATACTGTGCTCTCGCAACCGAATCGGCAACCTCAGTCATCCCTTTCTTTATAATCTCCGTCTCCTTCATATCGGGAGATATGACAAAGGCTTTTTGCGCGCTGACCATACAAGCCATCGGCAACCACAGACCAATAAGACAAGCAGTCCGTATATTTCCCGTAACCATATTATTCAACTCATTCTTTTTCATTTCAATTCTATTTTTCCGTGTTATCAAATTCGTGAAACAAACAGCTGTAGATTTCATTGCGCATTCCTCACATATCTCACACTCATCCACTTGCTTGCCGTAGGAGTGGCCACTCTCTCTACCTCATCGAGAGCAGGTGTTATCTTACGGATATAGGCGCACTTCTGAAGTTGCAAGGTATCTAATGTCGATGACCAATACAAACCATAGTCATACACGTGGTACAACTCTATGTCGGAAGAGAAAAAAGCCACCAGTTCTCCGCCATATCGCAAATTTATTCCTGCGGCAGTCTCGGAGGATTGTGCGAGCATCCTTGCCGCCCCTTTTCTCCATCCTGTCTTGTCAGCCTCCGACTTGCTCATGCCAAATGCGCGTTCCAGACATTTCCAATCATCATCAGTAGGCAACCGCCATCCTTCTGGACACTGTGCCAAAGCCTCGGTGTAGCTGTAATAATTTCCGAAAATGTCGAACTGCCGCGCGCACACCGTGCTGTCGCTGTAGGAGAACTTCGGATTTGCCGCCGTTCCCTGCCTGTACCATCTTATTCCGCTATGTAAGTTCTCAGCCATCCAGTCGAGAGAGTCTATGCGCACCCACCGATACGTATTTCCCTCCTTATCTTGCATCGTACCCGTCGCAGAAGATTCCGGAACACCCGGCTTCTCATCCTCAGTACATGCGGCAAAGACCATAGCCAGCAAAAAAACAATAGACTTTCTCATCAAAACATGTATTTATATCATTGTAAGACATATCCCAAATCACTGACAATTCCGGAAAGAGCGTCGAATTTGCTCATCATCACAGCTGAAGTCCCGTATTTGGCTTCAAACTGCTCACGCGAATAAGTGATGACTGCCGTCAGCCACGCACGCAGGTCGTAAGCCGAATCAGGAAACGAATGCCCGTACACATCCATAAAGAACCCGTAGTTCCACATCTCGGTGTCAGAGCTGTATGTTGCAGGCAGGCCGAACTCAGTCTTGTCCTCATAATAATATGAACGGCTGATGTCATAGAAAGAAGCCAGTTCTTCCTCACCCATTGTCTGCACTTTTGTTCTCACCATATCGGCAATCATATTATTGAAATATGCATCGGGGTCGGCAAAAGCCTCTCCGTCATTCAGGCTGATAGCGTATGCCCTCAATCCAAGCAGTTTTGTATCTGCCACATAACTTTTCTTGCTGCTGTCCCAATGCGTGATTTTATTTACCAGAAAGAAAGAATAAGGCAAAGCCTTTCCCATGCGCCATATCAGGTTCTCACGTATCAGCTCAACAGCCATCTGCTGTTCCTCCGGGTCTGTAATATAGTCATATATATACTTCGTGGTACTGCCATATCCAATCATGGCATATCCCATCACATCCAGAAGTTCGGTTTTCTCCACCGGCTTTCCATCGAAACCGATTCCCGATGTAACCGTCCTCAATGTGTCTGTGAACAACAAGTAGGTGCCTGTCGTTTCATAAAAGTCACGACGTATCCGGGCTGTCTCCGACATATCGCTGTCGAGAGGCGCGAACACGGCCTGATCGGCATAGCTGGGAGTAGTGTCCTCCTCTTTGCTACAACTCGCCAACAGAGAAGAAGCAAGTAAAACAAGAATATAATTAGCCTTCATTCGTGTATTATTTAGTAGTTTGTTTCCGCAAACGGCTGACGGTCAGGACGCGGATTGCTTCCTATACTATTTTGAAAATCACGCACCGATTTCGGAATATTGAGCGTATAAGCATCGTCATTTTGTTCCAGACGATAAAATCTTGTATATGAAGGAACAGATACCGCACCCTGCGACTTGTACCACGTCATGGTATGCTCTATAATCTTTGAATAGGGATAAACGTTATCAACTTGATAACGGCGCAAATCAAACCATCTGTGACCTTCCAGACACAGTTCGCGTTCCCGCTCCTCACGTATGAAAGTAACCAGCCTACTGCCGCTTTCGCCTATTCTCGCTGCATTGACCACGCGTTTCTGGCGGAGCTTGTCAAGCCAGTCACATGCCACTGCGTCATTCCCCAAACGGGCTTCAGCCTCAGCTATATTGAGATAAGCCTCTGCGGTGCGCAAACAAAACACATCGCTCACCTCTTTATATTTGCCATAGGAAGCAGTGCTGCAATCTATCTTATGATAAGTACATGTACGAGCATACAAGTCGGCACGAGTGGTAAGATAAGTCGTAAGACGTGCGTCGTCCGCCTCATACAATCCTTTCAAATGGTCGCTGACACAGTAGACAGGCATATAATCGACAGATGTACCACGCTTTCCCGGAGCCTGAAACAACATATTTCCCAAGCAACTCGCCCCATTGCTGTACACCACCTCCGGATTGGATGCACTGATAGGATAAGCAGTCGTTCCAAAGTTGCGCAAATCCTGCAAAGCGTCATTCTTGTCAAGAGCCAGACGGGCATATCGCCTCACTTCCTCCCACTCCTGCATGAAAAGATGTACGCGGGAACGGAAAATATACACAGCCGTTATGCCGGCATGGTATATTCCGGCGGTTGCCGAAGAAGCCAGCAAATCTTCCGCCATATCAAGATCACTCAAGATCTGAGCATACACTTCTCCTACCGTATTGCGCCGAAACTCCACATCGTCCACGCTTGGAGACAACTTCAAAGGAACACAAGGCTGACTGTCTGCTGTTGCCGGACTGTAAGGTTTACCGTATAGATTTGCCAATACAAAATAATAAGTGGCACGCAAGAAATAACATTCGCCAAGCACCCGCAGACGCAATGCATCCTCACCGCTGTCGCCGCATCTCATCTGCTCTCCGGCATCAATCACCATGTTGCAATTGTTTATTTTCTCATATCCCAAGTTCCAATAAGTCTCCTCATCAGCCTCCAGAACAGAACTTCCCTCATAATCAACGAAACAATTCTGCTGCCATGTAAAATAAGGGTAGAACATGCTACGCGCCCCTATGCGGTCGGGATCGGAACTAATTTGCAAGTTCTCCTGCAACTCATCTCCCATGAAATGCAGCACCATGTAGTTCGTATTCTCATACTGATAATAAGAATTATTGTTTGAGAACAGTCCGAGCGGCATAGTGCAATCGCCCATCAGCAATTCATTAAGGTCATCGGCAGTCTGCACACGGCTCAAATCTTGAGAGTATTCTTCAAGAAAATCGCCACAACCTGCCAGTGTCAACGATACGGAGAACATGCATGTGGAAAGTACTCTGAGCGACACAGTCCTCAGTCTGTCACCTATCCTATTTATATATATATTATCCATAAACATTCCTTATACGATTGATATTAAAATTGAACACTCAATGTAAATGAGAAACTCGGACGGTCAGACAGTTGGATTGTGGAGAAACCGCCCTGTGTAGGAGTCTGCCCTTTCAATGCAGGGTCACAAATTGTAAACAGATTATATCCTGCCAAAGTCAAAGCCACACGGCTGAAACCAATCCTGTCGAGCTGTTTCTTATCCAATTCGTAGGTAAGACTCACACTCTGCAATTTCAGGTAATCAGCACTGACCACCCTGATATTAGAGTAATCATACATGTCCCAATAACTGTTTGCGATAGGATAAACATCATCCTCATAGTCTCCCAAACTGGTCCATACAGACGAATACTTCGTATAAGCATCACTGCTATAACCGATAAGAGCCGGAATATTGGTGTATTTCTCATCGCCCGGAGAACGCCAGGCATTAAGATAATCACGGCTGTAATTCTTTTCAGGATATATCTCCGAACCATACGCGCCACCAGAAGCCGCACTGCCATACATGGCGAACAAACGGGTCTTGGCACCAAACGAATAGCCCAACGTCAGCGATGCATACCAGTTCTTGTATCGGAAAGTGTTCGTAAGAGAGCCTTGAATATCCGCCTCGCGCTTGCCACTTGCCTCCAGCACCGTAGTATAGGCATCATAGCGGCTCAATCCGACCAATGCCGTAGGATTGTCAAAATAGTCGTCAAACAGCGGACCGCCATCAATAGGACTCAGTCCCAAGAACCTGTAACTATAAAACGTATTCACCGACTTACCTTGAACCAGTGCCGTACCATTCAAGAAATCAGTCAACTCGTATGTCTGGCTGTCAGGTCTGGAATCGACACTGTTTATCACCTTAGATATAGTAGTGGAAAGAGTCCACCTGAAATTTTTGTTCCTGACAGGAGTGGCAGTTATATCAAAACTATATCCTTTATTCGTCACATCGCCTCCATTAATGACATAACTGGAGACTCCATTGACAGTAGACACATTCTTGTTCATGAAAGCGTCTTTGGTCTTCTTATAATATACCGATGCCTCCACAGCCAACCGGTGATCAAAGAAACTCATGTCAAGTCCCAAGTTGTAAGAACTGGTCTTCTCCCACTTCAAATCAGGATTCGGATGATTGACAACGGTCGATGTATATTCATTATAATAAGAACTCATCGACCCTTTACGTATGGTCATGGCAGGACTTTCCGTGTCCAGCATATTTCCCTGAAAACCGTATGAGGCCTTTGCCGTCATATAGTCTATCCACTCCGTGTCAATCCAATGTCCCACATCATAGCTTCCTGAAAGTGACCATATAGGCAGGAAACGCTCGTTGGAGCGGTCGCCAAACTTATTTGAAGCGTCAATACGTCCGTTCAGGTTGATGCGCCACAAAGATTTATAGGCATACGTAAAGGAAGCATACGTAGAAAACTCATTCGTCAGATTATCTATGACAGAGGGCACATTTCCCGCCATCCATGTAGCATAACCGGGATACTCGGTCACATTAACATCCGAGACAAAGCTTTTTCCTCTGTCCAGAAAATACCCGCGCTGCACAGTTGAATATCCCTGATACTTGTCAGAAGAAATTTCCAGTCCGAACACAGCGTCTATATTGTGCATCTCGTCCTCGCCAAAATATTTGTTCGCATTGAGCTGGAAACGCGCCGTATAACTGTTGTCACGCACGTTGTCCTTGTCAAGCTCTCCTCCCTGCGGACAGGTTGAAGACACTTTCTGCGAATTGGTCATCACTGCCCCATATTCCGTTCCACGCAACTGGGCTATATGATTGGTACGCTCTCCCCACCATCCCTCCATATCTGTAGTCTGATGCGTCATAGAAAGAATGGCATTGGCATTCAGCCAGTCAGTAAACTTAAACTGCAAGTTTGCCGTAAAAGTCATAGAATTGACTTCCTGCTTCTTGTAACTGTTGTCCAGCTCATTCAGAATATTATAGTCATACTCCGACCACTCGTCCACACGACGCTGATAATAGCTGTAATTTCCATTACTATCGTATGCGGGAATCGCACGCGAGGAAGTATAAGCATACTGGAGCGGCGCAATCTCATCCTGATAATAGTCGCGCGTGTTATGATAGCCGGAAAAAGAGAACGAGGCAGTCAGCAATTTGGAGAAAGTATTGTCCGTCTTCACCGAATAAGTGTAGCGCTTGTTGTTGTTAGCCTTCACGACATCATTCTCGTCCGTATATCCTATAGAAGCATAATACCGGTTATTGTCAGAACCTCCGCTCACACTTGCTGTCTGTTGCGTACTCCACGAATCTTGTGTGAGCAAGCCGAACCAGTCAGTATTCTGCTGTTCCGCCATGCTGACCCCCTCCACAAACTGATTGTAGTCGATATACCCGTTATAAAGCTGCTGCTGCAATTTCTCATACCCCACCAGAGTGGCATTCGTATTATATTGATAATGATCCTGTGCAAGCTGACGGGAGAACTGTATGCGTTCCTTCGATGACATGACATCGACCGAATTGTCACTGTAGCGCGGGCGCACCTTCATCGTAGTACTGATAGTGTAGCTTACTTTCGGCTTTCCCTTACTTCCGCGCTTTGTCGTAATGACAATCACACCATTGGCAGCCTTCGTTCCGTAAATTGCCGTAGCCGCCGCATCCTTCAGCACGTCTATCCGGTCAATATCCTGGGGATTGATACCCGATATGGCATTTCCTATACGATTGATATAATCCGGATCATTAAGCACCTCCGGCTCAATCTGCACAGGGTCATTGACCACAATCCCATCCACAACCCACAAAGGCTCGCGGTTGCCAATCAATGTAGATGTGCCACGGATACGGATTTTCGGAGCCACTCCCACTTCTGCCGAGTTGTTTGTCACCATCAAATCGGGAATCCTACCTTCAAGCATTTGGTCGAGCGAACTCATGTCGGCACGCTGTAAGTCTTCCATTTTCGCCATGCTGACAGCACTGGTCAGACTGCGTTTGTTAAGCACCTGATAGCCAGTAACCACCACCTCGTCAATGTCATTATGGCTTTCGTGCATGACAATACGCACATTCTCTGCCGCACTGCCCTGCTTGAAAGTCTTTGTAACCATGTCATACCCAAGATAGGAAATCTCGACTGTCACCGGAAAGCTTTTCACCTCCAGCCTGAACGCTCCATCCATGTCGGTAGTCGTTCCATCGGAGGAACCTTTCTCCTTGACCTTCACGACAGCCCACGGAAGAGGCTCGCCATGATCATCAACCACATGTCCCGTTACCATGCGTCTCACACCCTCCTGCTTGCGGTTTGCAAGAGTTTTCACCACCACAGTCTTGTCTACAATCTCATAATCAAGACCCGCAGTCTCCGAAATCACTTTATGCAACAACTGGCTAAAAGTCACACCGTCACACTTCACAGTGATATATTCGACATCACGGACTACCTGCTTCTGATATACAAACTCATAGCCTGTCTTTGCCTGCAAGCTCTTGAAAACATGCTCTATCGGCTGCTTGTCGTAACTCACCGAATATCTCTGCGACTGCGCATATACAGTCGCAGAAAAAAACGAGGCTGCCGCCAGCGTCGTAAAAAATCTCGGCATCTTGTTTTTTGTTCTCATACACACACTCTGAACTATTTCCTAAAAACTCTCACATTCTTTCCGTCCATCTCAAAATGCAGTCCGCCACTGGCTTCCAGAATACGCGCCACATCGCTAAAGTCGCCATAGCGGGGCACACTGCCCATAAACAATGTGTGTCTGACTTTCTCGCTTTTGAACTCGTATGTGAAATCATACCACCGACTCAACGTACACATTATCTGCTCCAATGTCTGGTCATCGAACACAAACTTCCCGTTTTTCCAGCAAACAGCCATATCCGTGTCTGCATCCTGCACATCTATACTCTGCTTTGTCCTGTCGTAAACAGCCTGCTGTCCCGGCAAAAGCGCGTGTCCGTCACACTTGTCCGCATTCAAGGCCCTCACTGTCAGACTGCCACTCACAAGCGTAGTGTATATGGCAGACTCATCCGCATAGTCATGCACATTGAACTCCGTTCCAGTCACACGTATCTCTTGTCCGGAACCTTCCAGCACAAACGGCTTGGAGGCATCCTTCGCCACTTTGAAATAAGCCTCGCCATAGAGCCTTACCCTGCGCTCGCCTCCCTCAAAGGTTTCCGGATACAGCAAACGCGATTCGGCATTAAGCCACACCTCAGTCCCGTCGGAAAGCACCAGCTTAAATTCTCCGCCACGCGGAGTGGATAAATCCAGCATCTCAGAAGAATGTCTGCCGCCCGTCTTATCCTCCGGCATATCCTTGTACATCTTTCGGGAAGCAAGTACTGCCCGGCTGAAGACTTCCATGTTCTTTATGGAGTCTGAGCCAAGTTCCACAGACACACCGTTGCCAAAAGACAACACAGCCCGAACCTTTCCGTGGCTGATTTGACTGTCTGCCACTTCCGCCACCACCTCATGCCTGCCAGTCCGGCCATAATAATGGAAAGTGACGGCGACACCTCCCAATAAAAGGAAGGCAGCAGCCACACAGTGCCACGGCTTAATCCGGCGCGCTTTTGGATACAAATCCGGCTTCGCATTCTCAATACGCCTTTTCATATCCGCCATAGCTTTTTCTGTACGAACAGACTTATACCGGATGTATTCCCTTTCCAGAAAGTCGAAATTGGTGACTTTACGGAAAAGCCTGTCGTTTGCCTCACAGTCCTTTTTCCATGCCTCCAAATCCTGTTGTTCCGTTTTACTGATACTCTTCGTTATACTTTTATATATAAGGAGAGCAATCCTCTCTATATTGTCATGCATATTATTTCGTTTAAGCCAATAACGCAACCAATAGCTTTTCGGACACCAAATTGTTATTTTTTTTGCCAAAAAGAATACGATTGAGGATTATTCGCTACCTTTGCAGCAACAAAATATCAGGAATGCAAATAAAAGCGCACATTTTACAAGAGTTCAAGGCGGGCCAGATAGACAGATTCTACCACGAAGTCTACCCGTCTTTATTGACGTATGCCTTACACAACTTGAGCGAGGATGACGCATTCTTGGGTGAGGATTGTGTGCAGGACGCAATCTTTGAGGCTTACTGCCGACGCGACAAATTTGACTCTCCTGCACAATTCAAATCTTTTCTTTACAAATGTGTGTACAGCAAGATTGTCACCTTGCACCGCAAGAACCAAAGCTACAACAACTACCGGGAACAATCGGACGACTTATCATACGATATGCTGCATGCCATTCTCGAACAGGAGACACTCGACTTGTTATACGCGGCAATAGACTCACTGCCGGATGATTTGCGTCAGGTGCTGGAGCTTAGCTTCGGAGAAGGGCTGAAAAACGCTGAGGTGGCAGCACGCATGAACATATCTGAAAGTGCCGTCAAGAAAAAGAAAATCCGTATGCTGGCAATGCTGAGAAACATTCTGGGCGATGAGGCGACCATGCAGTTAGTGTTGCTCATCCTTACCACACTTGTAAGGTCAAGAAGCGGATGCTGAGAATCTTTGCGGAATGTCCGACAAATATCCACCCCTCACACACAGTCTGTCGGTTCTCCTTATTCCCAACATTCCACCCGATTAAGAACCGGATACCACTCCAAGAGGTGGAAAAACAAAACAAGCAAGGCAAAATCAGAACGCAGAAATATAAAAAGGCATACAAATTCACTCCTATTCAACAAGAAATCCTTAACTTTGCTTCATGAAAGCAGTCAGACGGTCTGTCGCTGGCATCCATCATCATGGATGAAAGAGGAAAGTCCGGGCAGCACAGGGCATCCCACTTCCTAATATAGAAGGAGTCCGCGAGGGTTGAGTAATGCAGAAGAAAACAACCGCCTGCCTTTATGGCAAACTGAATGCCTATACCGCCATCAGGCGGTTTCGCATTCCGATTGTCATAGAGCCTTAGCAGGTAAGGGTGAGAAGGTGGGGTAAGAGCCTACCAGCGGTGTGGCGACACAACCGGCTGTGCATCTTGGGAGCTGCAAGTTCATGTAAACCGGCGCAGAATTGTCTTGTTCTTTGCAGAACACGAGGGATTCGATGAGGACTGCCCGTCTTAGCCGGAGGGTAGAACGCTTGAGCTGTGGGGCGACTCACAGTGTGGATAAATGACAGACACTTGATTCGGACGAGAGTCTTTTTCAAGTACAGAACCCGGCTTACAGGCTGACTGCTTTCATTTTTTATTCTAACCATACAATTCTTATAGCACAAGTTGCCAATGATAAGATTGCCACAATCCCAATAACACGCTTACATCATTCATTTGGAATATTCCAAGCGACTGTTCCGCATCAAACTATCGGACTATGCCAAATGGAAGAAAAGAAATATCAGAGAATCTGAAAGAACCAAAAACAAGAACAACAATCAAACACATTATATTATATGTTCAGACAACTTGCCATCATCATCGGCTGCCTTGCCGTAGGTGAGTTTATCATTTGGCTTACCAATGTACCGGTACCTTCCAGCATTATAGGAATGCTATTGCTCACCACATTATTAAAAGCAGGATGGATAAAACTGGAATGGGTGGAAACTTTATCCAATTTTCTTGTAAAAAACATGGGATTCTTCTTCGTTCCACCCGGAGTGGCGCTGATGCTGTATTTCGACCTCATAAAGAAGGAATTTCTCCCAATCCTAATATCCGTAGTGGCAAGCACCGCTCTCGTACTCATCGTCACAGGATGGGTACACCAGATTATGCGCAGATATTGGAAAATCAAAATGCCCCATCTTAAAAAAGAAATGAAGGCAAAGGAGAAGCCGATGCGCCATAAAGCATCGGACCCAAAAGAATATACACAAGAAACGGAACACGAACAAACTATCTGACACAAGCCATGCACGACTATTTATCTAACGACTATTTTCTGCTGACACTGACATTCGGCATATATTTTCTGGCAAAGCTTATCCGGCGCCACTTGCGTCTTGCCATACTCAATCCTATACTTGTCAGCATTGCTTTCATCATTGTTTTTCTGAAAGTAAACGACATTGATTACGAGACATACAGAGTAAGCGGCTCAAAAATTGACTTCTGGCTCAAGCCGGCAGTTGTTGCGCTGGGTGTCCCGCTCTACAAGCAGCTAAGTTCCATCAAGCAACAGATTATGCCCATTCTCATGTCACAGCTGGTAGGATGCCTCACAGGAATCAGTTCTGTGGTTGTCATAGCCAAAATGCTCGGAGCATCCGAGGCGGTTATTTTATCGCTCGCCTCAAAATCGGTCACCACCCCTATCGCTATGGAAGTTACCCAAACAGTAGGCGGAATTCCATCGCTGACAGCCACAATAGTGGTGTGCGTAGGCATATTCGGCGCAGTTGCCGGATTCCGGATTCTCACGCTCGGAAGAATCGGAATGACCGATTCACAGGGAATATCCTTAGGCACAGCCTCACATGCGGTAGGAACTTCCGCCGCAATGGAACGGGGACATGAATGCGGAGCTTACGCAAGTTTGGGACTGACTATCAATGGTATACTTACCGCAATTCTAACCCCATACGTACTGAAAGCAATGGGGATAATGTAAAGTCTCCATTCTTAATCAATATGTTTGTCGAAGATATCAAGGTTCACCCGACATTTCGAGAGACTCATCTTGTTTGTTATAGAGTTGAGCCTTGATGTAGGCAATGCGCCACAAAGTAACGGAAGAATCCGTTCAAAAAAAAGCGCAATATATATTCAAAGCATCAACAAAACACCAAATTCTCTGACAATTTGATATGTTAAAGTCCACCTCCGTAGAATCGCCTCAAAATGAACCGGACTCAACCTCGGTTGCAAAAACGCGATTCTACGGAGGTTTTTGAACCCTGAATTTCAAGAGGACA
>JAMPEL010000071.1 GCA_023665185.1 Roseburia sp.
ATTAAGGAAAAAGGCTTTCGTTTTTCACGAAACAAACCGATATGGAGACTCATTTGATGACACGGAATCCCAACAATCCTCTTTGCAGGGTGAAAATGCAGACACCATCCTTGTGGGAACGGTTGTACAGGGATAGTGAAACCGGCACTTTCTTACATGTACCGTCTGCAAAACATACAGTCAGATAATAATAATGTATGGTTCTGCGAACAGTGCGGTAACGGCGTCCGGAACGGGACGTCACGTTCTTGACAAGATGCTCTTTCTCCAACACACGCACTTCTTCCTTACATGCGGAGGAAGGGGCGGAAAACAGAAAATTGCCGCCCAACAACAGGAAATAACCAATGCCGCCCACTACATACAAATGACAGAGATAATTGACCGCGCCTTTCATCCCTGTCAATATCCTCCAATGTACGGAAAAGAAAGGAAGTGTCAGCAGAGCCAAAATGGCTGATGCCAACACTGGCAACCACCACTCGACAAGCGTCTTTTCATAACATACATATCCAAACGTGGCAGCTGCCAACACGACAGAGAATGCCAGCACACGGAAAAATGTCTTCAACTTTCCATTCATAACCTTTCTGTAAAGTAGCATACACAAACAAGAATGCAAAGTTAGAAAATAAGTCTGTAAAGCGGCTGTTTACAGACAGAAATGCAGGCAGAATCGGCGAATTGAGAAAATAAACAGGGAATGTGGATACACGATATTGAGGAAAACCACTAATTTTGTATATACTTTATATACATTCAATATTTACTTCTAATTTATTTACATAGTATGAGAAAGGTAACGATGAAATGTGCTGTCGCATTGTGCTGCATGGCACTGACAACTCCGGCAATGGCACAAATCAACTTGACTAAAGCTATCGGAGGAGCCGCAAAAGTAGCGAAGGCTGTGACTCTGACTGACGAGCAGATGGCAAACTACGTGAAGGAATACATCGACTGGATGGACAAGAACAATCCGGTTTGCGATGAGAACAGTCCTTATACAGTGCGTCTCAACAAACTGACAGAGGGGCTGACAGAGGCTGACGGCATTCCTTTGAATTTTAAAGTGTACAACGTAATTGATGTAAACGCTTTTGCCTGTGCTGACGGCAGCATCCGTGTATTCTCTTCCCTGATGGATATTATGACGGACGAGGAACTGCTCGGGGTTATCGGACATGAGGTGGGACACATCGCACACAGAGACTCAAAGAAAGGATTCCGTACCGCATTACTGACTTCCGCGCTCAAAGACGGTGTGTCTTCAAAAGGCGGCACAGCGGCAGCCTTGACCGAATCGCAATTAGGCGACTTGGGCGAGGCTTTGGTAAATTCCACTTACTCTCAGAAACAGGAACGCTCTGCCGATGACTACGGATACGACTTTTTGAAAAAGGCAGGAAAGAATCCGTGGTCGATGGCTTTCTCTTTCCGCAGACTGAAGCAGATGCAGGAAGAGGCGGGCGCACAGAAAACGAACAAAATAAACCAGCTGTTCTCTTCACATCCAGACTTGGATGCCCGCATCAAGCACATGGAAGAGCGCGCTACTGCGGACGGAATAGAAAAGCCGGTGACAGCTGAGAAATAATATCGGAACAAGGAATACTTCCGGCAGACTTACTCAAAGGAACAGTACCGCTACATGTTTCAAAACATAAAGGTAAAGATATGGTTCCCAAGAGTAATCAAGAACACAAACTTCCGAAACAAAGAACACAAACTCCAGAAACTAAAAAAAGGAGGTTTTAAAACAAAAAAAATGGCGGTGTGAACACCGCCATTTTTTTATCTCAGTTGTTATCTATATCACTTACTTCACGATATATTTCTTACCGTTAAGGATATATACACCCTTAGCAAGACCTGCAACTGATGCAGCATTTGTGCGTACCACGCGTCCGCTCAAATCGTAAACCACACCGTTGTCAGCCTGATTGTCAGCACCTACACTGCTGATACCAGTATAAGTAGCATCGTTGACAAGCTTCAAGTTGTAAACGTAACGCTGATCGTTGTAGTCAAGCGCAAGCTTAGTTGTGTACATCTCGCCATCCTCCAAAGCTGTCATTGAATAAGCTGTCAGCACATACTTTTCTCCATCGAGAATGAAACCAGCGTAGAATGCAGTCTTTTCAATAGACTCATCGTCATTGTCAAGCCAGTTACCGTCAGCATCAAAAGCAAATCCACTGGCATCATCAAATGCCTCTGTTGTATATTCGCCATCAGAAGTTATAGCCTTCCAATCAACGCTTTCAAGCAATGACTCATCCTCTATGCCAAGTGCTTCCATCGCAGCTGTGAAGTCTACTTCAACCAGAGTCTCATCATCATCGTTCACTGCCACCAAAATGTCTTCCTCACCAACAGTCTCGCTGTCAACCAACTTGTCTACATAAGAAATTGTTACATCGTATGTAATCATCTTACCTGTTGCAAGGTTTACAAGAACGAACTGTGAGTCATATTTCTCACCAACCTGTCTTTCGTTAGGGAACTGATACCAAGTCACAATACCCGTTGAGTACACATAAGAGAAGCCGAATGCACATGTATTAGAATAACTTGCGGCATACTTACCGTCTGCCGACATCCAATATCCCGGATACGGAGTACATGTGTATGATTCAGGAAGTTCCTTATCCTCATTTGCCCAAGCATAAAGAGTAATTGCACTCTTGTGGTCATCTGCAATAAGTTCATAGATATGAGCAACGTCCAAATCAGTCTGCATATAGCTATCAGTGAAATTTGACGAAGGAATAATCTTTATATTCAGCTTCTCTGTTGCCACATTTGTCCACAATGCAGGATCGTAGATTGGCTCATAAGGTTCCTCACCAAGATTCTCAACTTCAATATTGAGAGTAGTCTTTATCTCATACAGCTTGTTGCCGTTGACCAAATAAAGAGAACCTGTGCAAGCCTCACCCTCAACACCTTTAAATACATCCGGCATGTGGCCTATGTCAATAGTAGACGCAGAATAGTCAAAGCAAGCGAACCAAGCTAAATCAGAATCGCCCCATGAACCAATAATACCATCCTTATCCATCCAAAAGCCTGGATAAGGAGTGGCTGTGTATTCATCATCCACACCACCATCTTCATTTAGAGCCATGAATACCATCTCACTCGGAGCACAACCAAGAGTCTCTGCGATAGCCGCCACATCAATAGTGTTTGATGTAACCACATAGCCCAAATCCTTATTACGCTCAAGCGTCAGCTCCATCTCGCCCACTTTCTCATACTCCGTAGGCTTTACAATTGTCGGCTCAACCACTTTCACTGTAAGGTTTATCTGATGAGCCTTGTCACCATATACCACATACAGAACAGTAGTGAACTTATTACCAGTCTCTACATTACCCGGATAAACAGAAGCCACAAGGGATTGACTCTCCTCATCAAACCATACATCAGAAACGCTCCACAAGTCGCCCAAGTCAGATGTAGTAGCAGTAGCCACATTTGTCTCATCATCGCCTACATAGAAATAGAATTCATAATCCTGAGTGTACTTCATCAATGTATCAGTCTTGCAGTCGCCCTCTATAGCTGTTTCGTCAAAGTTCCAAGCCATAAGCATCTGCTCGATAACCGGAGAAAGTTCAGATGGCTCAACGCCTGCCAAAGCCACGATGTCGGCAATGTTCACGCTAAAGTCAGTACCGACACGGTATGTGATTTCAGCAGTAACATCAGTCGAACCAATCACATTAAGCTTTGAAATGGCATTTGTAGCCTCCGGAAGCTCAATCGGCTTCTTAACAGCAAGCTCAATGTTGAATGTAACAGTGTTCTCACCGTTCTTCAAATAAATAGTTGCGGTATAAGTCGTTCCGCCCACGCATCTGTCAGGGAACTGACCTATGCTATAAACAAACTCGTCCGCATCTACATCAGTAGCAAGCGAAGTGTAGAAATAAGACTTGTAGTCTACCGAATTATCATTTCCCCAAGGTACAACAGAACCATCGGCAGAAAGCCAGAATCCGCCTACACTACCTTGTGTATTCCAATTTGACAAAGTCTGTGTGGAATCATTACACCAAAACATAGACGTACTTTCCGACGAGTTTTGGTTTACTACGGCACCTATAGCCTCCTGCATTGCCGCAGCCGACTCATATCCGGCAGCCTTTGCCACCTCCTCATAACTGAGCTTCACATCCACAGTAGAATAGTCCACAGTCGGATACTGCTCGCACTTCACGTCAAAACTGGTTTGAGCAGACATTCTCGCAAATCCTGAGAACATCGCTACCAGCAACATACTTAGATAAGTAAATGTTTTTCTCATAAATAGCTAGTTTTATTAGTTAATACTATATATCTTTATTATAAGTCATAATATAACACGCCATACGGATTATTATATACATCAAAAACAAAATTGGCATAATACACCCCATCATTTTCTTTGTAAATTATATCTCGGAAATTCAAACAGCAATAATAAATACGTTTAGACATAACCCAACAAAAAATTAAGTTTGTAGGTGTTAATCCATTACCCGGATGATCAATCGCACGAAAAGTCATTTTTTTACAATCATACGCAAGAAAATTAGGAGTCAGTTTTATATCCACCCCTTTCTTCCAGAATTCTGTCTGTTGAGCAGTTAATAACATATCCTTATTCACAGTCCACGGCAAAACTGTACCACCCGTTGTATATTCGCAAACAATGCCAAAACTTTCAGCAGACATTGGATGGTATGAACCAGCACTAGATCCAGCATTTGTAATGGTAAAAGTATGAGCATAAGTCCAATCTATTTCCTCCTCGTCATCCTCTTCCGATGAGCTAAATACAAAAACAGAATCAGGTATCTGAGCATTTATATCTATTACATCAAATACAAAAAGAAGCAACATGCAACTTAGATAAGTAAATGTTTTTCTCATAAAAGACAAGTTTTTAAAATGTTATTAGTCGCTGTAAAGATATGTAAATATTTTGACACTTTGCAAATTTTTCTTCTTTTTCTTCAAATATTTCTCATTTCATATTACAAAACGGTAGATTATCCGCATAAAAAAAACAAGTTTAGAAATCCCCATGCATAAATATTTCTTTAAATATATGCCACACCTCTGTTCGGGACAAACCTTAGAATAAAGCACAACGTTTGCTGTTTTCGCAAGTTTGTTCTATACCTATATAATTAGGTACTCCGTTACAGGTTTCCTTTTGTCCATACTGCAAAGAAAAAACTGCACTGTAGCTTTGGGATTTTTACGCTGTGGATTTGAAAAATAAGGTTCATCCGACATTTCGAATGATGCGCGATACACTGTGGGTATATCCCTTGTAAAATATATTGCAGCGTCTCCATACATCTATTGCATCGCTTGTATGTGCTCTATAAACATAAGTCTCAAGCCCGAATCGCTCTGCCGCACATATTGTCAGACAAACAGTATGCGGGCAAGGGATGTTTTGACATTATGTCACTTTGGACAGAAGGTGAATTTTAACGTTTTGGGCGGCTATCGACTTTGACTCGATGCTTGATTTTCGGATGTTTTGTTGATAAACAACTGATAATCAGTAGAATATATTTTCAGCAAAAACTATGCGGTTTTTGACGCAGAACGCATGGTTTGAGTCAAAATAGGATGTATTGATAATCAGCAAGTTACGAAAATTTTGTCTTAAAAATGTCTTTTTCCGGGTTCAAAATCCATTTTTGTTTTTTGGAGCATGGAAAACTCGGTTGCTGTCTTTTTGAGGAAATGATTTTGGAAAATACCCGATTTTGGGCCGAAAAACAGGCTTTGAAAATTTTGTGCGCCTTGAAAATAAATTTCGTTCACCTTGCGAAAAAAATCGGTGCGCCTTGTAAAAAAATTTTCAGCACCTTGTAATTTTGGGTTTTGTTGGACTTTTGGGTGGAAATGGTGCTTTTGGAGTCGAATTTATGAATCCTTTAGTCGGTCGGATTGTTCTTTTTGTCCACTCGTTTTTCGAGTCTCAAAAACCTCCGTAGAATCGCGTTTTTGCAACCTCGGCGGAGTCCGGTTCATTTCAAGGCGATTCTACGGAGATTGGTTTTAACATATCAAAATGTCACACTGTTTGAGGTTTTGCAGATATTTTTGACAGACTCCTCCGTCACTTCGTGACACCTCCCCTAACTTAGGGGAGGAACCTGATTACCGAGTTAACAGAGAGACTAACATATTGATTGACAAGGTATATAGCTCCTACCCTAAGTTAGGGGAGGTGTCACGAAGTGACGGAGGAGTCTGTATAAAAATGTAGAAGAGTCTGTCAGAATACACAAAAACACACTTACAAAAAGTCAAAAAGGTCTGTCCAAACACAAAAAAACATCTGTAAAAAGCATACTTACAAAAAAACAAGCAACCTGTCAAATCCATCAGCAAAAACATTGCCTACATCAAGACTCAATTCTATAAAAACAAGATAAATCACTCGAAATGTCGGACAAACCATAAAAAATATAAGGTGACAAGCCTTATACTTATCACCTTATACTATCTGTCATTTATCAAAAAGTTCCTCAAGCGACGGCGAATACCATTCAGCCGTTCTGTCCTCACCGACAGCGTAAATAAAAAACGCTTTAAGTTCTTTGTGCCGCTCAAGCACCTTTTTCGCCTCGTCCAGTCCCAGCACCATAAAGGATGTGGCATAAGCGTCTGCCACCGCACAATCATCGGCAATGACCGTTGATGAGAGAATGCTGTGCTGCACAGGATAGCCGGTACGAGGGTCGATTGTATGGGCATACCGCTTATTGTCCTTGATATAGAAATTGCGATAGTTGCCGGACGTAGCCATCGAAGCGTCCGTGATTCTCAGAATTTGCTGAATATCATTCTGCATACACAAAGAATCGTCCTCGGGCTTGGTGATGCCTATCTTCCAGAACATACCGTGAGGATTACAACCTCTCACCCTCACTTCGCCTCCGATTTCCACCATATAGTTCTTTATGCCTTTGCCTTCAAGATATTCTCCCACGGCATCCACTCCGTATCCTTTTGCAATAGCACTGCAATCGAGCATACTTTGAGGCATCTTTTTTATCACCTTTCCGTTCTCCAGCCTTACTTTCTCCATTCCGACAATGCCTCTCAGGCTGTCAATCATGGCATCGCTCACACCCTCACTGTTCTTGAAGCCGAATCCCCACGCATTGACAAGAGGTGCCACAGTGATGTCGAAAGCCCCGCCTGTGTCCTCCGATATTGCTTGCGCAAGCGTGAAGACTTTGACGAAATGTCCGTCTACCGCCACATCCTGATTGTTGTTCACTGCCGTAATGACCGACTTTTTATTAAAAGGCGACAGAGAGTTGTCCACCTCGTTCAACACCGCCAACACACTGTCAGCCAAATCACAGTCATGCTCATACGTAATGTGATAGATTGTACCGAAAATAGTACCCTCACATCTTTGCATCATCTTTTGTGTCCATGCCTCGCCGACAGCACCCGCCTCCGCTCCGCTTTTAGCAGAGTTTGTACGCGCCACATAGACGGTGCCTATGCACAAAAGGAGAATAAAAGGGATATGCCACCATTTCCGTTTGCGTCCGCTTTCCACATTTTTTTTGTTCTGTTCCATAGATTCTTTTTTTTAAGTTATACTCATCACCGGCTCAAATGCTCGGCAAGCACTTTCATTCCGATAAGAACGAGAATGGCTCCTCCGACAATTTCTGCCGGAAACTTGAATTTCCTGCCTATATAAAGTCCTATCGTATATCCTATATACGACATTGCCAAAGATATAAGTCCAATGACAACCACAGGCTGCACGACAAGACCGACCGCACTCATTCCCATGCAGACAAAAGAGACACCCACGGCCAACGCATCAATGCTTGTCGCCACAGCCAATGTCATCACAACCCAGAAATTGCGAGGATTGAACATATACTGCTTCTCCGGTTGTAAACCGTCCCATAACATCTTACCTCCAATACCGGCAAGAAGGGCAAAAGCTATCCAATGATCAAAACTTTCGATATATTTGCCCAACAGCACTACGCTTCCCCAGCCTACAACCGGCATGACAGCCTGAAAAAGTCCGAACATAAAAGCCATCAACGTCACACACTTATAGTCCGCTTTCTTCAGCATCATTCCTGTGGCAAAGCAAACAGTAAAGCAATCCATAGCAAGTGCCAGTCCGAGAAGAACATTTTCCGTAATTGTCAGCATTCTTTTTTTCTTTTTTCGATTATCCACTCCGGAGTCAAGCTACCGGAACACAAACATGCCCGACCATCAGCCGGGCAATCTCTGAAGAAAAAGTCACGAACCTAATGACTATATGCCGTCAGCACTGTCACCGTCCGCACTCTTTTCCGTATTTGCATCATCAGGAAGAATGTCCCTCACCTCCACATTAACCGGAGTGGCACTCACCTTGCCTTTTTTCTTTCCCCAGTTAAGGTCGAAAATGAGATTATAAGTTCCTCCCCATACTGTTCCTCCAGTGGTAGTTCCATATCCTGGAATATAATAAGGTTTGGCATACAGGCTTTCCTTTGTGCTCATCTCACTCTTGAATCTCACGCTCCATCCCATGTGAAAATTACTCCACACCTTGACTTGGACACCCAAGACTATCTCCACCCATTGGCTTGTGGTGTTTATTCCGTCAAAACCAAAAGGTTCGGCACCTCCATATATAGGGTCTCTCATATCCGGGCCGGATATATCATAACTGAAATTCGACAAGCCATAACGCAGTCCGACAAACAACCTGTTATCTTGGAATTTGTCTTTCAGCAAATTGACATCACATCCGATTCTAAAATATGGCGCCGAGGTCTTATACTTTATATAAGTATTCAAATCGGTTTTGTCACAGATTCCATACCCCGCCTCGACTATCGGGAAATAGGTGTTCTTCAGATTAAGTCGCAGTGCCGCCTCGATGTTTCCATAATCGGAAAAAGCATACATCAACGGTCCGAACACATCAGCCGAAAGGGTAAAGCCCTGAAACAGCAAAAGTTTCGGTTCCTCCACTTCAAGTGCCACATATTTGGTCGGCTTCTGTGGCTCTCCGACATTGTTTTCTTGCGCCCGGACACCCGTGCCACACAAAAACAAAGCCGCAGCCAAAACAATTTTCTTATTCCGCCACACCATTGAAATATATTCTGATATTCTCATTACCCTCATAATTTACAGTCGGATTAACTATTTCCACATGGTCTATTCCTGCTTCGGTAGACGTAACTCCCGTCAAAGTATGAAAACGATAGGCACCACATTCCGGCAAATCCACATGCGGATAGCTATCATGCATAATTCTAATTGTATCGGATGAGGTTATCTCGGAATAACTGAAGATAAGCGTATCACATTTCTGGAAATATGCAAGCCCTACCTCTATATTATCGCGTGAGACAGCCTTATTCACAAGTATAGTGTCGCGCCGTGTCTCACTGACAGTCTCCGTATATCCGAGTTCCACCAAAGCCTCATCCCTCCAGTCCTTCACCACGGTCTGTTCTCCCAGCTTCCGATATGTGTACACAAGCTTATTGCCCGGCAGAAGTGTCGTCACCGTAATCTCTCCCGTATAAGTAATGGGGCTTCCCT
Organism: Roseburia sp.; assembly: GCA_023665185.1. Taxonomy (GTDB): domain Bacteria; phylum Bacteroidota; class Bacteroidia; order Bacteroidales; family Bacteroidaceae; genus RGIG8745. Next base: position 9,610 of record JAMPEL010000071.1, read on the forward strand.
CACTGTCGTAGAACCATATATTGCATCCCACAAAATTCTCAAGGGGGCAGTTGTTGGAAGAACATGAGCCTATCCCGACAATTGGCGGAACAGATACAATGAGCAGGACTGCATATATTACAGCCCTGCGGATATTTTTTTGATGAACAAGCATTTCGGAATAATTAATTGTTAGCCACAACGTCAGATAGTCTTCTCCACCTGATACTTATTTCGTTCCTGAGAATTTCGGCTGATAAGCTCCGCCACAAATCCGCCGACAAACAGCTGGGTACCAAGAATCATCATAGTCAGGGCAATATAGAAATACGGAGAGTCCGTAACGAGTGTATAGTCGCCTCCGTTATACAATGCGTAAAGTTTGAGCGCGCCGACACATATAGCTGCAACCAAACCTATTATGAACATCAGCGTACCCGCCAGCCCAAACACATGCATCGGCTGCACTCCATAGGTGGAAAGGAACCACAATGAAATCAAATCAAGATAACCGTTCACGAAACGGTCAAGCCCAAACTTTGTTTTTCCATACTTCCTTGCCTGATGATGCACCACCTTTTCTCCTATTTTGGAGAATCCGGCATTCTTCGCAAGGAAAGGAATATATCTGTGCATCTCGCCATATACCTCTATATTCTTCACAACTTCCTTTCTATAAGCTTTCAGTCCGCAATTGAAATCGTGCAGATTCTTAATGCCCGACACCTTGCGCGCCGTAGCATTAAAGAGTTTTGTAGGTATAGTTTTTGAGAGTGGGTCATATCTTTTCTGCTTATATCCGCTGACAAGGTCATAGCCATCTTCCGTAATCATGCGGTAAAGTTCGGGAATCTCGTCCGGACTGTCCTGCAAGTCGGCATCCATAGTGATGACCACATTGCCCTCCGCATGTTCGAACCCGTGAAACAAAGCCGGACTCTTTCCGTAGTTGCGGCGGAACTTGATTCCGTGTACTTCCGGGTTCTCCTTACTCAGACACTCAATAACCTCCCACGACTTGTCCGTTGAGCCGTCGTTCACGAATATTATCTCATAACTGAATCTATGCTGTTCCATCACACGCTTAATCCACGCATGAAGTTCAGGAAGCGACTCTTCCTCATTATACAATGGTATGACAACAGATATATCCATTTTGCATTATTATTTTGTTGCCCGGAGTTCTTTCTGTCCTCCGGTTTCTCCTTATCTTTATCTATTTTTCGACTTCATTGACGCCACAAAAGCAGTGGGCACACTCAATATGAACGACACGAATATGTTTTGGTTGAACAACATCAGTGCCATGTCCAAAGGAGAAAGCTTTGACATGCTGTCCAAAGTGTCCTTGATAACAGTCCACAAGTCCGACTGCCCCATGCGTCCATACAAATCCTTTGTCTCTCCAGTATCAATCACAGAGTAGAATTGTCCGAGCAACGCTCCATCATCCATATAAGCGAAATAGACATACTCGGCAGCTCCGGTAAACAGACTGGCATACACGAACATCATTAAAGAGAATATCCATGCGGAAAAGAACGGCAGTTTGCTTCCCGGTTCGAGATGCTGCTTGTAACGCCATGCAAAGTAGAATGCTACAAAAGGCAACATACAGATACCGACACTTGCCATAAGCATGGACAATGGCTCCATATTACATACTCCATATACATACAGCGCAAAGACAACAACCCATGCAATTCCTAAAAACGTACCGTATTCCGTAGCGTATGCCCTTGAAGGCATAAGCGGCTTTTGTTCTGTCATTTCTGTCAAATTTCTGTCAATCTATTTTTAACTTGGCAAAGTTATACCTTTATTCCGATATATCACAATTATTTATGTACTTTGTCCGCATTCTTATTTATAAAATCCTTCCATGATGAGAATGAATGCTCCGCAACAGGTCGCCCCATCTGTATAAAGTGGCAATATGCCGCACCGAGTGCGTCCGTGGCATCCATCTGTCCGCTCATCAGTTCCTCCGGTATCTTCAGCATTCTTTTCAGCATTCCGGCAACCTGTTCTTTTGATGCCGCACCATTGCCGGTAATCGCCACCTTTATTTTTCGCGGCTCATATTCCGTAATAGGCATGTCGCGCTCTATAGCAGCGGCTATAGCCACTCCCTGCGCCCGTCCGAGTTTCAGCATCGATTGTACATTTTTTCCAAAAAACGGAGCCTCAATTGCAAGTTCATCAGGATGATAGGAGTCAATAATACTCGTTACCCGCTCGAAGATGCGTCCCAAACGGAGATAATGGTCAGCATATTTGTGCAGTTCTATTACTCCCATTGCTATCATATCCGCCTTGTTTCCCACTACTCGCAGCAGGCCATAGCCCATAACATTGGTTCCCGGGTCTATTCCGAGTATAATCTTCTCCTGCTTTATTCTGTTCATATATCCCGAATTACTCCATAATTACCTCCATTAAGGTAGGGAAACCCACCACCTTATTCTTAAAGGCTTTCAGCATATTCTCGTTCAGCGAGGCTCCCACAGAGGCATACCATTTATGGAGCGAAGCAGAGTCTTCTGTCTCAAACTGCACGGAAAAGCATTCCGAATCCTCGTCTTTATGACTTATGATTCTTGCCAAACGGGCATTTTTCAACTCTCCCGACTTCACTGCCTCCGGAATATACATCTCATTCATAAATATGACGAAGTTCCGGGCATCGTCATTGCTCACATGGAATGTGGTATTATATATTAGCATAATATCTATATTTTATTTTGAATCTGATCAGCTCGCAAAATTAGACAAAAAATTTATTCAAATCAAATGAGAATTCATTGATAATGGATCATCTAATGTATTTCATGAATGGAATAACATAAGTATCCATCATTTTCTGGCATCTGGCTTTTGCACTTTCTACAAACACCTTAAGATAGTGTATTGCCCATTCTTCCCGACTTCCTTGCCATGATTGGTCTAAATCACAGACATGAAATTGCACCTGCATAGCAGCCGCCCAATTTATATATAAATTTTCAGGATGCGCCTTGAACAAATCGCCATGATGCGCATCTACACATCTCAATTTTCCACCCTCCTCTAACCAATCAATTTCAATATAATCAATATTTATATTGTTATATTCTTCATTATCAATCATCAAGGCACACATTTTTGCTAACTTGTAAGCAGAGATAATGTTAGGTGGCATTGCTGTTTTACTTTTATTTCTTGTTTTGACATCAATAAGGTCATAGAAACCTTTTTCACAATAAATAATATCAGCCGTATCATTTTGTTTTTCTTCAAAAACGCTTGTAGGAGACCATTCTTTAGTCGCCTTATCGCCTCTACTAAGTAAGAATAAAGCAGTAGGAGATTCCAAAAGAGCATACCTTTGTTCTACAGTGATATGTTTAGGATTACGCAGATACAAGTCGTTCAAGTATTCGTATTGTTTGAATATTCTTTTGGGATACATCTCTTGCAACTTATGATAAACACTTTTCTCAAAAGGCTCTCCAGCTGCATGACCTGACAATGTACCCAAAGACGCTTTATTGGGCCTGTCAACTATTTGATTCATCATGTCAATCAATAAGCCATTAAAATCTACTCTACTCATGGAATAATTTATTAAATAAGATATGTATATTTTCTATATGTTCTTGTATTTCGTCTTTTATATATTCCTGAACTTCCTTAGTAATTTCATCATGAACGGACACCTCATTGGGATTTTCCCAATCAATTGGTCTAAAAGGAATACTCGCAATTGGAGCTTCAGAAAATTCAACAATAGCGCCTTTAACAATCCCATTGAGCCCCAACCAGTTGAAAACACGATCGTTATTAAGATATGCCAAGATATACTCTAAAGATTCTTTGCAGTTCCTCTTTCTGAATATAGCTGTTACATCTTGAGTCGGATAAACTCTTGATGACGCATAACAAAATCTAAAGTAATTCTTATTTGATATACGCTCTTTGCAAGGAACAAAAATTCTTGCTTCATCCCTCTCAAACAATTTTTGATTTCGGGGAAAAACAAATTCCCAATATGGTATATTCCTATTGTAACTATACCTTGCATTCAATTTTTCGATATTAGGCTCAAAATGCGTTGCAAAATGAGGATATTTTTTCTCAAAATCTTCAACACTTATCCCTTCTTGTATAAAGACATACTTAGTGACGCTTTTGTTTTTATATACTCCTAAATCCTTCGCCTTGAATACGTCAATCAACGCTTTAGTCTCATCGGCATTAAGAACTGATGTCTCACTTATCTGAAATGCAGCATCTAATCCAGACACCATTCCATTACCAATATCACAATAATCCCCGATTTTATGCAACTCCCTATCAAATAAAGAAGAACTTATTTTTAAGCATCCATTTTCAAACTTATTCAATTTATCCTGCATCTTTTGCGATGCAAGAATCCATCTGCCGTTTTCCTTGAAGTGAGGTATTGTTTCTTCATAAAAACAGCTTCTTGTGTCAAGTTCTTTTTTTGTAGGCAATTCCTTGTTCTTATTGTAATTGTAAAGTTTAATTGTTGATTTTTTCTGCTTAGACTTCACAAATCTGAAAATGACAAATGAGGCTGTCACCTTTTCAAATAGTGGCGTTTCTTTAAACTGATATATTTCTGTAAAATATCCATTTGCACACATATAATTTCTAAGTGTAGCAGAATGTGTAGTATTCATCCAATATTCCGTACATATAAAAATCAACTCTCCATTTTCCTCTAAATGCTCTATACTTTTCAAGATGAATATAAATAAATAATCACACAGGCTGTTGAAATAACGATTCCATAACAGATTATTTTCTAACTCCTGCTTAAGTTCCGGTTCTATATTTTTCCATCTGATATATGGAGGATTACCAATGACAACATTATACTTATCAGATGTAGGAACAGAAAGAAAACTTGCGAACTTAATGAAATTATATTTTGCACCCAAAGTAGTATCAATTTCATAGGCAGATATATTTGTATATCCGCCATTTACAAGGCAATCTAAAAACACACCTTTACCACATGAAGGCTCTAACACCTTACTATCTTTTGAATGTGTTATTAGAGACACCATAAAATCTGCTATCAGACCTATGGTAAAATATTGACCATATCTGTTTTTTTCTGCCATATTGACAATCTTGCTCTTTATCTATTTGCCCACTGTATCATGTCGCAGCCTTTTAGACTCAAAACTTATTTTCCAACTGTAACTGAACAATCAAATACCTCATACTGTAAATAAGAAACGAGAGCCATTCTTGCCGGCTCTTCGGGTATGTTTATTTGTCTGACAGGCATTTTTCTATATCCACCATCAGCACTTTGAGTTCTCTCTATAATCATATCATCAAAACGGGTATAGATAACGCAAAACTACGAAAAAAAATTGGTTTGTCCGGCATTTCAAGTGATTTATTTTGTTTACTATAAATCTGAGCCAGATTTAAGTCTTCACAAGCAAGATTTTAGGTTAGAGGGGGGGGACTGTATACCTTGTTCACCAATCTGTTGGCTTCTTAACGAGCACAGTAATCAGGCTTCTCCTCTAAGAGGAAGTATCGTCTTCCGATGGAGGTTCTGTCAAAAACATCAATAAAACACCAAATAGCCGACAATTTGACATGTTAAAATCGACCTCCGTAGAATCGCCTCAAAATGGACCGAACTCCGCCGAGATTGCAAAAACACGATTCTACGGAGGTTTTTGAGTCTCGAAAACAGAGTGGACAAATAGAACAATCCATACGGCTAAAAGATATACAAAATCCCCTCAAAACACACCTTTTCCACCCAAAAGCCCACAAAAAGTCAAAATTACAAGGTACTGAAAATTTATTTCCAAGGCACACCGATTTTTTGCGCAAGGTGAACAAAATTTATTTTCAAGGCGCACAAAATTTT